>REEE01000324.1 GCA_007695245.1 Candidatus Competibacteraceae bacterium | reverse complement strand
CACTTCTTGCCGCGGCGGGACACCACGCTCGAGGAGGTCCTCCGCCAGATGGAGGCGCGCCACCGCAAACGGCAGGCCGCCATCGATTCCGCCTACCGCCAACAGCAACTGAACGAATAGTGACAGGTGTTCTGACAAAGTAGAAATAGAAATACTGAGGTGATTTCCGGACAAGGTCATACCGACGGGTCCCGTCATCGTGGATCAGGTGGACCGGCGCGCGATGAAAGCCTAAAATACCCTTAGAACCATCCAGTTTTATGCTCTGTCCAATAGACAGAAAAGCTCTTTATCCGGCACCGCGACCGCATAGCGGCGGCGGCCTCATGAAGACTTTTCGCAACACCGGCGTCACCGATGGCAGCGCTGGGGGATCGGTTCACCCCGGGTCGGTGCCAGGTCATTCCGGGCGATGGGACGACCGCGACTGCGGTCAATATTCAGGAGCACGCTCATGAACACGCTGATGGCTGGATTCCCGCACGCCAACAAAGCCGCTGCTTGGGCCAGCGGGGTTCTGTTGGCTTGTTGCGCCGCCGCGCCGCTCGCGTTCGCCGCGACCTATCCGGCGCCGATCGAGTTTCGGGCGGACTTGGTCAAAATTCTCGAATACGCCGATGTCCAGTGGGACCCGCACAACAATGGATGGCCCGGGTTCGACCGCGTGCAGGTGAGCGCGGAGGGCTCCACGGTCCTGTTTAACGTCAAATGCGAGTTCTGCGATCCCGCGCTGGGTCACAAAAACCGGTTATTCGTCGTCGATCCGGATGGGACCGGTCTGCGGGACATCTCCGATATTTACCCGGCGGACATCGTCAATTCGTGGTGGAGCTGGGGCAGCCAGCGGATCGACGACGATGCCTCCACCGTGTTCCTCAGGACGCACCGCGCCATCGGCTACTACGGGCAATTCCACTGGTACGCCTACGACCTGGCCAGCGGCCAGCGCCGGGATGCCGTACAAAATCCGTTTCGGAACGTCGAAGCCACCATCGACGCCACCGGTGCCCGATTCTACTTCTCGCCCTACGACGCTGGATGGGACGCCGCCCTGCAACGCGCGCGCAAGGGGCTGTTTTTCGCCGACCTGGGGGGTCCGGCGCAGCAGTTCCTGGACTTGCGGCAGCTCCCCTGCACGATCACCGACTGCGCCGGTGGGTTTAGCGCCATCAACTTCATCAGTCTGTTGGGCGGTTCGGCGGAGGGGGATCACGTCTTCTTCGCGTGGAGCGACAGCTACGGCGCGGCGAACAGTTGGGAGATTTATCGCGCCAGCCTGGATGGAAGCTTCTTCCCCTTGACGGGGGCCAGCCACTATTGGGTCCAGCGCGACCTCGAGCCGCGCGGCTGGTGTTCGGGCGACGGCGAGCGGGTGCTCTACAAGTACCGCCACCGCGCCGAGGATCCGCTCGCGCTCTCCGTGGTGGAGGTGGCGACCGGCGCCGAGCGCCCCCTCACCTGGACTACCGACCTGAACGGTTTCCAGACCTTCATCACCCGAAGCGGCCGCTACGTGCTGGTGGACGGTCACTCCGGGTCCGCCAACGCACTGCACTACCGGACGCTGTTCGATCTGGAACAGGGCACCGAGCGGGATACCGGTTCGTATCATCTGCCGCATGGCGTGCGGGCCACGAGCAATATCACCGCCGATGACGGGAGTTATTACCTCACCTACGCGGATGCCCTGTATCGCGTGGATCTGATGCCCCAGCCGGCCACGGCGGCGCCGCGCGTCGCCCACATCGCCTTCGATGCCCCAGCCCTGCTGGATGCGGAAGACGCCCGGATCGGGGTCACGGTGGCGTTCGCCCGCGCCGCCGGCGCGGCGGAGATCGATTGGGTGATCCTGTTGCCGCTCGTCGAGGGACGCGAACTACCGGAATGGGGGATGGGCCGCGCGCCGCTGGCCTACTGGCCCGTCAGCGACATGGGTTGGCAGCGCCTCTTCGATGATGGCACGCACGGCGATGCGGTCGCCGGCGACGGCGTCTTTACTTTCGCTGGGATCATGACGCGCAAAGGGGGGCGCGAGGAGCGTTGGAACAGTTGGTATCTGCACCATCCCCTGCCGGCCACCGTCGGGATTCGGGTGGTCGCCCGGGACGCGAACGGCCATTACAGCATCACGGACAGCCGCCTGCTCGTTACCCACGAGCCGCTGGACTTGCCACGTCAGACGGCGCAGCGGGCCTATATCGCCTACTACGGGCGCCCCGCCGATCCGGGGGGCCTCGATTTCTGGAGCGAACGGCTGGAGGGCGCGGGAGGAGACCTCGGTTCGATCATCGCCGCCTTCGGCCATTCGGCTGAATACGATGACCGGTTCGGCCAGCTCTCCTCGGTGGAGTTGATTGCCAACCTCTATCAGAATCTGTTCAATCGCGCGCCGGAGCCGGCGGGCCTGGCCTACTGGCGCGAGCAGTACGAAAGCGGCGCCCGGTCGCTGCAAGCCATCGCGCTCCAGGTCCTCTACGCGGCTCAGGGGAGCGATCTGCTCGCCGTGAGCAACAAGGTCCTGGCGGCCGATCACTTTACCGCCCGGGTCCGGGCGGGCTGCGCTTACCGCGACATCGCAACGGCCGTCGGGTTCCTGGCGACCGTCGATCACACGGCGGGGTCGGTCGCGGCAGCCAGGGCCGCCATCGATGCGTATTGCGGCTTCCAGGATCGTTGAGAGACCACACAAAAAAACCCCTCTCCCGCTGGCGGGAGAGGGGAGTGAACGGTTACTTCGTTTCAACCGCCCTCGAGACCCCACTTTGGAGAAACCGCCATGCGCCGACTGATCACCTTTGACTGGGCGATCAAGCGCCTGCTGCGCAGCAAGGCGAATTTTGACGTGCTGGAAGGGTTCCTGAGCGAACTGCTCAAGGACGACATCCAGATTATCGAAGTGCTGGAAAGCGAGAGCAACCAGAACCGGGCGGCGGATAAATTCAACCGGGTGGACCTGAAAGTCCGCGACCGCCGCCAGCAAATCATGCTGATTGAGATTCAATATGATCGGGAATACGACTACTTACAGCGGATGTTTTATGGCGTGGCCAAGACCGTGGTCGAGCATCTGGCGGAAGGCCAGCCCTATGCCGACATCGTGAAAGTCATTTCGGTGAACATTCTGTACTTTGACTTGGGACAAGGCGAGGATTACGTCTATCACGGCCAGACCGTGTTCACCGGGATTCACAAACGCGATCAACTCCAACTGAATGAAAAGCAGCAGGAACTGTTCCAGCAAACGACGGTGAGCGCGTTGTACCCGGAGTACTACCTGATCAAGATCAATCAGTTTGATGATGTGGCGAAAGACCCGCTGGACGAATGGATTTACTTTCTCAAGCACGAAGAGATCAAAGAACATTTCACGGCGCGGGGGTTACAGGCGGCGCGGGAGAAACTGGACATCCTGAAACTGCCCCCGGAGGAACGGGCGGCGTATGAACGGTATGCCGAAGACTTGCATTATCAGGCCAGCATGTTCCTGTCCTCGTATGGCGATGGGTTTCACGAAGGGCGCAAGGAGGGGTTGCAGGAAGGCTTGCAACAGGGCCTTGACCAAGGGCGTCAGGAGGCTACCCTGGCGTTGGCGCGAAGCCTGATCGGCGTTCTTAGCGTGGAGGTGATTGCGGAGAAGACTGGGTTGAGTCGGGAGGTGATTGAGAGCCTGTATAAAAACTAACCCATTGATTGTGGAAGCTATCTTTGCCGGAGATGATCCGCCAAATCGCCCGCAAGCGGGCTCCTACACTCATAAAGTATTGATTTTGTGAGAGCGGTTTTAATACAGTTTCTGAGTCGCTCGGCGGGAGTGATGCCCAGGAATCCCACAATTGACGCTGGTGATTTAGAGTTGCAACGCCGAGCCAAAAGCCGCGCGCGCCTGATCGACATGCTCGCGGACGAGGATCGCCCGCTCCACTCACCCGTTGGTGAGGCGGATCGTGTCGGGCGGCTTGGCCGGTCGTGTCATCAGGATCGACAACGAGGGGGCGATGGCAAGCGGGTTCGGGCACCAGCCCGTAACCCGTCTTTGGGCGGAACGCTCGATCCTCCGGGACGGCGGGTTACGCTGCGCTAACCCGCCCAACGGGCGGCGCTTACCGCGACATCGCGACAGCTGTCGGGTTTCTGGCAACCGTCGATCACACGGCGTGATCGGTCGCGGAAGCCAGGGCCGCCATTGATGCGTATTGCGACTTCCAGGATCGTTGAGAGACCACACGAAAAACCCCTGTCAGTCCGTCTGTTCCGTTCACGGTGAAGGAGGGGGCCTCCAGGATCGTTGAGAGACCACACGAAAAACCCCTCTCCCGCAAGCGGGAGAGGGGCCGGGGTGAGGGCAATTTTTCAAGGAGTTGGCTCGCCAGAGCCGCGTAAAAGCGCCTCTCAGTCTGCTGCTGCCTCCAGCGGATTCTCCAGCCGATGCCGCACCTCTGGTCCGGCGGGTCCCTGCGCCGGCGCGACCCACCACAGTTCGCGGTTCTCGTTGCGGAACACCGGCACCTGTTCGGCCAGGTCCGCATCCCGCGGCCAGGGTTGGGCGGCCCGCCGGCCGCTGGCGCGGTCGATGAGGATCAAGCGCCGCTCGCCGTCCTCCGCGGCTTCCCGGTAGGCGAGATAACGCCCGTCAGCGCTGAGACGGGCGCAGCATCCGGACACCGCGCGGCCGCGGTCGCCGAAGAACGGACTGACCCGCGTGGTGACCGCCGCCGCCCAGTCGTGGAGATCGACTTGCGTGGAGTCCGCGCCCCACCCAAGGGTGGCCGGGCGTTGGTAGGCGATCAGGTCCAGCGCGGCGTCCGCCGCCGGTGCGTCGGCCCGCGGATCGGACCGGCCTTGTTCGTCGACGGCGAGACTGTGGCGCAGACCAGTGTGCAGGTCGTGCCGATACAGGCCGGGTCCGCCGGCGAGGTTGCCGGCTGCGCTGCGATAGACGACCTGCGCGCCGGCGGCATCGAGCAGCGGGTGGGTGATGGCGGCGTCGGCGGGCTGACCGCCAGCCGTTTCGCTCAGGCGGATCAGACCGCCGATCCGCGCGTCGTGGAGATAGAGTTGGTCGGCGCTCGGCGCGGCACCGCCCGGTACGGCCGGCGTCAGGTCGGTCGCCGCCGAGAGGAATACGACCCGCTCGCCGGCGCCGTCCAGGCGCGGGCTGTGGCTGGCGGCGTCGGCGTCTTGACCCCAGGGGCCGGCGCTGATCCGGCGCAGCCGGTCGCCCTCCACCTCGTAGCGGTAGACGTCGCTCAGGCCGTTGTCGTCCTCGGGCAGCAGCGCCGCCGCCGTGGCGAACACCACGATGTTCCCGTCGGCGCTGTGCTGGGCGTCGTGGATCGCGGCCTCGTGCGCGGTCAGCACCGCCCGCAACCCGGCGGGCAGTTCGGACCAGACCAGCCCGCGCGCCGGCTCCGCCGGGACGGTCGCGACCGGCGCCGAACTCGCGCTGGCGACGCGGGTGACGCCGGCCGGGTCGAGGTGCGGGTACGCCGCCAGCCACGCCTCGGCGAGGGTCCGGACGCTCGGATCGTTCGGTTCGAACCCGGGCGTCAGACTGGCCGCGCCGGCCCAGATCACGCCGAGGTAGCTGTCGATCGCCGCGACCAGTTCGGGGGGCATCAGGCTCTGGAACTCGTCGGAGAAAGCGATATCCGCCAGCACGCTGCCCCGGCCGAACTGGGCGATCCGCCCCGTCCAGAACGCCAGTTCCTCGGCGTTGGCCGACCGCGCCAGCAGGTTGTTGTAGAGCAGGTTGATGAACTGCGCGTCGCTGAGATCGTCCACGGTCGCGCCCGCGCCGAACTGCGCGGCGACCTGCGCGGCGAACTCGTCCGACCGGATGAAGAACTCGCCGATCGCCCCGACCGCGCCGTCATACGCGGCCAACCCGCCGCTGCCGCCGAGGAACTGATTGGCCCAGAACAGCAGCCCGGCCGCGTCGTTCCGAGTCGGATCGGCCGAAGGCACCGGCGCCCGCCCGAAGGAGGGTACGTACATCAGGGCCAGGGTCCGACCCGCCGAGGACTCGAAGCGCACCCCGTTGGCGAAGGTCTTGATCCCGCCCGAACCGGGACCGGCGCTGATGGCGCGGGTCGTGAAGGTCTCCGTGGTCTCGTTGATGGCCGGCGTGGTGGTGCGCGCCTCGAGCACGAGCGCGGCGTCGGCGTCCTGGCTCAGGGTGCCGGTGGCGAAGCTGAGGGTCACGGTGCGTTGTTCGCCCACCCCGAGCGCGCCCAACGCGCAGGAGAAACCGCTGCCCCCCGTGGCCTGACAGGCGCCACCGGACGCGCCGGTGAAGGTGGCCGGCGCGTTCTCGATCGCGCCTTCCAGGGTGACCGACTGGGCCACCAACCCGGCGACGCCGGTCGGTTCCAGGTTGCTCACCCGCACCTCGACCGTCAGCGGCTGTCCGGCCGTAATGGCCAGGGCGTCAGCGTCGGGAAACTCAAAGCCCAGATTGACCAGGGGCTGGGGCGCGACCACCTGTTCCATGCAGCTTTCGCGCGACTGTTGATCGCGGATACAGAACCGCACCGTCTTGGGGCCGGGGCTGATATAGAGATGCTGGCCGACGGCCCGCCCGATCCCCTTGCCCTGCGGCGGCTTGACCAGTTTGATCCCCTCCAGACGGGCTTGATCGCCATCCTCGACGAAGTCGCCTTCCACCTCAACCGGCGAACCATCGCCCCAGTTCACGGTGGTGAAATGCTCCTCGGCGCCGTCGTCCTGGAAGGCGCCGTGCATGAGCGTCGGGAAGCCGATGCCGACCCGCGTTGGCAGGGTCAGTTCGGTGACTTCTGGAGGATCATCGACGTAGGTCACGGTGAGCGCCACCTCGGCCGGTTCCGAGTCGTCGCGCCCGTCGTTGGCGATGAAGGTGAAGCGATCTTTGCCGTAGTAATCCGGATCGGGCTGATAGCGATAGGCGGCGGTGGCGGCGTCCACCGCGCCGAGACTTAGTTGCCCATGCTCGGGAAAGTCCACGATGCGGTAGCGCAACGTATCCAGGCCGTTGAAATCGAACCCGACGATCCCATCGGGATCGTCGGCGCGGAGCGTGATGGTCACCGGCGTGTCTTCGGCGGTGGTGACCGCCTGGTCGAAGGCGACCGGCGGGCGGAAGTTGCGCGCGACGTCGATGGAGACCGTGCCCGGCGCGCTGTCGGCCAGGCCATCGCTGGCGATGAACTGGAAGGTATCCACAGCGCTGTGGAAGTTGAAATTCGAGACGTAGGTGACCGTCGCCGAGTCGTCGGTGAGGTCCTTCAGCGGCGTGGTCTCGAATACATGAACAAAGGACTCCTCTTGGTCGACCACGAAGAACTGGCTTGAGTTGACCGAAACCGCTTTCACCGTGCCGAGGTTGCCGAGCACGAAACCGGGGCGTTCGCCCTGATTGACGCCGGTGCCGGTGGAGCGCGCCTCGCCGCCGAACGTGCCGTCCGGCGCGAAGCGTTGCACCCGACCGCCGGCGTTCGGTTCGCCCGCATCGGCGACGTACAGAACCCCGTTGGGATCGAGCGCGATATATTCCGGCCCGCGGAACTGTCCGGGCTCGGAGCCGCTGGTGTTGTTCGCGCCCACACTACAGGTCTCGTCGGTGCAGGAGTAACCCCGACTGATCTGCTTTTCCTCGTCGCAGGCCTGGTTGGTGCTGGTTTCACAGCGCCCCAGCCAACCGACGTAATCGCCCATGACGAAGTCGCCGGTTTTATCGAAATAAGACGGGGTAAATTGGTGAATGCGGTCGCGGCAGGAATCGGTGACGTAAAGATAGCCCTCGGGGTCCACCTCCATGGCGAAACCCGTCCAGGAATTGCCCCACTGCCCGGTATTGCAGAGAAACTGCTCGGCGTTGTTCAACGCGCCCAGGTATTGCGGTCCCATGCCGTTCTTGAATTCGTCGATGTCATTGGTGAGGTCATCACGAACGTCGTAGACGAAGACGCGGCGGCGATCCGTGAGATAAATCAGGCCCTGCCGGCTGTCGACCCGCGCGTAGGAAAACTGCGCATTGGACACCGGATCGTTTCCGGTCGAGTTGAAGTCGAACCGCCATGCATTGCCACTGACCTGATCGGAAGGCAGTTCATCGAAATTTGAGCGGATTTGCGAAAGCGTCAGCGTGGTACTGCTACCCGCGCCAATCCGCGACAGCAGATACATGAACCCATCCTGGTCCATGACAAAGGCTTCATTGGTGCCGCCGTAGTCGCGCTGGCCGAGGAAGTTGCCATCTCGATCCCACTTGGAAATCCGCTGGTTGGCGCTGGCGCTGCTCGGCCCGCAGCGCCAGTAGTAGTCGATCATGAAATAGACGCCGTCGTCGGTGACATGCACGAAGCGTGGGTTGTAGACCCAGTCCAGGGGGATTTTCTGGTTGTCCGGCCCGGACACTATCCGGCAAACATTGTTATACAGCCAGTTTGGCCGGTTGTTGGTCAGACGGAAGCCCTCGCCATAAGGTCCGGCGGGATTGGTCCGATAATCCTCGATGAAGAACGGAAACAGCGGCGCGATGAACTCACCGTTCGCCGGACGCCGGCTGATGCGGAACGACAGCGGATCGAAACGGCCGTCGAGGAAGTCGGCGTCCTGACCGCGCAACACGATGTCCACCGGCTGCGAAGTCAAGGTGCTCGCGAACGCATCCTGCACCGTCGGCGCGGTGTTCTCGCCTACGGTTTTGACGGTAATCAGTTGATTGGCCTGACTGACGTTGCCGGACGCATCGGTCGCGGTCCACAGAATCGGGGTGCGGCTGTTTTTCGGAAAGAACGGCGGACGGTCGCTGATCACCAGAGGTTGCGGGTCGGCCAGATCGACGACCCGCGGCGCGCCGAGCGCGATCTCTCCAGCGTTGATGCCGGTCGCGGCCGCGGGGACTTCGATGACCCGACTCGGCGGCGGCACCAGGATCGGCGCTTGCGTGTCGGCCACGCGAATCGTTTGCGTCAGGGTTCGCGTATTCACGCCCCCACTCGGGGTAGGGCCGAGGTCGCGCACGGTCCAGGTCAGCGCCGTCGCGCCGAGGGGCAACAGCCTGGGCGCATCGTTGCCCAGCAGATGCGGGCGGCCGCACTGGTCGTAGGCGGTGATGGTGCCTTTGATCTGGTCACCCACCCGGTCGTACACGACGCCGCCAAAGTCAGTGGCCTCGAATTCGAGTTCCGTTTGGGTCGCGCTGATGAACGGCGGCTGGACATCGTAGATGGTGATTTGCTGCGCGCGTTCGTGGGTGACGGTGGTTCTGGATCCGAATAATCCTAACTGTGAGGCGGTGATTAACCCGGCTTCTTGGGCGATACTTTTCATCACTTCCCTAGCGACATTTTGCCT
>REEE01000327.1 GCA_007695245.1 Candidatus Competibacteraceae bacterium | reverse complement strand
CCTTGTCGGTAAAGAACCGAGGGCTCCAGAGCTTGAGGCTGTGCTGTTCGGCCGCAGGTAAAAAAGGCGCGACATCCCGCGCCGCCGAGTCTGGGCACGGCAACCAGCTTCCTGGCCGTTTTGGCGATGGCGCGACCGGTCGGGCGCTAACTATCGGCGCGTGGCTCGGGATAAAAGTGTCGCGCCAGCGGCCAGTCCAGGTGAAATTCGCGTCGGCTTCCGTCGTCCCAGGTCATCTCGACCATACGCGCGCGGCCGGCGGTGTCCGCCAGCAGGACGGTGGACGACCGGGTTCCGTAGCCCGGCGCTTCGATGAACAGCGGCGACAGCCAGCGCTCCCAGTCCAGGGGCACGCCGGTATCCGGGAGTTCGGCGTCGGGCGCGGGCGTGCGGTCGGTCAGCAGCGACAACAGATCGTCTGGGTCCGGATCGCGCCGCCGATCCAACGCCTGGCGCAGCGCCGTCAGTCCCCGTCGTACCTTGGGCCAGCCGGTATCCAGCAGATGATTGCTCAGCCCGTACCACCCGGGCGCCAACGCCCGATAGTCGCCGGTCAGATTAGAGAAGTAATACAGTCCTTCGCCGTCGCTCAGCACCAGATTGAAGCCGTTATAGGCGGCGGCCGGCGCGGCCAGTCGGTCGAGCGTGGCCCGCGCCGGTGCCGCATCCCGCAGACACGCGCCGACCAGCCGACCGCGCGAGGGGGCCTCCGGTAACAGCCGGGCCGGATCGCGGTAGTTGGTGAGGGCGGCGAAGCGGCCGGCGCGGGTGATGCCCAGCCAGGTGCCGCCGGCCTGCAAGTCGCGTCCCGCCAACACGTCCGGCGCATCGTCCCAAAACGCCAGCGGGGCGGTGGGTCGGGCATAAAATTCGTCGCGGTTGGCCGCAACGACCAGTTCGTAGTCAGGATGGGCGCGATAGGCGAACAAGATCAGGCACACGGCGATTCACCTCCCCATGGGCGCGCGGCCGCGGCTCAGGCGTCCAGATCATCGTACAGCTTGAGAATATCCATGGCCATCGCCATGCGAATCAATTGCGACAGCGAGTCGGCCCGCATCTTTTCCATGACTTTTGCGCGATGGACTTCGACGGTCTTGCGGCTGAGGTTCAACACTTCGGCGATTTCCCGGTTGGACAGACCTTGCGCGATCCGGCGCAGCACGTCCTGTTCGCGCGGGGTCAGGGTCTCGAAGCGGCGAAACAGCTCCTGCCGCCGCGCCCGGACGCGCCGCCGGGTCCGGGCCTCGGTCAAGGCATGGTGGACGCAATCCAGCAATAATTGCTCGTTGAAGGGCTTTTCGAGGAAATCCAGCGCGCCCTGCTTCATGGCGGTCACCGCCATCCTCACATCGTTGTGGCCGGTGATGATAATGACCGGCGCGTCGATCTCGCGTTCGCGCAGGCGTTGTTGGACGCTCAAGTTGTTGCGTCCCGGAATCCGAACGTCCAGGAGCAGACAACCGGGCACATCGGGTTGGTACACTTCCAGAAAGCCCTCGACGTCGGCGCACGCCAGCGTCCGCAACCCCACGGATTCCAGCAGGCTCTGGAGCGCGTCGCGGAGCGTCGGATCATCATCCACGAGGTAGACGAGCGCGGCGTCGGTTGGATTCATGGGCGGATGGCGCCAGGAGGGAGAGGCGATAGAATTCCTATGAGGTCCAGTAGCGGTCGGCTAGTATGAAATGGGTATCAACAACCCAGTCGCCCGCGCCTTGCGACGACGCGTCGCCGCCACGGTAAATCCCAGTAAATCCCAATAACCCGTTTTGTCATTCATTCGAGGAAGATGGCCATGTCCGCAACCGTTCATACCGAGGAATCTCTCGTGCTGCGCCAGGATGAAGCCGGCGTCGCCACGCTGACGCTCAACCGACCGAAGCAATATAACGCGCTGTCGCAAGCCATGCTAGGGGCGCTGCAAGCCGCGCTGGACGCGGTCGCGGCCGATCGAACGGTCCGGGTGGTGGTGATCGCCGGGGCCGGTCCGGCCTTCTGCGCCGGCCACGATCTCAAGGAGATGCGTGCCCGCACGGACCGGGCGTTCCATCAGGCGTTGTTCGCCCAGTGCGGCCAGGTGATGCTGACCATCAACCGCCTGCCGCAACCGGTCATCGCCCGCGTCCACGGCATCGCCACCGCCGCCGGCTGCCAGTTGGTCGCGGCCTGCGATCTGGCGGTCGCGTCCGACAACGCCCGCTTCGCGGTCTCCGGCATCAACCTCGGGCTGTTTTGCGCGACGCCCGGCGTGGCGTTGAGCCGCAACCTGAGCCGCAAGCCGGCGTTGGAAATGCTGCTGACCGGCGAGTTCATCGATGCGCCGACCGCCCTGCAACAGGGCCTGATAAACCGGGTCGCGACGCCGGATCAGTTGGACGCCGCGGTCTGGCGGTTGGCGGAGGCGATTTGCGGCAAATCGCCCCTGGCCGTCACGATGGGCAAGGAATTGTTCTACCAACAACTGAATCTGGGGTTGGAAGAAGCCTATGCCCGCGCCAGCGAAACCATGGCCTGCAACCTGGACAGCGAAGACGCCCGCGAGGGCATCGATGCTTTCATGGCCAAGCGCAAGCCGACCTGGCAGGGTCGTTGAACCGGTCACGCGATCGATGCGCCATCGGCAGCGATTCCACGACAACACTTAACGAGGACGACCTCCCATGATCGTCGCAACGCACAATCCTTACGAGATGGGTCTGGACCGAAACGAGGCCAATTTCGTACCGCTGACCCCGCTGACCTTCATCGAGCGCGCCGCTTCGGTGTATCCGCGGCATACCGCCGTGGTGCATGGTTCGGTCCGCCGCGATTGGGCGGAGACCTACGCCCGCTGCCGGCGGTTGGCCTCGGCGCTGCGCCAGCGCGGCATCGGCCTGGGCGACACGGTGGCGGCGATGCTGCCCAACATCCCGGAGATGTTCGAACTGCACTTCGGCGTGCCCATGACCGGGGCCGTGTTGAATACCCTGAACATTCGGCTGGACCCCGAAACCATTGCGTTCATGCTGGAGCACGGCGAGGCCAAGATCCTGTTCACCGATCGGGAGTTCTCCGAGACCATCAGCAAGGCGCTGCGCCTGATCCAGAGCGAGAAACGGCCGCTGGTGATCGATGTGGACGATCCGCAATTCGCGGGTGGTGAGAATCTGGGGTACTGGTTCAGTCTGATTATTCTACAATCTGTTGATAATTAAATTAAAATTTCTTCGTAAGTCGTTCATGGAGTTGGCTCCTCTGGGTGGGATTCAGCCTGCCGGGCCGGCTAAAAAATAGCTTAAAGTCATTTTATATCAATTGGTTATCTTCGTAGTCGGACCCAGCTCGGCCGGCTCCACAAAAACCTGTGGATAACTCTGAATAATTTATTATATTCAAACGGTTATCGCGGAAACTATACTGAACCAGTGCGCGAAAGGAGGACCGCAAGGCCGGGTCTTGCCGGCATCCGGGGCAGAGCGCTAAAGCTTGTGCGACTCAGGCCGCTATGGCATATAAGAGTCGGGAAGTGCGCCGAGCCATGACGCCGCTGGTTTCACTCAATCGCGTCGCAAGCAAGGGCCATCGCAGTGGGGAAGATGAAACACGCAAGGTTGGACACCGATGTTGGCGTCGGCGTCGCGGAGAGGATTGGCGCCGCAACGGGATACGGCCGGATACGCGCGGCATGACGACCGTGCCCGCTCGGATCCTGGTCGCCGACGATGATACGACCGTCCGGTTGCTGATGCAGGCCACTTTGGTCAAGGCGGGCTTCCAGGTTTGTCTCGCCAGCGATGGCGAGGAAGCCTTGCGGGTATTCGGCGAGCAGTCCCCGGATATGGTTCTGCTGGATGTCGAAATGCCCGGCAGGAACGGTTTCGACGTGTGCGTGGAACTGCGGCGCGACGTCGGCGGCGAGTTTCCCATCGTGATGGTCACGGGCATGGACGATATGAAGTCCATCCAACGGGCCTTTGACGCCGGCGCGACCGACTTTCTCGCCAAGCCGCTGAACTGGAATCTCGTCGGTCCTCGGGTGATGTATCTCTGGCGCGGGTATCAGACGCGAATCCAACTGCACCGCGCCAATCAGCGCAACACGGCCGTGCTGAGCGCGATCCCCGACCTCATGTTCCGCGTGGACGGCGACGGCGCGGTGCTGGAGGTTCATGCCGGGCAGTCTGCCACTGCGGCAACCGCGTTGCGGCCAGGCGTCGTGTTGGAACGCAGTTTCCCCCCCGAGGTCGCGGCGGCCTATTGGGTTGCGATGGAAAAGTCGCGGGCGGAGGGGAGCGTACAGCAAATCGAGTACGCGGTCGGCACGGATGACGGGACCCGGCATTGCGAGACGCGGATCGTCGCGCTTGATGGGCGGGAGACACTGTGCCTGGTACGCGACATCACGGAACGTAAAGACTCCGAGAGAGCCTTGAGGGAGAGCGCCGCGCGGTTACGCCAGGCCCAACAGGTCGCAAACATCGGCAGTTGGTACCTCGACCTCGCCACCGATCGGCTGGACTGGTCGGCGGAAACCTACCGCATTTTTGGAATCGCCGAGGGCTCGCCGGTCAGCTATCCGGTCTTTCTCGGTTACGTGCATCCTGAAGACCGGGACGCCGTGCAAAAGGCCTGGCAGACGGCTCTGGCGGGTACGGATAACTATCGTATCGAGCACCGGATCATGGTCGGCGACGAGGTGCGCTGGGTTCTGGAGCACGCCGAGTTCGAGCATGACGACAACGGACGCCCGAAGCGAGCCGTGGGCACGGTTCAGGATCTCACCGCGAGGAAGCTGCAGGAACTTGAAACACTGGCGGCCAAGACCCAATTGCAGGCCACGCTGGATGCGATCCCGGACCTGCTTTTCGAAGTGGATCATGAAAGCCGCTATGTCGCTTACCACTGCCGTGACGAAGCCCTGTTGGCGGTCGCGCCCGAACGCTTCCTCGGCCGCACCATCGCGGAGGTGCTGCCCCCGGAAGTCGTCCGGACGACCATGGCGGCCCTGCGGGAGGCCAACGCGACCGGCTATTCGTCCGGCCAGGAAATCCGGCTTGAATTGCCCGGCGGCCCGCGCTGGTTCGAACTCTCGGTATCGCGCAAGCCGGGGGTCGATGCCGAACGCCCGCATTTCATCTTTCTCTCTCGGGACGTCACCGAGCGCAAGGAAGCGGCCGAAAGAATTTTCCGCCTCGCCTTCTTCGATCCCCTGACCGGGCTTGCCAACCGGCAGTCCCTGATGCAGCGGCTGGATCGCGAAATCAAGCGCGCCCGACTCGGTGGTGACAAGCTGGGCGTGCTGCTGCTGGACCTGGACGGTTTCAAGAACATCAACGACACGCTGGGGCCTGGCGCGGGCGATCGACTGCTCCAGGGGACCGCGGATCGCCTGCGCGAGGGGGTGCGTCCCGCGGACGTGGTGGCGCGGCAGGGGTCCAAGGTGGCCGTCGAGCCAGAGATCGAGCTTGCGCGCTCCGGTGGTGACGAGTTCATCATCCTGATTCCGCATATGGCGCATGTGGAGGATGCGGTACCGGTGGCGGATCGCATCCTCGAGCTGATGCGGCAGCCCTTCCAACTCGTGCAACAGGATGTCGTGCTGACGGCCTGCATCGGCATCGCCGTCTACCCGGACGATGGAAAGGATGCCGAGACCCTGGTCAAGCACGCGGATACGGCCATGCATCACGCCAAGGACAAGGGGCATGACACGTGCGAGTTCTACAGCGACAATCTGACCCAGAAGGCGATGCGGCGGTTGAGTCTGGGCAGCAGCCTGCACCGGGCGCTCGAGCGCGATGAGTTCTCATTGGTCTATCAGCCGCAGGTGGATGTCCGCACCGGTCGCGTTTCATCGGTGGAGGCCTTGCTGCGGTGGAACCGATTCGGACAGGGACTGATTTCGCCGATGGAATTCATTCCCCTGGCGGAAGAGACGGGCTTGATCCTACCGATCGGGGAATGGGTGCTGCGCGCCGCTTGCACCCAGGCGGCACAATGGCGCGCCCGCGGACACTCGCTGCGCGTCGCCGTGAATCTGTCCCCGGTGCAATTCCGCGACCCGCGGCTGTTCGACCGCGTGACTCGCTCTCTGTCCGAGGCCGGATTAGCCCCGGAGCACCTGGAGCTGGAGGTGACCGAGGGCGCGCTGATGGACGATAATCCGGAAACCGTGAGGGCGCTTCATGCCCTGCGTGAGACCGGCCTGCAGTTCTCCCTGGATGATTTCGGGACGGGATACTCCTCCATGAGCTACCTCAAGCGCCTGCCGCTGAGCAATCTCAAGGTGGACAGGGCATTCGTAAAGGGGCTACCCGCTGATTCCGATAGCCATGCCATCGTCCGGGCGATCCTCGCCCTCGCCCATCACCTCGGGTTCAGCACCACTGCGGAAGGGATCGAGACGCTCGACCAGGCGATGCTCCTGAAGCAGCTGAACTGCGACGTGCTCCAGGGGTTCTACTTCGCCAAGCCCATGCCCGCCGAAGAGGTCGACGCCGTGTTGCGGCAGCGCTGGGATCTCGAGGCACCGGTCGGAGGGGTCGAGGGCGGACCGAAACATGCCCTCTGACAAGCCGAAAATCGGAGGTTGAGGAAAGATGCCGATGCAGGAATTGGGGCAAAGCAACAAGCTGCCCAGCCCGAAAGGGGTGGCCCTGGCGATTATCGAGGCCTGCCGCCGGGACGACGTGGACATATCCGAGGTGGCCCGACTGGTGCAATCCGACCCCGCCATGTCGGGACGTGTGCTCCGCCTCGCCAATTCGGCGGCCCACGCGGGCCGTCCGCTCGTCTCGGTCCGCGAAGCCATCCTGCGGCTCGGCCTGGCCACGGTGCGTCAGGTCACCCTGGGCTTTTCCCTGGTGGACCAGCACCTGAACGGTCCCTGCGAGGAATTCGATTACCCGGCCTTCTGGTCACATTCACTGTTGATGGCCTTAACCGCACAGGAGCTTGCCACGCGGAGCCGTGCGGGGCAGCCCGACGAGCTTTTCGTCTGCGGCTTGCTGGCCCGTATCGGGTGTCTCGGTCTGGCGACCATTTACCCCTCGGAGTACAGCCACGCGCTCCGTACAGCGCGGCAGGGTGGCGCGTCTCTGCCGGCGTTGGAGCGCCAGTTGCTGCACACCGATCACAATGAAGTGACAGCTCAGCTCCTCGGTCACTACGGTATTCCCCTGGCGCTCGCCGAGCCCGTCTGCTACCACGAGCGCCCGGGCGAGTCCGGGTTCACGGAGGGGTCGCGGCCGTACCAGTTGTTGCATCTGCTTTTCCTGGCGCGGCGGGTGGCGGATCTGGGTTTGGAGTCGCCGGCGCAGTGGAGTGCGCTGACCTCCGAATTGATGTTGCTCGGCGGCAAGATCGGTCTCGACGCGGGGGATCTCGGGGAGATGATCGATCGGATCGTCGCGGATTGGCGGGACTGGAGCACGCTGTTCAGGGTGCCGGTACGCGATCTGCCGCCGTTCGAGAAGATGACGAAGGCCCCCGCGGACGCGCGTGACGATGATTCCAAGGCTTATTCCCTGCGTGTGCTCCTGGTCGATGACGAACCGACCAACCGGGTGTTGCTGGAGGGGGTCCTCGCCCATCTGGGCCACCAGGCGCACTCGGCCGCCAACGGCAGGGAGGCGTTGGTGATGGCCCTGGACGTGCTTCCGCAAGTGGTCGTCACGGACTGGATCATGCCGGTGATGGACGGGATTGAGTTCTGCCGGGCCCTCCGTTCCACCGAGTGGGGCCAGACCATGTATGTGATCATGCTCACCGGCGTTGAGACCGATGAAAAGCTGATCGAGGCCTTCGAGGCCGGCGTGGATGATTACGTCACGAAGCCGATCAACGTGCGCGCCCTCAAGGCCCGCTTGAGAGCCGCAACCCACTACGTGAATCTTCTGGAGGCCTGGGAACGGGATCGGGCCCGATTGACGCAGTTTGCGGCGGAGCTCGCCGTAACCAACCGCAAACTGGAGCATAGCGCCCTGACCGACACGCTGACCCGCTTGCCCAATCGCCGTGCGGGGATGAAGGCGCTCGCCGCGGCATGGAGCGCCGCCGACCGCGGCGGACAGCCGCTGACCGCGATGGTGATCGATGTCGATCGGTTCAAGAGCATCAACGACACCTACGGTCACGCGGTCGGCGACCAGGTGCTGATCGAGGTGTCGGCCGCGATTCGGCGCGCGGCGCGCACCGACGACCACGTATCCCGCATGGGTGGCGAGGAGTTCCTGGTGGTCTGCAGGAATGCGGATTCGCAGCCCGTGCTGGTGGCGGCGGAACGGATGCGGCAGACCGTGCGCTCGCTGGAGATCCAGCACGGCGGGAAATCGATCGGTGTGACCGTCAGCATCGGTATCGCGGGCCGGGAAACCGCCATCCCGGATGTCGACGCGTTGGTGATTGCCGCGGACCGGGCGCTCTATGCCGCGAAGGATGCGGGCCGTGACCGGGTCTGCATCACCACCGGCGGTCAGTCGATCTGCCCGTCGGACGGGCCGCAACTCTAGATCCCGCGCCGATCCGGAGCAGGGCGCTTCAGCTTTTCGGTTTCCGGCCGATACTGGATTCAGGCGCGGTGTTTGTTCGGGCCGCGACGCGTTCGCAGGCTCGCGAGGGTTGCCTCCATGGCAGGTCTTCCCTCCCGCAAGTCTGCCGGACGGAAATCGCCAGAGCGAATAACGACCTTTCGCTCCACGCCAACCGATAAGGACAAACTCATGACACTGATCCGCTGGTTTTCGGGCTTGCTGTTTCTCGCCTTGGCTGCCTCTTCCTGGGGCGCGTCGGCCGACGCGCAGCGGGAGCTGGTCTTCCTGACCTGGTCGGAGTACATGGATCCGGAACTCATCGAGCGCTTCGAGGAAGATCACGGGGTGCGCGTGCGCATGGTGTATTTCGAGGGCGACGATCACCGCAACGACCTGCTGATTCTGAGCGACACGAAGGGTTACGACGTCGTTATGGTCGATGACCTCCTGGTCCTCACCTACGCGCGCCGCGGCTGGCTGGCGCCGTTGTCCGAGGAGGAGATGCCGAATCTGCGCCACGTGGATCCGAAATGGAACAAGGCCTACGATGGCACCAAGGGCTACGGGGTGCCTGCTTTCTGGGGGACCTTCGGAATCGCGTATCGGGAAGATCTGGTCCCGGAGTCCATCGAATCCTGGAGGCAGCTCTTCGAGCCCGCGGACGCGTTGCGGGGAAAGATCGTGATGATCCGGCAGCAATGGGATCTGATCGCTACGGCGCTGAAGGCGCTCGGATACTCGGTCAACAGCACCGACGCGGCCGAACTGGCCGAGGCCGAAAGTCTGCTGATGAAACAGAAGCCCTTCGTGGGTTCGTACGGTTATATCTCGCTTTCCGAGGAGAGCAG
>REEE01000241.1 GCA_007695245.1 Candidatus Competibacteraceae bacterium | reverse complement strand
CGGGTACCCGTCGTCAGAACAAACCGAAACCCAATACAACGGGTGGGAGATCGCCACGGATCGCGCCGGATCGGTTAAGCTTCCGCGCGTGATCGGACTTCGCGGGATAACTTCATGGAATCACTACATCGCATCAAGCAACACTTCGCCGCCAGCATCGAAGCCAAGCAACGGACGCTGGACGCGATGGGACCGCGCATCGTTCAGGCCGCCGAATTGCTGGCCGAACGCCTGCGCCAGGGCCACAAGATTCTGGTCTGCGGCAATGGCGGTTCCGCCGCCGACGCCCAGCATTTCGCCGCCGAACTGGTCAACCGGTTCGAAATCGAGCGGCCGGGTCTGGCGGCTATTGCTTTAACCACCGACAGTTCGGCGCTGACCTCCATTGCCAATGACTATGCCTTTGAGGCCGTTTTCGCGCGACAGGTACGCGCCTTGGGCCGTCCCGGCGACGTGCTGCTGGCGATTTCGACCAGTGGCGACTCGCCCAACATGCTCACCGCGATCGCCGCCGCGCGGGAACTGGGGTTGGCGACGGTGGCTCTGACCGGGCGCGATGGCGGGCGCATGGCGAGAGTGCTGGGCGAGGGCGACATCGAACTGCGGGTCAAGGCGACGGTGACGGCACGGATTCAGGAAGTTCATATTTTGCTGATCCACTGCCTGTGCGACTTGGTGGATGAGCGGATTTTTGGGAGGGGTTTGGCATGAAAACAGGGCATGACTGCTGGGTGATCGCGGTTTTGGCGATCTTCCTGCTCAACGGTTGCGCTGGATTGCTGGTCGGCGGCGCGGCGGTCGGGGTCAGCGTGGCTCACGACCGGCGCACCACTGGCACGATCGTGGACGATCAGAACATCGTGTTAAATCTTTACACCGCACTCAATGAAGGGTTACCGCCAGGCAATCGGATCAATATCGACAGCTACAACCGCACCGTGCTGTTGACCGGCGAAGTCGTGTCGGAGCCGGTCCGGCAACGGGCCGAGCGCATCGCTCTGAACATCGAGCCGCCAGTGCGGCGGGTCCACAACGAACTGGTGGTCGGTTCGCCCCGGTCGCTATCGGATCGCGGCGGCGACACGCTGCTCGGCACCCAGGTCAAGACCGCGCTCTTCCAGGTGAGGATTCCAGATTTCGACCCCAGCCGAGTCAAAGTGGTCGCGGAAAATGGGGTGGTCTATTTGCTGGGATTGATGCGGCGCAACGAAGCGGATGCGGTGGCGAACGTGGCCAGCCGCGTCAACGGCGTGCGTCAAGTCGTGACGCTGTTTGAAATCATCGACTGAGGCTATTTCCAGAAGACCTTACCTACACTGGCTCCCACGCTGGAGCGTGGGAGCCAGGTCCCGTTGGGGATATTTTTTGCGAGTTGCCTAAAGACTACTTCACGATTTTCAGCGTCGGCTTGCGGTCGGAGCGGGTCGCCGGCTTGTCCGACTGTGACGCGTCGGACGGCGGTGGCGGCGCATCGCCACCGGGCTCCTCGCCGAACGCCATGCCCTGACCGTTCTCGCGGGCGTAGATGGCCAGGACGGCCGGCACGGGAATTTGCAGGGTGCGGGAAGCCCCGCCGAAACGAGCGCTGAATTCGATCCATTCGTTGCCGAGGCGCAGATCGCGTACCGCCGTCGCGTTGATGTTGAGCACGACCCGCCCGTCTTGAACGTGCTGCTTGGGGACGACCACCCCCGGAACCTCGGTATTGACCAGGATATGCGGCGTCAGGTGGTTGTCTTCGATCCATTCGTAAATGGCGCGAATCAGATAAGGGCGGGTCGAAGTCATGGCGAGTCAGGGCAACGCTCTGAATGAAGTGATGGCCCGGCGGGCGGGGAAAGGGACGGAACCCGGCGGAGGGCGGGGCGGCCCTCCGCCGGGAGCGGCGGATCAATGGACGTCTTTCCAGTATTCCTTCTTGAGCAGGTAAAACACCACCAGGGCCAAACCCAGGAACAGGATCACCCAGACGCCGATCCGTTGGCGCTCCAGTTGAATGGGCTCACCGACATAGGACAGGAAGTTGACCAGATCCGCTGCGGCTTCCCGGTATTCCGGCGGACTCATGGAGCCGGGTTGCGCCAGTTGAAAACCCGTAACGACCTCGGTTTCGTTCCCCTCGGCGTCGGTATGAGTCTCAACGATGGCCCGCTGCATCCCTTGTAGATCCCACAGCACGTGCGGCATCCCGGCGTTGGGGAACGCCGCGTTGTTCGCGCCGAACGGCCGGCTGGGATCTTCGTAGAAGGTCAGCAGGAAGGTATAGAGATAGTTGACCCCCTTTGACCGGGCGATCAGGGACAGGTCGGGCGGAGCGACCCCGAACCAGCTCCGGGCGTCGTCCCTGGCCATGGCGTTTTTCATCGTGTCGCCGACCCGGGCACCGGTGAAGATCAGGTTGTCCTGAACCTGTTCGTCGGTCAAACCGATGTCGCGGGCCATGCGGTTGTAGCGCTGATGCTCCAGGGAGTGACAGCCCATGCAATAGTTGACGAACAGTTGCGCCCCCCGTTGCAGCGAAGCCTTGTTGTGCGGGTCGATGGGCGCGGTCAGCAGCGGATAACCCACGCCGGCCGCGAGGCTCAGACCCGGCAGGGCCAGGAGCGTCAGTGTGATGAGGATTTTTTTCATGGTCAGGTCACCCTTTCCGGTACCGGCTTGGTCTTTTCAAACCACGGCAGAATCGGTAGCACGGCGAAGAACGCGAAATAGATCACGGTACAGATCTGGGTCAGAACGGTGCGTCCCGGACTCGGCGGCAGAGCGCCCAGATAACCCAGAATCAGGAACGACACCACGAACAGGGCCAGAGCCGCCTTGAAGGCGAAGCCGCGATAGCGGATGGACCGGACCGGACTGCGGTCGAGCCAGGGTAGGAAAAACAGCACCACGATGGCAGCGCCCATCGCGATCACGCCGCCCAGTTTGTCGGGCACCGCGCGCAGGATGGCGTAAAACGGGGTGAAGTACCACACCGGGGCGATGTGTTCCGGGGTCTTCATCGGGTCGGCCGGTTCGAAGTTGGGATGTTCGAGGAAAAAGCCGCCCATCTCGGGCGCGAAGAAAACCACGACCGAGAAGAAGATCAGGAACACCACCACGCCGACCAGATCCTTGACGGTGTAGTAGGGATGGAAGGGAATGCCGTCCAGCGGCTTGCCGTCCGGACCTTTCACCTTCTTGATATCCACGCCGTCGGGATTGTTGGAGCCGACCGCGTGCAGCGCGACGATGTGGACGAACACCAGCCCGACCAGCACCAGCGGCAAGGCGATCACATGCAGGGCGAAGAACCGGTTCAGGGTGGCGTCGGAGATCACATAGTCGCCGCGAATCCACAACGTCAAACTGTCGCCGATGCCGGGAATCGCGCCGAACAGCGAGATGATGACCTGCGCGCCCCAATAGGACATCTGCCCCCAGGGCAGCAGATACCCCATGAACGCCTCGGCCATCAACACGACAAAAATCACCACCCCGATGAGCCAGAGCAACTCGCGCGGTTTCTTGTAGGAGCCGTAGAGCAAGGCCCGGAACATGTGCAGGTAGACGACCAGGAAAAAGAACGAGGCACCGGTGGAGTGCATGTAGCGGATCAGCCAGCCCCAGTTCACGTCGCGCATGATGTATTCGACGGACGCAAACGCCTCCTCGGCGGAGGGTTTGTAGTTCATGGTCAGCCAGATGCCGGTCACGATCTGGAGGATCAGCACCAACAGCGCCAGCGAGCCGAAGTAATACCAGAAGTTGAAATTTTTGGGTGCGTAGTATTCGGTCAGGTGCTCGCGGATGGTCTTGGTGAGCGGGAAACGCTCGTCGATCCAGCCGACCAGGCCGGTTGTGCCTTGTGTGTTCGCCATTATGCAGACTCCGGATCAACGCCAATCAACACGAGCGAGTCGCTCAGGAACCGATGGGGCGGCACCTCCATGTTGAGCGGTGCGGGAACACCCCGAAAAACGCGGCCGGCCAGATCGAAGCCGGAGCCGTGGCAGGGACAGAAAAAGCCGCCGCGCCAGTACGATCCCAGATCGGCCGGCGCAATTTCGGGCCGGAAGGTGGGCGAACAGCCGAGGTGGGTGCAGATGCCGATCATCACCAGCAACTCGGGCCGGATGGAACGGTGGACGTTTTGCGCGTAAGGGGGTTGCTGGGCGGTCTCCGCGGAGTCGGGATCGCGCAGCTGATCCCTGAGTCCGGGCAGGTCGTCCAACATCCGCTGGCTGCGTTTCAGCAACCAGATCGGCCGACCGCGCCATTCAACGGTCATCAGCGCGCCTTCTTCCAACCGGCTGACGTCGGCTTCCACCGGGGCGCCGGCGGCTTGGGCGCGTTCGCTGGGCGCCCAGGAACTCAGAAAGGGAACGGCGACGAACGCCACGCCGACGCCGCCGACCACGGTCGCCGTGGCGGTTAGAAAGCGGCGTCTGCCGAGATCGACGTCATCTACCGTACTCATACGCAGTCTCCTCTATGGGATTTATCGTTGATATGGATGGTTGCTAGCTCGAATGGTATGCACGGTCTTCGCGTTCGCCGGCCCCAGATGAGGAACGACCCTCCTGCCGAAACTGGCGGCTTCCGGGGTGCCCGCCAGAGTGACGCGGCAACCTCCAAGTCAGAGCTTCGAGGATTCCCACGCCATAACAAAACTATACCTCAAGGGGGATATGAGGGTCTATGGACTTGTCGCCACGGACGCCGGGTTTCCATGGGCAATTTGAGGATTCCCTGTCGCATTTTTGGGAAAACCTCCCTCAGGCTGGGTTGTCGATATCCACAAACTGAAAGCACAGATCGAAGCGCTGCGCCAGATGGGCGCCCAGCGCTTGCACGCCGTAGCGTTCGGTGGCGTGATGGCCGGCGGCGAAAAAATGCAGGCCGTTTTCGCGGGCGAAGTGGACGGTTTGCTCCGACGCCTCGCCGGTGAGGAAGGCGTCCGCGCCGGCCGCGAGCGCGACCTCGATGGACGATTGCGCGGCGCCGGTACACCAGGCCAGCCGGCGGATGGGCGCGTCGGTGCCGGCCACGTGCAGTGGTTCCCGATTGAGTCGGGTGGCGAGATGGGCGGCGAACGCCGCGCCGCTCGTGGGCTCGGCCGGTTCGCCCAGCATGACCAACCCATTGCCCCCAGCAGTACCGGTTACGCTTAAATTCAACACTCGACCGAGTTGGGCGTTGTTGCCCAGTTCCGGGTGCGCGTCCAGCGGCAGGTGATAGGCGATCAGGCTGAGGTCGTGGCGGAGCAGGGTGGCGAGGCGGCGGTGCTTCATGCCGACGATGCACGGGTCTTCGCCTTTCCAGAAGTAGCCGTGATGGACCAGCACGGCATCGGCCTGTTGTTCGACCGCGGCATCCAGCAACGCCTGACAGGCGGTGACGCCGCCGATCAAGGTGTGGACTTCCGACCGGCCCTGCACCTGCAAGCCGTTCGGACAGTAGTCGGTGAAGGTGTCCACCGCCAGCAGCTGGTCGGTATGAGCGACCAGTTCGCGCAGTTGCATGATTCAACCCTCCGCCAGAATTTGTCCGAGCGCGGCGAGCAGCGCGGCGTTGTGCACCGGGGCACCGACCGTGATGCGCAGGAACTGGTCGATGCGCGCCTGGCGAAAATGGCGCACGATGATGTGGCGTTCGCGCAGGCGGGCGGCCAGCTCGGCGGCGTCTCGCCGCGGATGGCGGGCGAACACGAAATTCGCCGCCGAGGGCAGCACCGCGAACCCGAGTTCCGTCAGCGCCGCGCTCAATTGTTCCCGACTGGCGATCACCGCCTGCCGGGTGTGTTCGAAGTGCGCGCGATCCGCGAACGCGGCGACCGCCCCGGCGATGGCCAACCGGTCGAGCGGATAGGAGTTGAAGCTGTTTTTGACCCGCTCCAGCGCTTCGACCAGCTCCGGATGGCCGACCGCCAGTCCCACCCGCAGCCCGGCCAGCGACCGGGATTTGGAGAGCGTTTGGGTGACCAGCAGGTTCGGATAGCGGTCGACCAGCGGGATGGCGGTTTCGCCGCCGAAGTCGATGTAGGCTTCGTCGACGACCACCGCCGAATTCAGGTTGTGTTGGAGCAGCCATTCAAGGTCGGCCAACGGCAGCAGACGACCGGTGGGGGCGTTCGGGTTGGCGAAGATGATGCCGCCGTTCGGGCGCCGGTAGTCGGCCACGCGCAGCGTGAAATCCTCGGCCAGCGGTACGGTGACGAAGTCGATGCCGTACAGACCACAGTAGACTGGGTAAAAGCTGTAGGTGATATCCGGAAACAGCAGCGGCGCGGGATGTTGGAACAGCGCCTGGAAGACGTGCGCCAGGATTTCATCCGAGCCGTTGCCGACGAACACCTGCGCCGGCGCGATTCCATGGTAGTCGGCGATGGCCTGTTTGAGGCGCTCGGCGTTCGGGTCCGGATACAGGCGCAGGGCGTCGGACAGTTCGGCGCGGATGGCGTCCAACACCTGGGGCGAGGGTCCGTAGGGGTTTTCGTTGGTGTTGAGCTTGACCAGGTGGTCGAGCTTCGGCTGTTCGCCCGGTATGTAGGGCGTGAGCCGCCGTACGACGGGACTCCAGCAGGTTTTGGGCGAGCGGAGTTCGGTTTGGATGGGGTTGGCGGTCTCGGGAGTCATGGGCGAGTTTCGAGAGAGTGGCCGGGGAGTGGTTGCTGTTCAAGAAAAGACCCACTCCGCCCGTATGTGAACGCGCTTCGCATGAAATGGTTTCCTGTTTGGGAGGCCATGCAATCAGGACGGGTGTTGATCTTGCCATCAGGTGTTGAAGTCGGCGGTTGAATTGTGGGCTAATCCCGGCGAGTTTCCACCATGGTTTTCGTATCCACATGCGCATTCCCCGATTTTATCTCCCCGCGCCGCTGGCGATCGGCGCGACCGTGCGGTTGGACGACAACGCGTTCAATCACGCCGTGCGGGTGTTGCGGCTGAAACCCGGCGCGGAATTGATTCTGTTCGACGGCGAGGGTAGGGCGTTCGCGGCCACGCTGTTGGAAATCGATAAGCGGCAGGCTCGGGCGCGCGTGACGGCCGACTTGCCGGGCGACGGGGAATCGCCGCTGCGGATGACGCTGGCGCAAGGCATCTCGCGCGGCGAAAAAATGGATTATACGCTGCAAAAAGCCGTCGAACTGGGCGTCGCGACCCTCCAGCCACTATTCGCCGAGCGCGGCGGAGTGGCGCTCGCCGGCGAACGGCTGACGCGCAAGGTCCAGCACTGGCGCGGGATCGTCGTCGGCGCTTGCGAGCAGTGCGGGCGCAACCGGCTGCCGGAATTGCGCGAGCCGCGGGCGCTGGCGGACTGGTTGGCGGGGTTGGGGCGAGAGCCCGGGTTGCGGCTCCTGCTCGATCCGCTGGCCGAACGGGGTCTGCGTGGACTGAAACCGCCATCGGACGGGGTGACGCTGTTGATCGGCCCGGAAGGCGGCCTGAGTCCGGCGGAAATCGCCCGCGCGTTGCAAGCGGGCTTTACCGGCGTCCGGTTGGGACCGCGCATCCTGCGCACCGAAACCGCCGGGGTGGCGGCGCTGGCGGCGGTGCAGGCGCTGTGGGGGGACTGGGATTAGGCAAGCCTCCCTCCGGCCGGTCTCCATCAGACCAGGGTCGCCTTGAAAGCCCGCCGCGCTTCGGCGATCACCGCCAGTCGCTCCCGTTGCAGCGCCTCGGCCAGCGCCAGTCCGGTGAGCCCCTGTTCCAGCAGAGGCTGCGTCGGTACGTCGGCGGCGGCTTGTTGGACCTGGCGCAGCAAGTCGGCTTGTGGATAATCCCGGTCCTCCAGGCCCAGCCGGCCCCGTGCGTCGGCCTCGCAGGCGGTCAGGAACTGGGCGAAGCGTTGCGGCTTGCGCAAGGCGTCCAGGCCCCGCAAGACGCCGAGCAGGGTTTTCGGGCGTAAGTCCAGGGCGCGATGGCAGTGCGTGTGAAAGCGCGCGGTCAGCACACCCAGTTCGCGGTACATGTTGGGAACCCGCAACCGCTGACAGAAGATCCGGATCAGCTCGGCGCCGCGCTGTTCGTGACCCAGATGGCGCGGCCATTCCTCGGGCGGCGTGGTTCCCTTGCCGAGATCGTGGACCAGCACCGCGAACCGGGTCACGACATCCGCGCCCTGGCGCACCGCCTGCGCCAAGGCCAGCAGGGTATGGACGCCGACGTCGATTTCGGGGTGATGGAGGGGCGGTTGGGGGACGCCGAACAGCCGGTCCAGTTCCGGGAAAATCCGTGCCAGCGCGCCGCAGTCGCGCAGCGTTTGAATGAACTGTCCGGGCCGAGCTTCGCCCAGGGCGCGCACGGTTTCCGCCCAGACCCGTTCCGGAACCAGATGGTCCACTTCACCGCTGGCGACCATGGTCCGCAGCAGGTCCAGCGTTTCCGGAGCGATTCGGAAGCCCAGCGGCGCGTAGCGGGCGCTGAACCGGGCCAGCCGCAGGATCCGCACCGGGTCCTCGGCGAAGGCCGGGGAAACGTGGCGCAGCCAGCGGGCTTCCAGGTCGCGGACGCCGTTATGGGGATCGATCAGGTGACCTCGGGCGTCCCGCGCCATGGCGTTGATGGTGAGATCGCGGCGCAACAGATCGTCTTCCAGGGTCACCCCGGGCGCGGTGTCAAAATTGAACCCGTGGTAACCTGGCGCGGTCTTGCGTTCGGTGCGGGCCAGCGCGTATTCCTCGCGGGTTTCCGGATGCAGGAATACCGGAAAGTCCTTGCCGACCGGGCGAAAACCGCGCGCCAGCAATTCATCCGACGTGGTGCCGACCACCACCCAGTCGCGCTCGCCGACCGGCAGACCGAGTAGTTCGTCGCGCACCGCGCCGCCGACCAGGTAGATATTCATGTCAGTCATTGGAAAGATTCAGACCGATTGGATGCATGGACCCCATTTTGCTGGCGCATGGCGCGATGCGCTCAGGCTCCAACCCCGCTGATGCGCGACCCGATGCGCTCGATCCCGCACATCTCTTGGACGCTTTTTAGCCTGCTGGTTCTCGGCGGACTGGCGCTATTATCCGGCTGCGCCGATCTGGCCTATTACCGGCAGGCGGCGGCGGGCCAGTGGGAACAGTTGCGGGTCCGTCAGCCGGTGGCGGAACTGTTGGCCGATCCCGCGACCGACCCGGATTTGCGCCGGCGGCTGGCGACCGCCCAGGCGTTGCGCGACTTCGCCAGCGCCGAGCTGGCGCTGCCCGACAATCGCAGCTATCGGGATTATGCCGACCTTCAGCGACCCTGGGTGGTAAAAAACGTGTTCGCCGCGCCGGAATTGTCCCTGGAGCCGCGCCGCTGGTGCTTTTTGATCACCGGCTGTCTGAGCTACCGGGGCTATTTCGACGCCGCCGCCGCGCAACGCCTGGTCGACGAACTGCGGGACGCCGGCGACGATGTGTATCTCGCCGAAATTTCCGCCTATTCGACCCTGGGCTGGTTCGCCGATCCGCTGCTCAACACCTTCATTCGCTGGCCGACCGGGCGGTTGGCGGAACTGCTGTTCCACGAATTGGCCCATCAGCGGTTGTACATCACCAACGATACCGCGTTCAACGAAGCTTTCGCGACCGCCGTGGGCCAATTAGGCGCGGTGCGCTGGTTGGAACAATACGGCTCGGCGGCCGAACGGAAGGAGTTCGCCGCCGATCTCCGCCGCCGTGAGGCGTTTCTGAATTTGGTGACGGAGACGCGCGCGCGATTGGCGACGCTCTACGATTCTTCCCGCGACGACGCGGAGAAACGCGCCGGGAAGCACAAGATCCTGGCGGATTTACAGGTGCGCTATCAGGACCTGAAGCAGGATTGGGACGGTTATACCGGCTACGACCGCTGGTTCGCGCGGGATTTGAACAACGCCAAGCTGGCCGGGGTCAGCACCTATTACCATTGGGTTCCGGCTTTCGTGGCGCTGTTCGAGCAGGAGGGGCAGGATTTCGCCGCCTTTTACCAGGCGACGGAAACGCTGGGCCGCCTGCCACCCAAGGAGCGGGCAGCGCGGCTGGAAGCGCTGCTGGCCATGCCTGATGCCGCTCTCATCCCCGCCCTTCTCCTGCTTGAGGGAGAAGGGCGCGCAGACCGTCTCCATAGGACCTTTTCTCAGTGACCACCCCCCCCCTCCTCGACGTGCGCGACCTGGCGGTTTCCTTCGGCGCGACGCCGGCGGTCCGGCGGATTTCGTTCACCTTGCATCGCGGCGAGACGTTGGCGCTGGTGGGGGAGAGCGGTTCCGGCAAATCGGTGTCGGCGCTGTCGCTCCTGCAACTGTTACCCTATCCGCACGCCCGTCACCCCAGCGGCAGCATCCGCCTGCGCGGCGAGGAACTGCTGGGCGCGGCCCCGGCCCGCCTGCGCGAGGTGCGCGGCAATCAGATCGCCATGGTGTTTCAGGAGCCGATGACCTCGCTGAACCCCCTGCATTCCATCGAAAAACAGGTCGGCGAGACGCTGATGTTGCACAAGGGGCTCAGCGGCGTCCCGCTGCGGGCGCGAATTCTGGAACTGCTGGAGCTGGTCGGGCTGCCCGAAGCCGCCCGGCGCTTGAACGCCCTGCCGCACGAGCTGTCTGGCGGCCAGCGCCAAAGGGTGATGATCGCCATGGCGCTGGCCAACGATCCCGATCTGTTGATCGCCGACGAACCGACCACCGCCCTTGATGTCACCATCCAGGCACAGATTCTCAAACTGCTCAAGGACTTGCAGTCCCGGCTCGGCATGGCCATCCTGTTCATCACCCACGATCTCGGCATCGTCCGCAAGATGGCCGACCGGGTGTGCGTGATGCGGGCCGGCGAGGTGGTGGAGACGGGAACGGTCGCCGAAATCTTCGCCAATCCACAGCATCCCTATACCCGACAACTCTTGGCCGCCGAACCCCGTGGCGAGCCGCCACCGGCGGCGGGCGATGCGCCGGAAATCATGGTCGGCGAGGATTTGAAGGTCTGGTTTCCCCTCCAGCGTGGCCTGTTCGGGCGGGTGCTGGAACACGTCAAGGCGGTGGATGGGGTCAGCGTGAGCGTGCGCGCGGGACAGACCCTCGGCGTGGTGGGCGAAAGCGGTTCCGGCAAGACCACCTTGGGACTGGCGCTGCTGCGTTTGCTGGCCAGCAAAGGGGCGATTCGCTTCGAGGGACGGCGCTTGGATGGGGTGAAGAGCAAGGCGCTGCGGCCCCTGCGCCAATTCATGCAAATCGTGTTTCAGGACCCCTACGGTTCGCTCAGCCCCCGGTTGTCGGTCGGCGAGATCGTCGAGGAGGGGTTGCTGGTGCATGGGCTGGCCGGCGACCGGGCCGCCCGTCAGGCCCGGATCGCTCGGGCGTTGGAGGAAGTCGGGCTGGACCCGGCGACCAAGGACCGCTATCCGCACGAATTTTCCGGCGGCCAGCGCCAGCGCATCGCCATCGCCCGCGCCTTGGCCCTGCAACCGCGACTGTTGGTGCTGGACGAGCCGACCAGCGCGCTGGACGTGTCGGTGCAGGCGCAGATCGTCGATCTACTGCGCGAGTTGCAGTGCCGCCACCGGTTGGCCTATGTGTTCATCAGCCACGATCTGCGAGTGGTGCGCGCCCTGGCCAATCACCTGCTGGTGATGAAGAATGGCCGGGTGGTGGAAGCAGGACCGGCGCGGCAGGTGTTCGATCGTCCCCAACATCCCTACACGCAAGCGTTGCTGGCGGCGGCCTTGAATCTGGAAACGATCGGCGGCGATGGGGTGGCGACCTGACATGAGTGAAACCCATGACTGGGTTCTGTTGTTCACCGACGGCGCCTGCTCCGGTAACCCTGGACCGGGTGGCTGGGGCGCGCTCTTGCGCTATCGGGAACATGAAAAAACCCTGTCCGGCGGCGAACCGGCCACCACCAACAACCGGATGGAAATGCTGGCGGTGATCCATGGGCTAGAGACCTTGAAGCGTCCGGCGCGGGTGCGGATTTGCACGGACAGCCAGTATGTGATGAAGGGCATCACCGAGTGGCTAGCCGGATGGAAGCGGCGCGGCTGGAAGACCGCCGACCGCCAACCGGTCAAAAACGTGGATCTCTGGCAGCGGCTGGAAGCCGCCCTGGCCCCGCATCAGGTCGAATGGGAATGGGTGCGGGGACATCACGGCCATCCCGAGAACGAACGGGTGGATCGACTGGCGCGGGCGGCGATCGTGCGGAACGGATGATCCACCCGATGGGGCTTTCGGCTTCCGTCACCCCGCGCCGCGCGCGATGAACTCCTCCACCTGTTCCACGTAGGACCCATAGTCCCGCAGACAGGCGCCGATGGAACGATGCAGGATGGATCGATCCAGATCGTTGTAGTCATGCACCAGGATGTTCCGCAGCCCCGCGCTGGCGGCGATGCGCTCGGCGAAATCGACTGGATAGACGCCCAAATCCGCCAGCATCAGAAAGGTGTCCCGGTAGGATAGGCGCGCGCAGCGAGCATCCGGGGATGCCAGCTCGGACAGCAGGTGTTCGTTGACATCCACGGCGCGCATCACGATGCGTTCGAGGAAGCGTTCCACGGCGGCCAGCCGCAGGTCATCGGCCACCAGCGCCTCCAGGGTTTCATCCTTGAACGGCACCAATCTGACCAGATCCTCGGTGATCAGGTGCAGCTTGCGGCGGACAAATTCAGTGCGAACCATCCAACTGTTCCTCGAGCCAGTTTAGTTTACGCCGCGCCAGCGTCTGCTCCAGGCGACGCAAATCCGCGGAATCCACAAAATCCCGAAACGCGAAGGCTCGATATTCGCAGAAATCGTCTTGATCCCCGTACAATAGACGCCCCACCGACATGACCTCGTGACGCAACAGCGGATCGGCGTCCTCCAAGCGCACCAGGTCGACCGGATGATCGGGAAACAGAGCGCTCAGGGCCTGGAAGCAGGGCCAGAATCGGTCCGCCGGACAACCGAGGATGGCCAGATCCAGGTCGCTGTCGGGACCAGGGGGCGGTTTTTGCCGGGCATGGGAGCCGTAGAGGACGATCATTTTCAACCCCTGTGCCCTGGCGGTAGTGTCCAGGGCGGCAATGTCCAAGGCGAAATCCAGGATTACGGGCATCGGTTTGAATGGAGGGTTGAGAACGATCGATGCAAGATCACGGAAACCATCTTGCCGTTCGACTATATACCATACTCCATCGCCTGCTGAATGCCTCGGCGGATGAGCGCAGGTCTTACGGATTTCTCCGTATAGGATTGAATTTTTTGCTAAAGCGGAAACCCCATGAACCAACGTCAAGTCGTCCTCGACACCGAAACCACCGGCCTCGATCCCGCCCAAGGCCATCGGGTCATCGAAATCGGGTGCCTCGAATTGATCGATCGGCGACCGACCCAGCGCCAATTCCACGTCTACCTGCAACCGGATCGGGCCATCGACGAGGGAGCCGTGCGCGTGCATGGCCTCACCAGCGAATTTCTGGCCAACCAGCCGCGCTTCGCCGACATCGCTGACGAGTTTCTGAACTTCGTGCGGGGCGCGGAACTGATCATTCATAATGCGCCGTTCGACCTAAGTTTTCTGAACCACGAGCTGCGGCGCTGTGGCTGCGGCCAGACCGTGTTGGAGCAGATCTGCCAGGTCGAGGATACCCTGCTCATGGCCCGGCAGCGCCACCCCGGCCAGCGCAACAATCTGGACGCACTGTGCAAGCGCTACAACATCGACAACACCCAGCGCACCTTGCACGGCGCGTTGCTGGACGCGGAAATCCTGGCCGAAGTCTATCTGACGATGACCCGCCAGCAGGATTCGCTGTTCGTGGCGGAGACCGCCGGCGCGGCGGCGCGGCGACCGGGATCGGCGCAACGAACGGCGGCGCTCCGCGACCGACCGCCGTTGCCGGTGCTTCGCGCTGACGCCGCCGAATGCGCCGCCCATGCGGGTTATCTGGACCTGCTGGACCAGAGCAGCGGCGGGCCGTGTGTGTGGAAGCGGTTGGAAGCGGGGAGGGCGGTGGAAGCCTAAGCCCGATAATACTCGCGATACCAGGCCACGAACCGGGCGATTCCTTCCTCGATGGGCGTGGCCGGCTGGTAACCGACATCCGCGACCAGCGCCTCGACATCGGCATAGGTGTCGGGGACATCGCCCAACTGCATCGGCAACAGATTGCGGGTCGCCTTGCGCCCCAGACAGTCCTCCAGCACCTCAATGTACCGCAACAACTCGACGGGCCGATGGCTGCCGATGTTGTACAGCCGATAGGGCGCGCGGCTGGTGGCGGAGTCCGGCGTATCCCCCGACCAATCCGGATTCGGCGCTGCTACTTGATCCAGCACCCGGACCACGCCCTCGACGATGTCGTCGATGTAGGTGAAATCCCGTCGGTGCTGGCCGTAATTGAACACGTCGATCGGTTCGCCGGCCAGAATGGCGCGGGTGAACAAAAACAGCGCCATGTCGGGTCGTCCCCAGGGACCGTACACCGTGAAGAAACGTAGACCGGTGGTCGGCAGGCCGTAGAGGTGACTGTAGGTGTGGGCCATCAACTCGTTAGCCTTCTTGGTCGCCGCGTACAGGCTGACCGGGTGATCCACGTTGTCGTGGACCGAGAACGGCATCCGGGTGTTGGCCCCGTACACCGAGCTGGTCGAGGCATACACCAGATGCTCGACCCCGTGATGGCGGCAGGCCTCCAGAAGATTGACGAATCCGACCAGATTGGAATCCACGTAGGCGTGCGGATTCTGAAGCGAATAGCGCACCCCGGCCTGCGCCGCCAGATTCACCACCCGCCGCGGCTGATGTTGGGCGAAGGTTTCGATCAGGGTTGCCCGATCCTCCAGATGGGCCCGCACCTCGGTGAAGCTGGGGTAGGCCTGCAGGCGGGCCAATCGCGCCCGCTTCAAATTGACGTCGTAGTATTCGTTGAGATTGTCGTAGCCGACGACTTCATCACCGCGCTCCAGCAACCGCAGCGTCAGCGCCGCGCCGATGAAGCCGGCGCTGCCCGTGACCAGGATTTTCATAGGCGACCGTCCACGGTGGTGGCGGGGAACAGATACTTGACATCGAACAATACCGCGCCCGGCTTGCCCAGCGCCCGGAGACGTTCGATGCCCATCTCCTGGAATTGGCGATGGGCCACCGCCAGGATGATGGCGTCGTAGTGACCCGGTTGCGGCTCGGCGATCGGGTCGATGCCGTATTCATGCTGGGCTTCCCGCGGATTTACCCAGGGGTCGTAAACGTCTACTCGAGCGTGGTAGTCGCGGAATTCCTGGACGACGTCCACCACTCGGGTGTTGCGCAAATCCGGACAGTTTTCTTTGAAGGTCAGGCCCATGATCAATATCTTGGCGTCCCGCACCGCCATCCGTCGCTGGTTCATCAACTTGACCACCCGTTGCACGATATAGGCGCCCATGCCGTCGTTGATGCGCCGACCGGCCAGGATCATTTCCGGGTGATAGCCGATCTCCTGGGCCTTGTGGGTCAGATAATACGGGTCGACGCCGATGCAATGGCCGCCCACCAGGCCGGGTCGGAACGGCAGAAAATTCCATTTGGTGCCCGAGGCGCGCAGCACTTCCTCGGTGTCGATGCCCAGGCGGTCGAACAACATCGCCAGTTCGTTGATCAGCGCGATGTTGACGTCGCGCTGGGTGTTCTCGATCACCTTGGCCGCTTCCGCCACCCGGATGCTGGACGCCCGATGGGTGCCGGCGGTGATGACGCGCCGGTACAGCGCATCCACGAACTCGGCGGCTTCGGGGGTCGAACCGGAAGTGATCTTGCGGATGGTGGTCAGTCGATGTTCCTTGTCGCCGGGGTTGATGCGCTCCGGGCTGTAACCGGCGAAGAAATCCACGTTGAAGCGCAGGCCGGATTCCCGCTCCAGGATCGGCACGCAGACTTCCTCGGTGGCGCCGGGATAGACGGTGGATTCGTAGATCGCCACATCCCCCGGTTTTAGTATTTGGCCGACGGTGGTGCTCGCGCCGATCAGCGGACTAAAGTCCGGACGTTTATACTCATCCACCGGGGTCGGAACCGTGACGATGTAGACGTTGCAGTTCGTCAGATCCGCGGCGCGGCTGGTGTAGCGCAACTGGTGGGCCTCCCGCAAGGTTTCGGGTTCGACTTCCAGCGTGCTGTCGGAACCGGCCTGTAATTCCTGGATGCGCGCTGCGTTGATGTCCAGGCCGAGCGTGGGAAACTGTTTGCCGAACTCGACGGCCAAGGGCAGCCCCACATAGCCGAGGCCGACGATGCCGATGCGGGCGGTGGCGGGATCAAACATCGATTCCATACTCCGTTGCTGAGGTTGGTGATCAATGCCGATGAGTATAAGGGAAGAGTCGGTAGTCACCCATCTGCTTTCATGAAGCCGCCGAGAATATATTAGTGGGTTGATGCCTGATTGATGCCTTAACATGGCCAGCGCCAGGACGTGACGGGAGCGGCCGGTTCGCTGCCCTATAAAAGCCACCTTACCGATCGGTATGCCTGATCCATGATTCGTTTGTTCAAACATTATATCTCCCGAGCGTTGTTGACGCTGCTGCTCGCGGAAATACTCTACCTGTTTCTGGCGGTCTATTTCGGCCAGGCGTTAAACGGGCTCCGGTTCGGTCGGGAATCCTGGCCGATGCTCGGCGACGTCGCGTCCGGCGCTCTGGCGTTCGTGCTGGTCATGACCACGATCATGATCGCGATGGGTCTGTACGAGCGCAACCTGTGGAACGGCCGGGCCGACATGCTGCTGCGGGTGGGCATCAGCTTCCTGTTCGGGCTGTTCGCCATGAGTCTGGTTTACTATCTGCTTCCGGAGATTGCCCTCAGTCGCGGCGAATTCAGTCTGGCGTTCGGGATCGCCTTTGTCGGGGTGTTGCTGCTGCGCTTCGGGTTTTTCAAGGCTTCCGATCACGCCCTGCTCAAACGGCGCGTGCTGGTGCTGGGTGTGGGCCGGAACGCGGCGCGGCTCGAAGAGTTGCAGCAACGTAGCAACGTGGGCTTCGTCATCCCGGGGTACATTCAGGTCCATGAAGACGAAGAACCCGGCGTACCGCCCACCCGCATGCGCCAGGTCACCAGCACGCTGCCGGATCTGGCCGACGAACTGCGTATCGATGAAATCGTGGTGGCGATGGATGATCGACGCAAGGGTTTTCCGATCGACGAAGTGTTGCATTGTCGGATCGATGGCATTTCGATAAGCCATTTTCTGGCTTTTTTCGAGCGGGAAACCGGCAAAATTCAACTCGACGCCCTGCGGCCGAGCAATATGATCTTTGAAGAGGGTTTCCAGAAGGCGCTGGTCAACCGGGTGCTCAAACGGTTGTTCGACGTGGTCGCCAGCCTGCTGCTGCTGGCGGTGGCCTGGCCGTTCATGGCCTTCGCCACCTTGGCGATCTGGATCGAGTCAGGGGGGCGCGGCCCCATTCTGTACCGGCAGACCCGAATCGGTCGCAACAACGAGATCTTCGAGTTGATCAAGTTCCGCAGCATGAGCGTGGACGCCGAGCGGGACGGCGTCGCCCGCTGGGCGCAGGCCGGAGACAGTCGGATCACCCGGGTCGGCGGAATCCTGCGCGAAACCCGCATCGACGAATTGCCGCAACTGTTCAACGTCCTGTGGGGCCATATGAGCTTCGTCGGTCCCCGTCCGGAACGGCCGCAGTTCGTGGCCGAACTCAGCAAAAACATTCCTTTCTACACCATGCGGCACATGGTCAATCCCGGGATTACCGGCTGGGCGCAGATTTGTTATCCCTACGGGGCTTCGGAAGAGGATGCGCGCGAGAAACTGCAATACGATTTGTACTACATCAAGAATTACAGTTTCTTTTTCGATGTCATTATTCTGCTGCAAACCGTCCACACCATTCTCTGGGGCAAAGGGGCGCATTAGCGCGTCGTGGCGACCATGATCAACCTCGGAGCGTTGAGTTACGGCGCGGCGGCGGTGGGCTGGGCGCTGCTGTTCCTGCTGCTGTTGACGAGCTGGCGAGGTCGCTTGCAGGGGGGGCTGCTGGTCGCCGCGGTGCTGATCAACCTGCTGTGGGCCTTGCGGGCGTCCTATTACGCCGCCGCTCAGGCGGTGGGTCTCGATTGGCTGTATCAGCTGCTGGAAGTGGCGCGCAACGTGGCGTGGCTGCTGTTCCTGATGCATCTGCTGGAACCGCTGGTCCGGGAGATGGGCGCGGGCCGTTGGTTGCGCTGGGCCGGCCCGGCGCTGATCGGCTGCGGGGTCTTGCTGCTGGGGATCAGCTTGAGCGAGTTGTGGAGTCCGCCCTTCGAACCGCCCGCCGACGCCGCGATTCTGGGGCACATCGGCTTGGCCATCGCCGGGTTGGCGCTGATCGAACAATTATTCCGCAACACGCACCCGCAGCGACGCTGGGCCACCAAATTCCTGTATTTGGGACTGGGCTTGATGTTCGCCTACGATTTCTTTCTGTACGCCGACGCCCTGTTGTTCAAGCGGCTGGACGCGGCGATGTGGGAGGCGCGCGGCCTGATCGGGGCCATGGTGGTCCCGTTGATCGGCGTGGCGGCGGCCCGGAACCCGGAGTGGTCGCTGGACGTGTTCGTCTCCCGCAAGGTCGTGCTGCACTCGGCTGCCATCCTCGGGGCCGGCGTTTATCTCTTGGCGATGGCGGGCATGGGCTACTACATCCGGGCTTATGGCGGCAGCTGGGGAACCGCCCTGCAACTGGCCTTTCTAGCCGGTGCCGGCGTGCTGTTGGCCGTGCTGCTCTTTTCCGGACAGTTGCGCGCCAAGGTGTTGGTGCTGTTAAACAAACACTTCTTCAACCTCAAATACGACTATCGTGAGGAATGGTTGAAGTTCACCCAGACCCTGTCGACGGGCGAACCCAACGAGCCGCTGCGGCAGCGCGCCATCCGCGCCGCCGCCGAAATCGTGAAGAGCGCCGGCGGCCTGCTCTGGACCCGGCGGGAATCGGGTGCCTTCGTGCTGGAGGCGACTTGGAATCTGCGGGAACCTGAAGCGCGCCGGGAACCCGCCGATGGATCGCTGGTTCGGTTTTTGGAGCAGCGGCAGTGGGTGATCGAGTTGGACGAGTACGTTCAGGAACCGGAAGTCTATGCCGATCTGCGGCTGCCGGACTGGTTTCTGGAACTGCCGCGCGCCTGGCTGGTGGTGCCGTTGTTACACGGTGAGGAGTTGCGAGGATTTTTGGTGTTGGCCGAGGGGCGCGCCCGCCAGCGACTCAACTGGGAAGACCGCGACCTGCTCAAGACGGCGGGCCGTCAGGTGGCGGGCTACGTGGCGTTGCTGGAGGCCAGCGAGGCCTTGTGGCAGTCTCGCCAATTTGAGGCTTTTCATCGCCTGTCGGCCTATGTGGTGCATGATCTCAAGAATATCGCCGCGCAACTGGCCCTGGTGGGGGCTAATGCCGCCCGCCATAAGGCCAATCCGGCGTTTGTCGAGGACGCCTTCCGCACGGTCGCCAACGCCACCGAGCGGATGAATCGCTTGTTGGCGCAGTTGCGCAAGGAACCCGTGTCGGGTCGGGTGCGGTCGCTGGCGTTGGCAGTCGCGGCGCGCCAGGCGGTCGCGGCCCGCGCCGCTCGACGGCCGGCGCCCGTGCTGCGCGGCGAGCCGGGTGACGAGCCGTGGGTGCGGGTGGATCAGGAACGGTTGAACGCGGTTCTGGAGCATCTGATTCAGAATGCCCAGGAGGCGACCGGTCCCGATGGCGCGGTCGAGGTCGTCGTTCGCGCTGAAGATCGGATGGCGGTCGCCGCCATCCGCGACGATGGCTGTGGCATGGACGAGAAGTTCATCCGCGAGAAATTGTTTCGGCCGTTCACGACCACCAAGGGGAATGCTGGCATGGGCATCGGTGTTTACGAGAGTCACGAGTTCGCGCGGGGGGCGGGAGGCGAGCTGACGGTCGTCAGCGCGCCGGGCCAAGGGACGGTGTTTACCTTGCGTTTGCCGCGAATCGCGGCTCCGGTCGCGACGGATCGGGAGTTGCAAACAGGGGAGGCCGAGCCATGGCGAAATCCGATAGAAAGCTCCTGATCGTCGAGGACGATCCCGGCCTGCGCAGCCAACTGTGCTGGTGTTTCGACGGTTACGAAACGCTGACGGCCGAGGATCGCGAGGCGGCGCTGATTCAGGTGCGGGAGCACAAGCCACCGATCGTGCTGCTGGATTTGGGTCTGCCGCCGGACGCGGCCAACGCCTCGGAAGGTTTGAAGGCTCTGGAGGAGATTCGGGCGCTGACCCCGGAGGCCAAAGTCATCGTGGTGACCGGCAACGACGAGCGCGAGAACGCGCTGCGGGCGGTGGCTTTGGGCGCCTATGATTTTTATCAGAAACCGGTCGATGCCGACGTGCTCGGGTTGCTGGTGGAGCGCGCCTACAATCTGTACGCTCTGGAGCAGGAGAACCGGGAACTGGTGCGGCGCCAGGCCATTACCCCGCTGACCGGCGTGATCGCCGGCAGCCCCGAGATGCTCAAGATTTGCCGGAGCGTCGAGAAAATCGCTCCCACCCACACCAACGTGCTGCTGCTGGGCGAGAGCGGCACCGGCAAGGAGTTGCTGGCGCGGGCGCTGCATGAGATCGGGCTGCGGGTCAAGGGTCCTTTTGTCGCCCTCAACTGCGCCGCTATTCCCGATGCCTTGCTGGAAAGTGAATTGTTCGGGTATGAGAAGGGGGCTTTCACCGGTGCGATCAAACAGGTTCTGGGTAAGATCGAATACGCCGAGGGCGGGACGCTGATGCTCGATGAGGTGGGCGATCTGCCCCTGGGCTTGCAGGCCAAGCTGCTGCGATTCTTGCAAGAGCGGGTGATCGAACGGGTCGGCGGCCGGGAGACGATTCCGGTGGACGTGCGGGTCGTCTGCGCCACCCATCGCGATTTGGCGACGCTGATCGAGGAAGGATTATTCCGCCAGGATCTCTACTATCGAATCAGCGAGGTCACCATCCAGATTCCGCCGCTGCGCGAGCGGCAAGGCGACGTGCTGATGATCGCCCGCGTGTTGTTGCAGCGCTATAGCCGACAAATGCGGCGTCCCCGCCTGAATCTCACCCCGGAAGCACTCCAGGCCCTGGAAACGCATCCGTGGCCCGGCAATGTCCGGGAACTGGAAAATCGGCTCAAGCGCGCCGTGATCATGAACGAAAGCGACCAGATCACGGCGCGGGATTTGGAATTGGCTCTGGACGGCGGTGAAGTGACGCCCACTGTGCCTTTGAACCTACGCCAGGCGCGGGAGTGGGCCGAGCGAAGGGCGCTCCAGCAGGCGTTGATTTATACCGACAGTAATGTGACCCGTTCCGCCGAATTGTTGGGCATCACCCGGCCGACGCTGTACTCCCTGCTCAGCAAGCACGGGCTCAAGCTGTAGAAACGCGCTGCCAGTCAGCGAAGGATGATGGATCCAGTTTTGTGGATCCACGCGCGGCGCGTAGGTCTTGGGCTGTTTCAAAATGAAACAGACCAAAATCGCAGTGTTTCAAAATTAAACTTCCTGTAAATTTTCCAGTGATACCTTTGTCAGGCAACCACAACTTGTAGTGTTGGCCATATCTGAGCCTACTAAAGGAAGCGACCACCCCAAATTTATCACTGGAAAATTTACAGGAAGAATTTTCCCGAGAGGCCCTCAAAGAGCAACAGCGGCACGTAGCAGTGATGGCGGTAGTAGTGATTGTAGATGCTGAATTCCTGCGGTCCGTGCGTGGGATCCTCGGAATGATCCAAGTCCAGCACGATCGCGGCCGGGGGCTGAGGATAGCTGGTGATGAACTGATCGACGAAGGCCCGCGCCAAGCGATAGAGGTCTCTGGTCGAGACCGCATTCTCCAGCCGGGAGAAGGTGGGGGCGCTGGCCAAGTCCAGGGCCTGGACCAAGGGATGACGATTCACCCCCAGCTTAAACAGCGGGTCAGTCCGCAGTGTATTGGCATCATTGCCGTCGGCGTAGCCACAGGCGATCTGAAAAATCCGTTGGGTGAACAGGTCGTGCAGGGAGTGCGCAACATACGACGGATGACGCCGGTCGTCGACGGCCTGGACCAGACGGTCGATCAGCCCGATCCGCTGGTCGACGCCCCGTAGAATCAGGGGGCCAAAGTCCGACGACAGCGCCCCGCCATCGAACTCGGCGCGCACGGTCAGACCAGCGACGGGAGGAAATCGCAACGGCTCTGGGGTAGACTGGGACATGGGCGATCTCGTTTGGCTTCTCCGAAGCGTTATTGACGTAACACGAATTATATCAATGAGTTGAACGAGGTTCGCCCTTTTTTATGAATAATCCGGGCTAGCACTGGAAAATCCCCCGGAGGAGTTTTTTGGTAACCGTCGAGAAAGAACTGGGTGTCGGCGCTGTCTACCTGCACTGCGAGATGGTGCGACTTCGCCATCCTCCCTCAGACTCACGCCGTTCGCTCCAACGCTTGAGATGCCCATCCATGCCACGACGCGTCTTTCTTTCGGCCGGCTTGCTCCTCGGTTGCATCGCGCTCGCCCATGCCGCCGCGCCGGTCGAGGTCGGCGTACAACCGCTGCGCGAGGTAGCGTTGCCGGTCTCCGGCACGGCTCCGGCCAGCGCGATCGCTCCCAACGACAGTCACATCGCCGCTGAAGTGACAGCCAAGGTGCTGCGCGTTCATGCCGAGGTCGGCGGGACGGTCAGCGCCGGACAACTGCTGCTGGAACTCGATCCCGCCGATTACCGTCTCGCCTTGGCTCAGGCCGACGCGCAGGTCGCGGCGGCCCGAGCCCGGGTGGCGCTGGCCGAACAGCGATTGCGGCGGGCGCAAAGCCTGAAACAGCGGCAATTCGTGGCCGATGACGAAGTGTTGGAGTTGGAAACCGGGGTGCAAGCCGCCCGCGCCGACCTCGACGTCGCGCGGGCGCAACGGGCGATCGCGGCCCGCAACGTGGACAAGTGCCGCATCGTGGCCCCGTTCGCCGGTGTGGTGCTGGAGCGCCAGGCCCAGGTCGGCGGGCTGGCTCTGCCGGGCGCGATCCTGCTCCGGCTGGTGGATTTGGCTCCGGCCGAGATCGAGGCCCAGATCCAGGCGGCCCACGCCGAGGCGCTACCCCAGGCAACCGACCTCGTCTTTGAGAGTCAGGGCCACCGCTATCCGGCCAGACTGCTGCGGCTGTCGCCGGTGGTGGAAGCCGCGGCGCGGACCCGGGTCGCGCGGCTGACTTTCATCGACCGGGCCGCGCCGGCCGGCAGCAGCGGTACGCTGCGCTGGACGACGGCGGACGTTCTGCTGCCGCCCGAGCTGATGGTCAAACGCGACCAGGAGTTGGGCGCGTTCGTGGTGGAGGATGGCCGCGCCCGCTTTGTGCCCGCGCCCGCCGCTCAGGAGGGCCGGCCGTTCCCCGTGGACCTGCCGCCCGAGACCTGGATCGTGGTGCGCGGCCACCAGGCGCTGCGCGACGGGCAGCCGGTGACCGTTATTGTTGGAGCGCGCTGACGGGGGTCGAGATTCGCGTCCGAAGCCCGCATTGGCGGAAAACCTCATGACGCCACCGATCGTGAAGAATGGTCACGGACTGGATCGGCACCGTTCGCCAGCGCGGCGGTTACAACGCGGCTCCGGCTTGCTCCAATTCGGCATAGGTGGTCGGCCGCCGCGATGGATTGATGCTCAACCCCAACCGCAAGCCGATCTCCGACAGCGAGAAAATGCCGCGCACCGTCGGTATTTCGGTTTCGGGATCGACGTCCAATACCAGAGCGTGCTGGCGGTTGACCTGCCGCAGGGTCGCGATGAGGTCGCCCACTCGCGCGCCCAGGATGTCTTCCATCATCAACACTTCCAGCTTCGCCCGGAGGGTCATGACATCGGAGACGAGCAAGTCCTCGCAGGTACAACCGGCCTTAGTCAGAATCCGGTCGACCTTTTCTCCGTTGACGTCGCGACTGGTGATCAACCCAAGGAGGTTGTCGTCGGCGTCGACGACCAACAGGACGCGTACTCCGCGTTTGACCATGAGGTCCAGCCCCTTGCTGAGAGGGGTCGATAATTCGGTGGTAACGGCGGTAACCTGGCAGAGGTCGGTCATCACCGATAACGCCGGGTCGTCGGTAGTGATGCGCCGGGGCAACTGCTGCCTGGGTCGAGCATGGCGGATTCCCGGGCCTAGCCGGTACAGCGGCAACGGGCGATAAGAATGTTTCATCAAAGCTCTCTCCTGTGTATGGGCACAATCAAACAACCGCGACCATTTAGTTATTTGCCAGCCATTATAAAAGATTATTGCCCGTTGATAAATGTGGCAAATTGTCACGTTCGACATTCGAACGACAATCATCACCCCCTGAAGCTTCGCGGTGGTTGCCGCGCACGGCGGCACGGCGGCTCTGAAACTGGCGCGGATCGAACCGCCGGAATACGCGATCGTGGATCTCAACCGCCCGACGGTCGTTCGGTCGCCGCGAACCCGCTGATCCAAAACGCGCTGTTTCGGTTGGCTCCGATCACTCGAACGGAACGACCATCCACCCAGAGGCAGGCGCCGGATCGCCCCGTCTCCGCGAAAACGCTCGGGCGCGGACGGCGCGAGCATCAAAATCGTCATCGGATGACGTATAATTTTTGTGCTTACCCCCGTCGACGAGGCCCGTTCCATGCGCACCACACTGAATATCGACGATCAGCTTCTGGCCGAGGCGCGGGACATGACCGGACTGGCTGAGAAAACCGCCTTGATTCGAGAGGCCCTGAAGGCTTTGATCGAACGGGAGAGCGCCCGCCGCCTGGCGCGACTCGGCGGCAGCGAGCCGCAACTGCAACCGGTGCCTAGAAGGCAGTCCGAACCATCATGATTCTGGTCGATACTTCGGTCTGGATCGACCACCTGCGCGCGGGCGAACCGTTGCTGGTGGAGTTGCTCGATACCCATCGGGTACTGATTCATCCGTTCATCATCGGCGAACTGGCGTGTGGCAACCTGACCAACCGTAAAGCGTTTTTGTCACTCTTGCGGAACTTACCGAACGCTCAGCGCGCCACCGACGCAGAGGTGCTGTTCTTCATCGAGCGGCGCGGCTTGATGGGCAAAGGCATCGGCTATATCGATGCCCATCTGCTGGCAGCGGTTGCTCTGACTGGAACGGTGTTGCTGTGGACCCGGGACAAGCGCCTCGGCACGATAGCGAAATCCATGGGCTTGGCTTTTGAGTCGGAGTAACCCCCGTGGACCTGCCGCCCGAGACCTGAATCGTGGTGCGCGGCCACCCGGCGCTGCGCGACGGGCAGCCGGTGACCGTTATCGCTGGAGCGCCCTGAAGTGAGCTTCCTCCGCACCCTGATCGCCAACCATCCGTTGGCCAATATCGCCTTCGTTGTGGTCATCCTGCTCGGAGCGCTCGCCTATTCGCGGATGCCGCGCGAGCAGGACCCGGAAATCAACTTCAACTGGGTGAACATCGCCACGACCCTGCCCGGCGCGTCCGCCGAGGACGTGGAAAGGCGGGTCACCAATCCCCTGGAGGACGCCCTGCGCAACGTCCAGGACGTGCGGTTCATCACCAGTTCCTCGCGCGAGAGCGTTTCGGTCATTCTGGTGCGCTTTCGCGACTTGCCGGCCCGGGTCTTCGACAAGCGGGTGACCGACCTGCGCCGCGAGATTCAGAACAAGGCCAACGCCGAACTGCCGGCGGAGGCCCTGGACCCGGAAATTATCGAAATCACCACCTCCAACGGCTTTCCCACCGCCATGGTCGTGCTGACCGGTCAGGCCGACGACGAAACGCTGCGCTACGCCGCGCGCACGGTGCGGGACGATCTGGAACAGATCGCCGGGGTGGATCAGGTCGAGGCGCTGGGCTTCCAGGAGCCGGAGCTGCGCGTGGAGTTCGAACCCGCGGCGCTGGCAGCCCGCGGCTTGACCGCCATCGAGCTGGCCGAGGCGCTGCGGCTGTGGTTTCGCGACGTGTTCGCCGGCAAGATCAAGACCGCCGACGGTGAATGGCTGGTGCGGGTGAGCGGGGCCGAGCCCGACCTGGAACGGCTGGCCGGTTTTTACGTCCAGGCACCGGGCGCGGGACCGACGCCGCTGGACGCCGTGGCTCAGGTGCGGCGCGGGCGCGAGGAGCCGCGCCAGCTCGTCGCCATGGACGACCAGCCGGCGGTGCTGTTGTCGGTGACCAAGATCGGCTACACCAACACGCTGGAACTGGTCGGCCGGATTCGCGAGTATATCGAGCGCCAGAATCCGCTGCTGGCCAGCAGCGGCCTGAAGCTGAGCCTGGCCGACGATCAGACCGTCGCCACCCGCGAGGCGCTGCGCATCATGCAGAACAACGCCGCCATCGGTCTGCTGCTGGTGTTGGGAGTCTGTTGGCTGTTCCTCGGCGCGCGGATCGCCGCGCTGGTGGCGCTGGGTGTGGTGTTTTCCGTCACCGGGACTTTCGTGCTGTTGGAAGCGGTGGGGTTCACGCTCAACGTCTCGGTATTGCTCGGCATCGTCATCGTGCTCGGCATGTTGGTGGACGACGCCGTGGTGGTGGTGGAAGCGGCCTATTTCCGCATCGAGCGCGGCCTGGACGCCCTGAACGCAGTGCTGGACGCGCTGCGCGAGGTCGGCCTGCCGGTGTTCGCGGCGGTGTCGACCACGATCGCGGCGTTTCTGCCGCTGATGCTGTTGCCCGGCATCGTCGGCCAGTTCATGTTCGTCATCCCCTTTGTGGTGACGGTGGGTCTGGCGGTGAGCCTGGTCGAGGCGTTCTGGATTCTGCCCGCCCACGTCAGCGGACTGGGCCGGCATGCCATCGGCCGCTCGCGCACCCAGGCGCTGCGCCAGAAGTGGACGCACCGGGTGCGGGTGAAGTACACCCGCCTGCTGATCCACGTCATGCGCTATCCCTTCCGCTATCTGGCGCTGGCTTTTGCGCTGTTTCTCGGGGCGGCGGCGGCCGTCGGCGGCGGGTGGGTGAAGTTCCAGTTTTTCGCCTTCGACCCGGTGCGGCTGTATTACGTCCATGTGGACATGCCGCCCGATGCGCCCTTGGCGGAGACGCTGCGTCAGACGCTGGCGGTGGAGGAGCGGGTGCGCGCCGGTCTGCGTGACGGGGAGGCGCGCTCGGTGGTGACGATGGCCGGCATCAAGTTCACCGAAACGGAGCCGTTGTACGGCGACCAGTACGGGCAGATCGCGGTCTCGTTGAACCCGGCCGCGCCCGAGGTGCGCGGATTGGACGACATCATTGAGGGCATGCGCGCGGCGGTCGTCGCCACGCCGGGTCCGGCGACCATCTCCTTTCTGAAGCTCGCCGGCGGGCCGCCGACCGCCCGGCCGATCAGCGTCAAGGTGCGCGCCGACGACCGCCAGGAACTGCGGGCCGCCGCCGATGCGGTCAAGGCCATCGTGGCCGACCTTCCCGGCGCTCGCGACGTCGTGGACGACGACACACCGGGCCGCGCCGAATTGAACCTGCGGGTGGACGTGCCCGCCGCCCGCAACGCCGGTCTCGATCCGGGACAGGTCGCCCGGCTGGTGCGCCTGCATGTGGACGGCGAAGTGGTGGCGGATTTGCGCGACCGAGGGGAGAAAGTCGAGCTGCGGATTCGCGCGACCCCGCGCACGACGCAACAAGTCCGCGAACTGCTGGACGATCCCCTCGCCCTGCCCGGCGGCGGCGTCACCACGCTGGGCGCGCTGCTGGTCGCCGAGGACCGCGAAAGCCTGGGCCTGATCCGCCACTGGAATTTGCGGCGGGCCATCACCGTGGAAGCCGATCTCGACCGGGAACAAATCGATACCCTGACCGCCAACAATCAACTGCGCGCGGAATGGGAAAAGATCCGGGACCGCTTCCCCACCACCGATCTCGACTTTTCCGGCGAACTCGACGATATCGCCGAATCTCTGGAGGCCATGGGACCGCTGTTTCTGCTGGGAGTGGGTCTGATCTATCTGATTCTCGCCGCCCGGTTCCGCAGCTATTTCCAACCCTTGCTGATCCTGGTGACCGTGCCGCTGGCCTTTACTGGCGTCACGCTGGGTCTGTTGCTATCGGGCAATCCGCTGTCGCTGTATACCCTGTATGGGGTGATCGCCCTGACCGGCATCGCGGTCAACGCCGCCATCGTGTTGATCGACGCCGCCAACGCCCGCCGCGCCGCCGGCATGAGCGCCCTGCACGCCACGCTCTACGCCGCGCGCCGCCGGGTGATCGCCATTCTGATGACCACCAGCACGACCATCGCCGGGCTGTCCTCGCTGGCGTTCGGGCTGGCGGGAAAATCATTGCTCTGGGGACCGGTGGCGGCCAGCATCGTCTGGGGGCTGGCGTTTTCCTCGGCGCTCACCCTGTTTGTGGTGCCGGTGCTGTATCGGATCTTCATGCGCAAAAACCCGCCGCGCCCCGCGCTGGCAAAATGCGCGGGATAAGGGCGGGTTTTCCAACGACAGCTGCTGGTCAATCGAGCGCGCGGGGTCAGTTCACCGCCGGCAAGCCGTCCAGCGGCCAGCGTGGCAGTACCTCAATCTCCAGCCCTTCACGGTGTCCCGCCGCCAGGCGTCGCCAACCGGCGTAGGCGATCATCGCGCCGTTGTCGGTGCAGAACTCCAGCCGGGGATAATAGACCTGCCCGCCCAGTTCCGCGGCCAGTTCCCGCAGGCGAGCCCGCAAGCGCCGATTGGCGCCCACGCCGCCGGCCACCACCAAGCGTTCGAGTCCGGTCGCTTGCAACGCACGCCGACATTTGATCGCCATCGTCTCCACCACCGCTTCCTCGAAGGCCCGCGCTACATCGGCCCGATTTTCCGGGGTGGGTTCCAGCTTGCGCCAGGTGTTGATCGCGGCGGTCTTGAGGCCACTGAAGCTGAAATCGCAGCCGGGCCGGTCGGTCATCGGGCGGGGAAACGTGAAACGACGGGGATCGCCCTGTTCCGCCAGCTTGGCCAAGGCGGGTCCGCCGGGATACGGCAGCCCGAGCAATTTCGCGGTCTTGTCGAACGCCTCGCCGGCGGCGTCGTCCACCGATTCGCCCAGAATCCGGTACTGGCCGACTCCATCCACTTCCACCAGCAGGGAATGGCCGCCGGACACCAGCAAGGCGACGAACGGAAACGCCGGCGGTTCCGGCTCCAGCATCGGTGCCAGCAGATGACCTTCCATGTGATGGACGCCGATGGCCGGCACGTTCCAGGTCCAGGCCAGACCGCGCCCGATGGCCGCGCCCACCAGCAACGCGCCGATCAACCCCGGACCGCGCGTGTAGGCCACGCCGTTCACCGCGCGCGGCGTCACGTCCGCCTGGCGAAAAATCTCCCGCAGCAGGGGCAGGGTTTTACGGACGTGATCGCGCGAAGCCAGTTCCGGCACCACGCCGCCGTATTCGGCGTGCAGCGCGACCTGGCTGTGCAGGGCGTGGGCCAGCAGGCCGCGTTCGTTGTCGTATAAAGCCACGCCGGTCTCATCGCAGGAGGTTTCAAGGCCGAGGATCAACATTCACACGCTCGATATTTTGCGTTTAGCCATGGAAATGGTTAGCATACAATGTTTTTTGACAAATCCAATCCAACCACTATTGTACTTCGACCATGAATGAGGTGACGGTTTAATGCCTTCCGTGAAAATCAAGGAAAATGAGCCGTTTGACGTGGCGCTGCGCCGCTTCAAGCGTTCCTGTGAAAAAGCTGGCGTGCTGTCCGAGGTCCGCCGCCGCGAGTCTTACGAAAAACCCACCCAGGAACGCAAGCGCAAGCGCGCCGCCGCCGTCAAGCGTCATCTGAAGAAACTTTCCCGGGAAGTCACCCGTCGCGTCCGTCTCTACTGAAGCGCCAGCCCGCCCCCCAGCGTTCGCGAGAGTATCGCCATGTCCCTCAAAGACCGTATCCAGGATGACATGAAAGCCGCCATGCGCGCCAAGGACAAAAATCGTCTTGGCGTGATCCGACTGATCCTGGCCGCCATCAAGCAGCGCGAAATCGACGAGCGCATCGAACTGAACGAGACCCAGGCGCTCGGCGTTCTGGAAAAGATGATCAAGCAACGCCGGGAATCGCTGGCTCAGTACCAGAATGCCGGCCGCGCGGATCTGGCCGCGCAGGAGAGCTTCGAAATCGACCTCGTCCAATCCTATCTGCCGGCGCCGCTGAGCGAAACCGACCTCGAAACTCTGATCGCCAACGCCATCGCCGCGACCGGCGCTCAGTCGCTGCGCGACATGGGCAAGGTCATGGCGCTGATCAAGGACCAGGCGCAAGGCCGAGCGGATTTGGCCGCAGTCAGCGCGCGGGTCAAGGCCCGCTTCGGTGGTTGAGCGGGGTGCCGAGTCCGAACGGGCTCCGCACCGCGTCGCCCTCTTTGTTGCATGCTGCTGCTGACAGTCGGACGCCGGTCCGCTAGGCTTTGGGCTTATGGCTGGCCGCATTCCCCAGGAGTTCCTCGATCAATTGCTGGGCCGGGTGGATCTGGTTGATATTGTCAACGCCCGCGTCCCGCTGCGCCGGGCAGGCCGTGAATTCATGGCCTGCTGTCCGTTTCACGCCGAGAAAACGCCCTCTTTCTCGGTGAGTCCCCACAAGCAGTTTTATTACTGTTTCGGCTGTGGCGTTCACGGCAATGCCATCGACTTCCTGATGTCCTACGAGCGGCTGGAATTTCTGGATGCGGTCGAGGAACTGGCCCGGCTGGCGGGGATGGACCTGCCCAAAACCGGAGGAGACGGCGGTTCGACCCGGCGGTTGCTGGAGTGGGTCGCCCAGGCGGACCAGTTCTTTCGCCGGCAATTGCGCGAGCATCCGGCCCGACAACGGGCGGTGGACTATCTGCGCCAGCGCGGCCTGACCGGGCGGATCGCCAATGTTTTTGGCATCGGCTACGCACCCCCCGGCTGGGAAAATCTCAGCCGCGCGCTGAGTGCGGCCGGTGCCGCCGCCGAGGATCTCCTCACCGCCGGGCTGGTCAGTCGCGACGAGCGGGGCCGGCCGCGCGACCGCTTTCGCGACCGCATTATTTTTCCGATCCGCGACCGGCGCGGCCGGGTCATCGCCTTCGGCGGGCGGGCGTTGGAGGGCACCACCACGCCCAAGTATCTCAACTCTCCGGAAACTCCGTTATTCCACAAGGGTTCGGAGCTGTACGGCCTGTACGAGGCGCGCGCCCACCGCCGGCCGCTCCAGCGGTTGGTGGTGGTCGAGGGCTACATGGATGTGGTGGCGCTGGCCCAGCACGAAGTGACTTATGCCGTCGCCACTCTGGGTACCGCCACCACCGCCGAACACATCGAGCGGTTGTTCCGGGCGATCGACGATCTGGTGTTTTGTTTCGACGGCGATCGCGCCGGTCGGGTGGCGGGTTGGCGGGCGCTGGAAACGGCGCTGCCGTTCCTGCGCGACGGGCGGCGGATCGGTTTTCTGTTTTTGCCCGAGGGCGAGGACCCCGATACGCTGGTGCGCCGCGAGGGTCAGGCGGCGTTCGAACAACGACTGACGCAAGCCACGCCGCTGGCTGACTATCTGTTCGCCGAGTTGCGCGCCCAGACCGATCCCGACACCTTGGCCGGCCGCGCCCGTTTGGCCGAGCGGGCGCGCCCGCTGCTGGAAAAACTGCCCGACGGGCATTTTCGCGATCTGATGATCGGGCGGCTCCGGCAGGAAGCCGGACTGGAGGCGACCCGCCTGCGCCCGCCTCCGGTCTCCGCCGCCGCCAGTCGCGCCGACCACAATCTGCGGCTGATTCGCACCCCGTTGCGTAAAGCCATCGCTCTGTTGCTATACCGGCCGGAACTGGCGCGACAGCTATCGGCCGACGCCCTCCCGCCGGATAGCAGCGAACCGGGAATGCCATTGTTGGCCGAACTGCTGGGCATCCTGCGGAATCAACCGCATCTCCGGATCGCCACGCTGTTGGAACGCTATCGAGATACGCGCGAAGGCAAAATTCTGGAGCGCCTCGCGGTTTGGGAACCGGAAGTGCCAGAACAGGACTATCAATTCGAGCGGGAACTCACCGATATTCTGGCCTATCTGCGCCGCCGCCAGGATCCGCGGGAACAGTTGCCCGATATGCTGCTGCGGCGCGGTACGCCACGAGCGCTGAGCGACGCCGAACGCGCGGTTTTGCAGAACCTCGGCAAATCGCCGAAAAAGTAACTATATTCGTCTTGCGACATCTAAGCGGGTTAGCTGTTATGATTAGCGATTTCCCTTTTGTTTCCTATCCCAGTCTGTGAACAGGTCATGAGCGAGCAGCAACAGTCGCAATTAAAGAAGTTGATCGCCCGCGGTAAGGAGAAGGGCTTCCTGACCTATGCCGAGGTGAATGACCATTTGCCCGATGACATCGTCGATCCCGAGCAGATCGAAGATATCATTTCGATGATCAACGATATGGGCATCGAAGTCCACGAATTCGTGCCCGATACCGAGAACCTGCTGCTCAACGAGAATCCGGTCAGCGCCGATGACGACGTGGTCGCCGAGGAAGCCGCCGCCGCGCTGGCCGATGTGAACAGCGAGTTCGGCCGCACCACCGACCCGGTGCGCATGTACATGCGCGAGATGGGCACCGTGGAATTGCTGACCCGCGAAGGTGAGATTCTGATCGCCAAGCGCATCGAGGAAGGGATGACCCAGGTCTTGTCGGCGCTGGCCAACTATCCGCTGACGGTCGGCGAACTGCTGCGGATCTACGACTCGATCAGCGAAAATGGCACCCGCCTGACCGATATCATCAGCGGCTTCAATGATGTTGAAGAAGCCCCCCCACCGGTGCCGGATACCGAGGTCTTGTTGACCGCCGACGATCCGGATGCCGTGGTCGGTGAGGAGGTCGCAGCGGTCGAAGAAGAGGAAGAGGAGGAGGGCGAAGAGGAAGGGACGCGGAGCGTGTTCGAAAACGGCCCGGATCCCGAGGAAACCGCGCGCCGCTTTGCGGATTTGCGCGCCCTGCTCGAGCAAACGCTGGACAGCACCGACGAACTGGGTTTCCAGCATCCCCAGACCCAGACGCTCCGCCAACAACTCAGCGACCGGTTTTTGCAGTTTCGGCTGGTGCCGAAAACCCTGGATCGCATGATCGTTAACCTGCACGCCATGGCCGAGCGCATCCGTGCCCACGAACGCGAGGTCATGAACCTCTGCGTCGGCCAGGCGCAGATGCCGCGCAAGACGTTCATCACCTCGTTCCCGCAAAACGAAACGCGTCTCGACTGGGTGGAAGAACAGATTCAGAGCGGCAAAAAATACGCGAACTCGCTGATGGAGCACCGCGCGGCGATCCTGGCGGCGCAACGGCGACTGGAAGCCATCGAACAGGAAGTGCGGTTGCCCATCCACGAGATCAAGGATATCAACCGGCACATGTCGATCGGCGAGGCCAAGGCCCGCCGCGCCAAGAAGGAGATGGTCGAGGCGAATTTGCGGCTGGTGATTTCCATCGCCAAGAAGTACACCAATCGGGGTTTGCAATTCCTGGATCTGATCCAGGAGGGCAATATCGGCCTGATGAAAGCGGTCGATAAATTCGAATACCGGCGGGGCTACAAGTTTTCGACGTATGCCACCTGGTGGATCCGCCAGGCCATCACCCGCTCGATCGCCGATCAGGCCCGCACCATCCGCATTCCGGTCCACATGATCGAGACGATCAACAAGCTGAACCGGATTTCCCGGCAGATGCTCCAGGAAATGGGCCGGGAACCCACGCCGGAAGATCTGGCGCTGCGCATGGAGATGCCGGAGGACAAGGTCCGCAAGGTCATGAAGATCGCCAAGGAACCGATTTCGATGGAGACGCCGATCGGTGATGACGAGGATTCGCATCTGGGTGATTTCATTGAGGACGCCAGCGTGATGTTGCCGGTGGACGCCGCCACCATCGAGGGTCTGCGGGAATCGACGCACGAAGTTCTGGCGACGCTGACCCCGCGCGAGGCCAAGGTGCTGCGGATGCGCTTCGGAATCGACATGCCGACCGATCATACCCTGGAGGAAGTCGGCAAGCAGTTCGACGTGACCCGCGAACGCATCCGTCAGATCGAAGCCAAGGCTCTGCGCAAGTTGCGGCATCCGAATCGCTCGGAACAATTGCGCAGTTTTCTGGATCTGGACTAACCCGCTGGCGGAAAACCGGAATATCGGCTTAGAATTTCACCTCTCACGGGCCCTTAGCTCAACGGTTAGAGCAGGGGACTCATAATCCCTTGGTTGTAGGTTCGATTCCTACAGGGCCCATCATTCAATCCAAGGCTTGGCGTGCGATCCAAGCGGTCTGACCATGACGACCTTTCACGACTTGCGGCTTCGGCGGCTGGAATTGCTGGAAGAATTGGACGAACTGGAAGCGGCGGTCGAGGAGTTGACCATTGTTCTCAGTGCATCCGTCGCTCTCGACTCCGACGAATCCATCGATCGGCACGAGCGACGCGCCTGGCTGCAACGCCAGCACGCCGGCGTGCTGGTGATTTTGAGCGAGACGGAACGCGCGCTGCTGGAATTCAGCGCGGACGGTTGGGATGAGGTTTGAACTCAATCCAGACCCAGCAGGCGTTCTTCCTCCTGGGTTTCCCGTTCCCGCTGCTGCAAAATCCACATCTGCGCGTAGAGCCCGTTCTGTTGCAGCAATTCCCGATGGGTGCCCCGCTCCCGCGCCCGACCGTGCTCGAGCACCAGAATCTGGTCGGCGTCGACGATGGTGGACAGCCGGTGGGCGATCACCAGCGTGGTGTGATCCGTGGCCACCGCGCGCAGGGCCTGCAAGATGGCCTGTTCGGACTGGCTGTCCAGCGCCGAAGTCGCCTCGTCGAAAACCAGAATGCGCGGGCGTTTGAGGATGGCGCGAGCGATGGCGACCCGCTGTTTCTCACCGCCCGACAGCTTCAGTCCCCGCTCGCCGACCACCGTGTCGTAACCGGCCGGCAACGCGGCGATGAACTCATGCAATTGCGCCATCCGGGCGGCCACCGCGATCTCCTCGCGGCTGGCTCCGGGTCGAGCGTAGGCCAGGTTGTAATAGAGGGTGTCGTTGAACAGCACGGTGTCCTGCGGAACGATGCCGATGGCGGCGCGCAAGCTCGCTTGCGTCACGGTGCGGATGTCCTGGCCGTCGATCAGAATGCGCCCGCCGGTCGCGTCGTAAAACCGGAACAGCAACCGCGCCAGGGTGGACTTGCCGGCCCCGCTGGCGCCGACCACCGCCAACTTGCGGCCCGGCGGCACCGTAAAGTTCACATCGAACAGGATTTGCCGGTCGGGCTGATAGCCGAAACGGACCTGCTCGAAGCGCAATTCGCCGTGTTTTACCACCAATTCGGCGGCGGCGGGCGCATCGCGGATTTCCGGCGTTTGCCCGAGCAGGCGCACCAAGTCGCTCATGTCGGCCAGCGCATAGCGGATTTGCCGGTAGACAATTCCTAGAAAACCCAAAGGAATGAAGAGTTGCAAGAGCAGCGCGTTGACCAGCACCAGATCGCCCAGCGTCATCTGGCCAGCGGCGACGTGGCCGGCGGCCACGAACAGGATCAGCGTCACCCCGACCGCGATGATCGCGCCCTGCCCGAAATTGAGCGCCGACATTGACGTCTGGCTGAGCACGGCGCTGTTTTCCCACGATGCCAGGGTCGTGTCGCAGCGCCGCAGTTCCCACTGCTCGTTGCCGAAATACTTGACCGTTTCATAGTTGATCAGACTATCGAGCGCTTCGTTGCCGGCCTGCGACTCAAATCGGTTCATGGCGTGGCGATGCTCCATTCGCCAGTTGGTGATCGCCAGCGTGAAGCCGACATACACGGCGACGCTGCCAAAAATGATCAGCGTAAAAACCGCAGGGTAACGGCCCAGCAGCAGCGCCGCCGCCAACAGAAATTCCACCATCACCGGCAGGATGCTGAACGCCAGATAATTCAGCAGCGTGCTCAGACTGCGCGCGCCGCGTTCCAGATCGCGGCTGATCGCGCCGGTCTTGCGCTCCAGATGAAAGCGAAGCGACAGATTATGCAGGTGCGCCAGGGTGCGCAGAGTCAACCGGCGCATGGCGCGATAGCGTACCCGGACAAACAACAGATCGCGCAGTTCGCTGAACAGGGCATTGCCCAGTTTCAAGGCCCCATAGGCCAGCAGCAGGGTGACCGGCAGCACGACCATCACGTCCCGGTGAGCGTCCAGATAATCCACGATCTGCTTGAGCACCAGCGGGACACCGATGTTGGCGACCTTGGCCAGCACCAGGCAGCCGAGAGCGAGCAACACCCGACCGCGATATTCCCAGAGATAGGGCAACAGGGCGCGAATATTGGTCCAGTGATGCGGTTCGTGACGCGGAGATTCGGTGTAACGGAGATCGGGGCGCATCAAAGTGAGCCTGAAAAACGAAGGGCCACCCCTGGAGGAGATGGCCCTTGCATGGCGGCGATATCGGTTGGATCGCGGATTATTCGGCTTCAGATTCTTCGGTTTCTTCAGCTTCGGCTTCAGCTTCAGCTTCTTCGACTTCTTCGGCTTCGGCCTCCTCGGCGGGCGCGGTCTCCTCGGCGGTTGCAACCTCGAAGCCGGTTTCTTCCAACATGTAAATCACGGAGTCCCGAATGTTGGCGTCGGTTAGTGCGGGATTTCCACCCCTGGCTGGCATGGCGCGGATACCGTTGATGGCATGGTCCACCAGAACGTCCAGCCCTTGAGCGAAGCGGGATTCCCACTGTTCCCTAACACCGATGACGGGTGAGTTGGCGGCTCCCGTCGTGTGGCAGGCCGCGCAGGATTGATCGTAAACCGCTTTTCCGGAAAGATCAGCTATTTTGATCCCGGCGGTCTCGGCAACCGGCTGGGGTTCTTCGAAGGAGACTCGCGCGATGGGCTTGATGCGTTCGAGCACCGCTGCTTGCCTTCGCGAGTCATCTTCGGGGGAGGCGCTGTCGAAGGTGCCGAGGAGGCTGGCCACCATGAATAACGCGGTGGCTAGCAGCACCAGTGCTGAGACTAGGGCGACGGACGTGGTGATAACGGATTTATCTGCTTGTGGGTTCACATTCTCACCTCATTGGAACGCAATCTTGACCGGCGCATTCCTGGATGCGTTGCGGTGGACGCGACTCGGTCATTCCCCCATCGGCGGGTATGCGTTTTCACGGGAGCACCGTTGTTGGGAAAGTTTTGGTCGGGCTTGCTGTCTTGGGTGTCGCTTGGGTAAGCCTAAGACACATCAAGATTATAACGGTATTTGGTTTTCCCTGAAAACTCCAGAACAAATATCGAATCGGAATACTGGACGACAGACCGCAAGTCGAGTATCTTGCTTTGTCTACGCGCCCGTAGCTCAGTTGGATAGAGCGTCGGCCTCCGGAGCCGAAGGTCGTGAGTTCAAGTCTCGCCGGGCGCGCCAATTTCCACCGTCAAGGATTGACGGCTGGCGAGCGCCGAGAGCGTGGAACCTCGGGAAGCGAGAGCAGTCCAAAGCCCTTTACGGGGATTGATGCAAGCGCTATATTAAGCGTTCCGTCATCCGCAGAGCATGGATATTTTCCGGAGAGATGGCCGAGCGGCTGAAGGCGCTCCCCTGCTAAGGGAGTATGGGGTTAAAAGCTCCATCGAGGGTTCGAATCCCTCTCTCTCCGCCAAATTCTCCTGAATACAAGCCAAGAATTTTCGTAATTTTCGGTCTGTAGCTGTCTTGGAAAAACTGTACTTCCCCCTCAGCGCCCGTAGCTCAGTTGGATAGAGTACCTGGCTACGAACCAGGTGGTCGGGAGTTCGAATCTCTCCGGGCGCGCCAAATAAAACAAGCGGTTAGCTGAGAAATTGGCTAGCCGCTTTTCTTTTGCGCGTGGAAAAGTGGTTTTGTGGTCGCGTCTGTAGTCGCGTGCGACTTCGGCATCAAACGTGAGTTCTGGACAAGGCGGCGTTGAGAGACTCAGACTGTCGAAGTAGACGCGAATCCCAGGTGGGGCACCGTCGATCCAGTCGCCGACGCGATAGCTCCCAAGGCCGCAGTCAAAACGCTTGGTCTGGACTTCCAGCTCCTGGCCGTCCAGCTCGATATAGAGCGAATCAAACATGCCCATCGGTGCTCCGCCTCTCAGGATCAATCAGGATCCCTGTTTAATTTCCAAAAGCCCCACTACACGATGCCAGAGTCGGCCGTCGCCAGCGGCTGCAAAACCAGGCACCTGCCGGGCTCGCCGGGCGCGGCGGCATGATCGGCGGCGATGTCCAACCCTACGACCGCCAGCAACGCCTCATCCCGATACACCAACGGCAGCCGCTCCCGCTCCCACGGCGGAATGCCCGCCTCCTGCAACAGTTTTTTCAACTCCTGACTGTGGCGACGCCCCACAGGCCGGA
>REEE01000161.1 GCA_007695245.1 Candidatus Competibacteraceae bacterium | reverse complement strand
ACCCCAACGGCAAAATCGACCGCAAACGCTTGGTCGAGGAGCTGCGCGACCGCTTTGAGGAGTCCGACCCATAAACACGGATAAGCCCGTTCATCCGCCGATGCACCAGTTTCCGGTCGTCGACGACTGCCTCCAGATCGGCGGCATTCCCCTCACGCAACGGGCGACGCGGTCATCCCTTTAAATCGCCTATCCGACCGATCTGCCGCGCAATCCCAACGGCAAAATCGACCGCAAGCGTCTGGTCGAGGAACCAAGAATCCTTGAAGAACCGAAAAGGTACGCGATGCGTACCCTGCCAAGCTTCATCTTTAGCAATGCGTAAGAGTCTAGCCGTTATAGCTAAAGGGTGACCCCATTGCCTTGGCGCACGGCAATCACCGTTGCAGCCATCTCCATCAGCGGCTGGCTAGCCGACACCAAGCCAGCAATCGACACGTGCAGGTCGCGCTCGTCCAGGCATAACGCGGAGCCGCCGAAGCCTACCGCCAAGTGCTCCAGTTCGGTCGTACTCAATTCGGCTAGCTCCGGGTAATTCTTCACGGGCAAGACCACCGCGCTTTGATCGGCGAAACCGATCAGCAGCGACTTGAACGCCGGCAGGTATTGCACGGCGGTTGCGTGCAACCCTTGGCTAAGCTGCTTGCGGCCGCGCACTATCGCTTGCTCCAATACGGTCGCCGTCACGGGTTCGTCGAACCGCTCTCGTGCTTTTACCGTTTTCATAACTCGATCTCCAAGGGGCTGGATTGCCCGGCCAATTGCAACACCGTCTTGTAAGCCTGCGCGTCGAAGTGAGCCGACTGGATCGTCAACGCACCTGGCCGCTGATCCTTGGGGCTGACCACCTCCTCGGCGGCCGGATCCCATTGTTGGTTCTCCAGGCAGACGGTTTGCCGGGTACTCCACCAACATTCACGCGCCCGGTGTAAATGGAGGGGTTGTTTGAGCGCTTGGCGCAGTTCTTCCAACACCGCCACATTCGGTTCGTTCCGCGCCGGGGTCACATCCCACAACCGCACGTCGTTGTGCCAGAAACTGAACAGGAAACGAGCATCCCACCGAGCCGTGCCAACATGGACATGGGGTGGACAATGCTCGTTTCGCGTCAGGATGGCGATCACCAGCCCTTGGTGGCTACATACTCTCATCAATCATAGTCTGATTTGCAATTATCCCTATATTTCCCGCTATTCCTTATTTAATTAATTCATAAAATCAATAACTTGCTTTTCATTTTTCTTATTCATGTACGGATGATTCTCAAATACACTATAGTAAGTCGTACGATCAGCTTTGACGAAAGGGGGAGGTGAACGCTTATCCAACATCGACTTTCCAGCGATCCGCTCGAATTCATAAAATGGCCGCCGCTCCACGCCGTACTCTTCGATCCGGCGCAGGAAGGTAAAGCCGCACCACTTCAGCCAGCGGATGTGGACTTCATTGCGAGCGTCCACATAATTCCAGAGCGTGGGATAGCGTTCGTGGAGCTTTTCAATCCACTTCCGGCTATTGCGCAGGAAGGCATGAGAATAGCTGACCAGATCATCAGTACCGAGCAGCCAAACGCGACCAACATCCGCCTGACCCGGATCAGGAACGACGCCAAACAGCGCCAGGGAACGATCTTGTGGATCGGCAACGACCAAACAAGGATCCGACCACGCCATGCCCTGTTCGAGCGCCTTACGGGAATCCTCTCCCGTAACCGCTTGGATTTCCTGTAAATCTGCTGCTCGCAGTCGCTTATTAAGTCGGTCGATGTCTCTTGGTAGACCCGAACGTACCCGAAGCATCATCTCGTCACCCCATCCAATCCACCCTATTGATAAGCGAGTTCCCTGGTAACTTTTCGATCCTGCACATCCACATGCAACTGCACGGATTTATTGGGGGATTTACTCCCAGTCAAATCATCCTTATGAACTGCGTCGACGACCACAACAGCCGAATCGCTTCGCAGTATTTCAAGGTGATAATCCTCCACCGGCCACTGTTTGACTAGCCTGACATATTCGTGCGCGACTTCTTCAGCAATTTGGTCAACCGCCTCAGTGATCTCTATATCGGACATCATGAACCTCATTCACTGGAAACTGGAAATTGGAAAAATCAGGTGACCGCAAGATCGCAATTATAACGCCGCTAAACGAGTTTTGGATCGCCGTTTAGGGGACTGAATGCTTACGATTGCTGTATGACTCGTTTGGTCATCAGGGATAGGGAATCGTCTTGCGACCTTCGTGCGTTTCAATAATTTCAGGCACTTTGGAGGTATTTTTCACATAATTGCGGTCGGCTGGGCTGGGATCGGCGGTATATCCTTCGGAAGCCTTATTGGGATGGGTGTGAAACTCCCCAACTTTCTCCCAATCTGAACCAATGCTGGCGGGCGCTCCAGTAGTACCATCGCGCGTCCCCGCGGGAGTTCTCTGTATCTTCAACTCACCCGTCTTCTTGTCCCAGTAGATTCCTCCTCCTTGCTCTTTCTTGGTGCTACCCGGTTGACCTTTTGGCACATCGGGTGCGTTTGGATTGGATTCCTGCCAAGCTTTCTTGAGTTCCGCATCCACTAATGGATCCTTCAGCAAATCGTCAAGCGTCGGCTTGCTAGGATACTTTTTGGAAGTTAACGGACAACCCTGGGTCGTGTTACCGGGATTCGTGCTGGGCTTGGCTTTGGCGCTATCTCCCTGCGTCTCCCGCGCCGCGCGATTTGGAATGCACATCTCCGCAACCTCCTTACGCCAACCACTGTTCCAAATACGCCAAGGCGCTTTGATGGAGCGTCTCGCCTTTCTTGACTGGATCGACCAGCGTCGCGTCTTGCAACACCGCCTCCGCCCAAGGGTACTGGGGATCGCGATCAAACCCCCCGCCCAGCAAAAATATGAGGCCGAGATAAACGGCGATGCCTTTTTCGTCGGTCAGACCATAACCTCTGGCGGTCTGGTAGCCCTGGCGGATCAACTGCCGGATGGCGGGATCGCCCACCGCCTGATATTTCTCGGGATACCAGTCATAGAGCAGCTTCAGCAGGTAATCGCCGAAGCTGAGCTGGCGGTCCTCGCCGGTCCGCGCCAGAGCGCTGGCGGGCAGTTTGCGCCCCTTACTCAGCGCGCGTTCGAGATACTGACTCTCCTGTCCCGCCGCCTCGTTGAGAAACGCCATCGCCCGGTCGTGCAACCGGTCGGCGCGGACGCTCGGATCGACGATGCTTTCATCAGCGAGCATCTGGGCTGCCCACGGCAACTGGGGGTCCTGGTCGAAATAGCTGCCCAGCATGAACATCAGGCCCACGTAGAGATACAGATCGCGCTCGGAGACCAAACCGTACCGCTCCGCCCGCTCGATCCCCAAGCGAATCACCTTGCGCGCTGGCTCTTCGCCCTGGATTTCGCGGTGTTTTGGGAAAAATTTCTCCACATGTTCGAGCAGTCGATTCTCGAAATTGCGCACGGCCGCCTGCTCGAAAACCGCCATTTGGATCTCGCGAATGATTAGCATGGTTTCGGTTCGCTCTGTGGCCGGTCCGGGTCATCCACCGATCTGCACGGTCATGCACCCCATCGTAATCTTGTTAGGGGGGCCGACCGCTTCCAGTAGGGTGTCGCCTTGACGGCAAGCGGGCAGGTTGTTGATCAGCACCGTCTGACTGCCATCGATCACAACTCCGGGACCGTGCGGTGGAATCGGCAACGGCGTGGCACACATATGAATGTCCGCGCCCGCCGCCGCGCTGGTAATGGCGCTGCCCATGGCGGAAGCCGCCGCGGCCTTGGCGGATTCCTCGGCCGCCTTGGCCGCCGGCGCACCGGGCGTTCCCGCCGCCGCCAGCGCCGCCGATTCAGCGGTCTTGATCGCCGCATCGGACGTCTTCTTGGCCGCTTGCAACCCGGCGGCGGCGGCGGCCATCACGCCCCGCCAGGCCGGCATAAAGCCGATCAAGACGTTCGGACTACCCGACCCCCCCGTCAGTATCGGCGGCAACGGATGGGAAACGGGATCGGTCACACGAGCAGCGGGTTTACCAGACATCAGCGCCTCGCATAGCGTATGCAGCAGTTTCAAATTCTTTCGTCAGGGCCGCACGGATCCTGTTCGGACCAGCGCAGCCTGCTCCATCCCTACCTGCCCGCCCGCGGGCCAGAACTTCAGCAGGGTCGAGGGATCTTCATCTTCCATGATATAACGCAACACCGGCCCAAAAATCGCCAGTAACTCCTTCTCGTTACAAGTCGGCAGATAGGTCCGCAGCACCCGGGGATCGTAATAGCGGAAATAGAGCGGCTTCATATCCGGCCCATAGACCTTTAGCAAGGTGCGCAGATGCATGCGCAGTTCCCGGAGACCGATCTTGCTAACGGCGAAGATGCCCCAGTGCTGGCCCCAACCCTCTTGCAACAGCCATTCGGTAAACGGCTCGTCCGGCTGCAAGGCCATCAGATAAGGCGCGGCCAGTGCGACATCGGACTCCAATTCCCCCCGGAACAGACACTCCGCCTCGACCTCGAACCGTTCCAAGATCCGGGGTAAATCGGGAACCGAAGCGCCATCGAGAATGGCGTACGCCACCGTCTCCGGAACGGCGAACAGGTGCTGGGCAATAGCTTGCGGCGGTACTTTTGCGGTCATGGCTCAATGCTTCAAGGCAATCAGGAACTCACCGGCCGCTGCCGGCCGTCTCACAGATTTCACAGAACGGCGCGCCGCTCTGGGCGGCACCGGCCAACGCGCGCGCCTGCGGGCTCTGAAAACCGCCCACGCTGACCGAGTCCAGCGAGCGGCTCTGCTTCTGAATGGGGGTAGTTTGCACTTCGGAAAGCTCCCCAGGCTGGTCGGTCGCTGCTTCCTGGGGCGCCGTGGGCGCCGTGGGCGCCGTGGGCGAACTGCCGGAACCGCTGCCGGCGGAACCGCCGCTGTTGATCTTGACCATCGTGCCCTGAATGGTCACCCCGCTGTTGTCGATCGAGACAAAACTGCCGCCGACTTTGAGCGTCAGTTGACTGCCAGCCTGAACCACCACGCTCATCCCGGCTTTCAGATGGATCTCCGAACTCGCATCCAGCGCGTGGCTACCGCCCACCTTTTCCTGCATATCGCCATCGACCTTGATCGACAGCGTACCGCCGACTTTCTGGTTGTGGTCCTGCTGGACTTCCTGATGCTTCTCGCCCTCGACTTTCTCGAACTGATCACCGCTGCCGCCGTCGCCCGATTTGACGATCAGGTGTTTTTCGCCCTCGACCTGCTCGAACTGCTTGTTCTTAACGATCAGGTGCCGCTCGTTGCCGATCCATTCGAAGGCGTCGTTCTTGACGCGAAGGTCCTGATTGCGTTCGGCGTGCAGGAAAATCTGTTCCTCGCCTTTCTTGTCCTCGAACCGGAATTCGTTGAAGCCGTCGCCACCGGTGCTGGACAGACTCTTGAGGGTGGACAGCGTCTTGTTGTCGGGCAAGGCGTAGGGCGGCATGTTGGCGCCGTTGTAAACCCGACCGGTCACGATCGGCCGATTGGGGTCGCCCTCCAGAAAATCGACGATCACTTCCTGACCGATGCGCGGCAGATACAGCGCACCCCACTTCTTGCCGGCCCAGCTCTGGGCCACGCGAATCCAGCAGGAGCTGTTCTCGTCGGCGCTGTCGTGCCGATCCCAGTGAAAATGGCACTTCACCCGACCGTATTGATCGGTATAAATCTCCTCGCCGGACGGACCGACCACAATCGCGGTCTGCGGTCCCCGCACCACGGGTTTGGGGGTAACGCGCGGTGCCCGGTAGGATTGTTGGGCGTCGATGGCGGTGATATGCACCTGGTAGGGTTTAGTCGCCTCTGGCGTCGGTACGGACTCGTAGGGATCGGCTTGCAGTTCATAGGCGGCGGAAACCACCAGGTACTCGCGGTCCTGATCCGGATTGCCGCTGTTGGTCAGCGTGAACAAATGACCGCTCGCCAGTCCGCGCGTGACCCCCTCCGCCTTGATCACCTTGTGCTGGGCCAGTAATTCCTGCAGGCGGATTTTGGTGTAATTGTCACCGTCGCCCGGTTCGGTGTACTCGCCCGGATAGTCATAAACCTCGAATTGGGCCATGGCGTGGTTCTTCGGCATCGAGGTCGTCTTGCGCAGATCCTTGGCCGGCAGGATGAAGTCAAAACTGCCGAGCGCGTAGCCGCCGGGTTGCACCTGTTTCTCGACCACCCATTCATAAAGATGATCGCGCTCCTTCCATTGCATGGCGTCCGGCGGGTAGTAGGGGACTTCGCTATAATTTGGAAACGCGCCATGCGCGCTGTAGTCATCCGCCAGCACCAGGGTATGCTTGCCGTTTTCGTGCTCGAAGTAGTAGTAAATGCCTTCCTGCTCCATCAAGCGGCTGACAAAATTGAAATCCGTTTCCCGATACTGCACGCAGTATTCCCAGGTCCGATACTCGCCGCTGAGCGATTTTTTGAAATCGGTAAAGCCGTGCTCCTGAAAAACCGACTCGATGATGTCGGGAACCGTCTGATTCTGAAAGATGCGACAATCGGCGGTACGGGTCAGAAACCACAGCCAGGGACTGAGGGTTGCCCGATAGGCACCGTAGCGCATGCCGCGCATCCCCAGATAGCTGAACCGGGTCACGAACCCGTTGAAATAGCGGGCGCCCGCCCCGCGCGCCTCCGGCAGTTGCATGCGCACGGTCACGTTCTTGCCCAACACGTCGGCCAACTGGATGTAGGTGCGTTCGCTGAGCAACTCCAGCTCGTATTCGAACAGCCGCCCCAGTTGCTCGGTCCCGGTCATGCGATAGAAGACCAGAACATCTTCACCGAGCGGGGTCTCGGCCGCGAAAATCCGGTGTTTTTGCGTGATGGCCATACCTTAAACTCCAAGCCCGCCGTCGCGGGCGCTAACCTGTTTGAGTGTAGCAGCAAATCCCGGCAAAAATACGCCCGCCGGCCCATCGCCGCCGCGGTTGGGACCGCGTTAAACTCCACAAAATCATCCCTGCATTCCAGAGAACCACGCCATGCCCAGCCGAATGGAATTCCAGTTCACGCTTCCCCGGTCCGCCGCAACCGCCGCGCACCGCGCGCCCGCCGCTCCATTGCACTTCCTGATCATGGCCGACTTCAGCGGGCGCGGCCATCGGGAAGCCCCCGCCCCCCTGTTGGATCTGACCCGGCGCTCGCTGATGACCGTGGATGCGGACAATTTCAACGCGATCGTGGCCCGGCTGGCGCCCAAGCTGCGGCTGCCGTTGGACGCGGAGCGCGGGACCGTTCTCACGCTCGGCTTCAGCCAGCTCGACGACTTTCACCCGGACGCGCTCTACCAGCGGCTGGAGTTGTTCCAGGTTCTGCGTCGCGCCCGCGCCCGCCTGCTCAATCCAGCCAGTTTCGCCCAGGCGGTCGCAGAACTGGATGCAAACCCCATGCCGGCTCAGGAACCCGCTTCGCCCGCGCCGACCACGACCTCGGAAAGCGAAGCGGATCTGCTCGAGCGCCTGTTGGGCCGCGCGCCGGCCGTCGCCCCACCGCCCCGCCCCGTCGAACCGGGCGCGGCCGCCATCCAGACTTTACTGCAGGCGGTCGTGCAACCGCATATCGTGCGCGGCGACCCGAGCCAGCCGGCCTGGATCGCGGCGGTGGATGCCGCGATCGGCGACCAGATGCGGGCGATCCTGCACCAGCCGGATTTTCAGGCGCTGGAGGCGGCCTGGCGCGGCGTTCACGATCTGGTCGCCGCCTTCGACGCCGACGTCGTGCGGGTCTCCCTGCTCGACGTCACCCAGCAGGAGCTGCTGCTCGACCTGCGTGCGGCCGCCGGCGATCCCCTGGCGACCAGCCTGTATACCTTGCTGATCGACCAGGGCGTACAACTGCACGATGGCCAGCCCTGGACTCTGCTGGTGGGCGACTACCGGTTCGGTGCCACCGGCGAGGATCTCGCGCTGCTGGGGGCGCTGGGGGCGCTGGGGGCGCACGCGGGCGGACCGTTCCTGGCGGCGGCCGATCCCGGCCTGCTGGGGTGCGCGGCGGATCCCGTGGCGCTGGCCGATCCGGCGCAATGGAGTCCGCCGCCGGCCGAGGTCGAGGCGTGCTGGCAGCTCTTGCGGCGCAGCGCGGTCGCGCCCTGGTTGGGGCTGGCGCTGCCCCGGGTGCTGCTGCGCCTGCCTTACGGATCGAAGACCGATCCGGTCGAGCAGTTCGCCTTTGAGGAGATGCCGGGCGGGCGCGATCCCGCGGCCTATCTGTGGGGCAATCCGGCCCTGGTCGGCGCGCGGTTGGTCGCGGCGGCCTTCGCGGAACAGGGCGAGGACTTCAGCCCCGGCACCGTGCTGGAACTCGATGATTTCCCGGCGCATGTCTATGAAGAGGCCGACGAGCGGCGCTTGCAGCCGGCGACCGAAACGCTGTTGGGCGAGCGGGCCACGCAGGCCATCTTGGCCCGGGGATTGATGCCACTGCTGGGCCACCGCCAGCGCAATGCGGTCCGGCTGGCCCGATTTCAGTCGCTGGCGGAACCGGCGGCGGCGCTGGCGGGAAGCTGGGGATAACGGCAGGTCCAACGCGGGAGCCTGACGATGACGAAGCAAGCCGAATTGTACGAGCGAGACTTTCTAGCCTGGACCCAGGAGCAGGCGGCGTTGTTAAAAGCCAACCGGCTGATGGAAATCGACGCCGCCAATTTGATCGAGGAGTTGGAGGATATGGGCCGGAGCCAGCGCAATCAACTGATTTCCTGGTTGGGCGTGCTTCTCGCCCATCTCCTGAAATGGTCGCTTCAGCCGGAACTCCGCGGCAATAGTTGGAAGTACCCCATCAAGGAGCAGCGCCGGCGCATTCGACGCCTGCTCGATGAGAATCCGAGCCTGAAAAACCAGATCGACCCGGCGTTCCAGGTTGCTTACGGCGACGCGATCCTGATGGCCGCCCGGGAAACCGGTCTGGACGAAGATCGATTTCCCGCCGATTGTTCTTGCACTCTGGCACAGGCTCTGGACGATGCCTATTGGCCCGATTGAGGCGGCGACCCGATCCATGAGCGCGGCTGGCGAACTCCGCCGCGCCAGAGCACGCGCGGGAAACTGGATCGGGTGGGACCGCTGGCCCCGCCGGAGATGGAGATCGCGCTGGGGGATCGTCCTCAACACAACACGTTCGATAAAGCCATCGGCGGTGCCGAAGGTGGGAACGCCCGCCCCAACGTGCTGCTCGGGCACTGGCCGCTCGCGGGTCCCGGCGCGGAGCGGCGCATGGGCTTTATTGATAATGCAGGTCGAGCGCGACTGACAAAAATTGAAAAAACCTCCTCCGAAGCCGCCAGCCATTGTCAAGTTCTTAACCCTTAAAACTTAGGTGATTTCCGGGAAAGAATATCCCTACATCTCGTTCCCACGCTCCAGCGTGGGAATGCCGTTCGGGCCGCTCCAGCGGCCCACAATGCCGGGGCATCGCGATGGCCAAGGCTCCCACGCTGGAGCGTGGGAGCCAGTTCGGGTCATTTTATTTCTGGAAATCACCTTAATTCTACTTTGTCAGAAAACTTAACACGTTATCCCTATCCCCATGCCCCCCACATCACCCACCACGGCGGCGCGCGCGGCGTGACCGGCAG
>REEE01000339.1 GCA_007695245.1 Candidatus Competibacteraceae bacterium | reverse complement strand
TCCAGCGTCACCGGCACCGTCACGTCGCGATCGACGACCCGAGCCGTGACTCGCGCCGTCTCGTAGCCCGATTTCGAGACTTCGATCGTATAACTACCGGGCTCCAGTCGCATGCCCGGCTCGTAAGCCGGACGAATGTCCAGAACCCGAATCTGGGCGTCCGCCGGTTCGGCGCGCACGGTCAGGCCATATTGAGGCGGCGGCGGGACTTCCTCTAAAACCACCGGCACCTCGACCTCGCGATTGACGATGGTCACCGGGAACGTGCGGGACACGTAGCCCTCCCGGCTCACCTCCACCTCGTACTCGCCCGGCGCCAGCGCCACTCCCGGCTGATAGGTTAACGCGCCATCGCGTAGGCGCACTTGGGCGTCCTCGGGTTGCGGACGGATCGTCAAACCAAATTTGGCGGGCTCCAGCGTCAGAGTGGTCGTGATATCGCGATCCTCGATCCGCACTGATTCCCGGCGCGCCACGTAGCCTTCCCGGGTGACCTCAACCTCATATTCCCCCGGTGCCAATCGAACTCCCGGTTGATAGGGGGTCGGGCTGTCCAGCAGTCGAACGCTGGCGTCGACGGGCTCGGTCCTGAGGGTCAGCGCGTAAGTCTTGGGGGGGTCTGGCGGCGCCGTGATCATGGCCGCCAGCTCGTTGACCTTGATTTGGATGGTGTCGAGATCCCGGGCCTGAATCTGGCCGCTGCGCAGCAACGCCGCCGTTTGGGTATCGAACAGCCGCGCCTGAACGGTAATCAGATCGCCCAACTTGGAAATCCCGCCGGTCACAATGGCGTCCACCCCGTACAGCCGGCCCAGTTCGGCGGCGGTCTTGGGATCCAGCAATCCGGTCGCGCCCAGCTCCTGCGCTTTGGCGATGCGGGCCGCCACCGCCAGGGACAGCCGATCCTTCAGGGTGAAGCTTCCCGTATTGGCGATCGCCGACACCATCAAATCGGCCATGATGGCGCCGGAATGATCGGGAAGATCGCCGCGCACGCTGAACTCGACCACGGTCGCGGTCATCCGTTCGCCGGACGAATTTCCCGCCGCCTGGACCGATCCGGCCAGCAGCCAGCAGGTCAAGGCGAGCGTGAAGCCCAAAGTATTTATTATGGTCTTGCCCATGATCTCTATCTCCGCCACGGACTCAAGTACCGGTGGCCGGCTCCAACACCAATCGGAAGCCCAGATCGAATTTTCGATACTCCGGCGAGGCTGGAAAGCGATAGGCGAACCGGACCAACCCCGGATAATCAGACCACGAACCGCCGCGCAATACTCGCCGCCCGCCCGCCGCCGCCTCGCGATCCGCGCACTGTTTCTCCCCGCCCGCGTAGGCGGCGTCGTACTCGGAGCAAGTCCATTCCGCGACGTTGCCCAACATATCGAACAAGTCAAAGGCATTGGCCGTGTACTGGCCAACGGGTGCCGCCACCACATGCCCGTCCTCGCAGGGATAGTTTGCCCAATTGAAAGTAATGACCTGGCGCGCGGTTTCATCGTAGATGTTGGCGTAATCGCACGCCTGCTTTGGAGCGTCTTGCCAGTAGCGAGACATCGTTTCCCCGGCGCGCGCCGCGTACTCCCACTCGGCCTCGGTCGGCAGGCGAAATCGCAGCCCGGTTTGGCTCGCCAGCCAGTCGGCGTAGCTGGCCGCCTCGCGCCAACTGACCCGGACCACCGGCTGGTCGGGCGCATCGAGCGCGTGGGCATCGAAAGCGCCGCTGTCATGGTCGGCGTCGAGTCGCTGGTACTGGGCGTTGGTCACTTCATACTGGCCCATCCAGAAACCCGGCAGGCAGACCTCATGCGGCGCTTCGTTGGCGCCGCGATCCGGTTCCGTCTCCGGGCTGCCCATGGTAAAACAGCCTTCGGGAATCCAAGCAAACTTCATGCCGGTGATCGGATCAATGTAATTCTGTCCGGTTTGGGGACCGGCGGGCGATTCGTCGACCACAACGGCTGGCTCCGGGGTGGGGGGACGCTCTGGAAGCGACGCGGGCTTCAGCCAGTAGGTGATGCCGCCGGCCAAAACCGCCACCGCAGCCAAGCCGCCACCCCACAACCAGCGCGGGCGCCACCCTGGGGGATTCGGAGGTGCCGGCGGTTCCGGATTCGGATTGGGAACCGTCAGGCGCGGCTTCATCATTTTGTTGACCGTGCGCCCGTCCTCTTCTTCCGGCGGCAGATCCAGCGCCGCCCGCATTTGCCCGGTGGTCTGAAAGCGTTTCTCGGGACGAACCGCCATGGCGCGATCGATCAGACGCAGCAAAGCCGGACTGTACTTTCCCACCGCGGCTTCTTCGGCGGGTCGCAACGGATCGTCGAGCACCCGTGCCGGTGCTTCGATCGGCGCGGCACCGGTCACGCAATGATAGAGAACCGTGCCCACGGCATAGATATCGGTCCAAGGTCCATAGCTCTTGCCATCGACCAAGTATTGCTCGATGGGCGAGTATCCCGGCGAAAACACACTGGTCACGCTCTTGCTGCGCCGGCCCAGCGCCTGGCGGGCCGCGCCGAAATCGATCAGGATCGTCCGACCATCGGCGCGGCGATAGAGGTTGGCGGGCTTCAGATCGCGATGCAGGTAGCCGAGGCCATGCACCGCCTCCAAGGCGGGCAGCACATCGTCGATCAACCGGCGAACCTGCTCCTCGGGCAGGGTCTTTTCCCGTTGCAATATCTGGCTAAGCGGCTCGCCGTCCTCGTAATCCATGACGATATAGGCGGTGCCGTTCGCTTCGAAGAAATCCCGCACCCGCACCACGCCGGGATGGTTGACTTGGGCCAGGATGCGGGCTTCATTGAGGAACCGCTCCAGACCCCAGGTGTAACAGGCATCCTCTCCCACCTCGGAAGTCGGCAACGCGCCCTGAGTATTGGCCAGGACGTTGACTTCGTCGCGATCCCGATAAGACCACTCCACCGGGAAGTATTCCTTGATGGCCGCCCGGGTTTGCAACGCCTCATGCACGGCCTTATAGGTGATCCCGAAACCGCCCGCGCCCAGCACGGTTTCAATGCGGTACTGATGCAGACGATAGCCGACGGGCAGCGTGTTGGATTTCTTGGTCATGGCATCCTATCGAAATATCGGCGGGTGCCGGCGGGCGCCGGCGGGCGGCGCGGCGCGCTCGCGCCGAACACCTTGAAAAGCGGCGGCGCACATTGCCTTCAAACGACTTTGACCCGCCATTCCAGCCGGGCATTCTAACGGTCCCGGCAATAAACGCCCACTGGATTCACGCTTCAGCCACCCGGCCGCCGCCGCGGCGTCCTCGTTCCCCAACGTCGTCCGGCGCGGTTCACGGCAGTTCCCGAACCAGGCGGAATCCCAGGAAATAGTCCTGGAAATCGGGACGGCTGCGATGCCGGTCCGCCGAACGGACGTTGCGCGGCTCGTCGTTCCAGGAACCGCCGCGCACCACGAATTGCCGGCCCGCAATCGGCTCCTGGCAGGCCTGCACGGGGGCGGTGTAATCCCGATCGTACAGCGAGCAGGTCCACTCCAGCACGTTACCCAACATGTCGTGCAACCCGAAATCGTTGTTGCGGTAACCGCCGACCGGCGCCGTGTACACATGACCATCGCGACAATTCATCACGGTCCAGCCGACGAACATCCGTTTGCCATCCAGGTCGGCCGCGTTCGCATAAGCGCAGCCTTCGTTGGGATCGTTGCCCCAGAACCGGCTGGCCGCCACACCGCCGCGCGCCGCGTACTCCCACTCGGCCTCGGTCGGCAACCGGTAGCGGTGGCCGGTCTGCCCGGACAACCAGTCGGCGTAGGCCACGGCATCCCGCCAAGCGACGTTGATGACCGGCCGGCGCCCGCGGCCCCAACTCCGATCGTCGGGCAAGGTCCGCCCGGTCGCCGCGGCGAAGCGGTCGTACTCGTGAAACATGACTTCGTACTTGCCGATGGCGAACGGCTGGCCGAGACGCACCGGCCTTTGCTGTTCGTCGCTGTAACGGCCCGGTTCCTGGGGGGGAGAACCCATCAGAAACCGGCCCGCCGGCAGCGCTACCATCTCTGGCCCCGGCGAACCGTCGGCCAACCGATCCCGTAAAACCGGATACGCCGGCGCCAGTCGGGCGAGCGCCCTTTCCGCCTCGGCGCGGTGGTGACAGCCCGCCGCGCACTGATCCAAATAAGCCCAGTAGGCTTGGCGGGTATTGCGCCGTTGCGCGACGGCGAACGCTTGCGCATCGCGTTGCTCGATCCGTTCCTCGGCTTCCGCCTGGTCCAGCGCCTGGGCCAGTTTGGCCAATTCGAGCTGTTTCGGTTGCACCGCTTCAGCCTTTTGCAACCACTGGCGCGCTTCAGGCAGATCCCGTTTATCCAGATTCTCCTGCACGAGCACCGCCCACCCGCGCGCGAGCCGTTGCCGTCCCGCGGCGAGCAACGGATCGTCGGGAATCAGGGCTTGCAAAGCTTCCAGACGGGACAGCGCCGCGTCACCCCGGTCGCCCCGCCGTTCCCGTTCCAGCGCGCTTGCCAGTTGATCGAACTCCGCCTGGAGTCGCGCGATTTTCTCCTGGTTTTCCAAACGCTGGATGGCGGCCCGCGCTTCCGCTTCATAGCCACAATTGGGACAGCGTTGCAAGTAAAGCTGGTAAGCCGGTCGCGTATCGACTCCCCTGGCCGCCGCGAACGCCCGCTGGTCGGCCTCGCGTTCCACGTCCCGTAACTGGAGGTCCGGGATCGGGCTCGGCGCCACCTCCGGTTCCTGGCCTTCCGCACCGATTCCGATTTCGGCGGGGTCATCTCCCAAAACCGATTCCGGACCGAGCGCATCGTCGTTCTCCGTGGCCAGCCAGTAACCCCCCACGGCCAGCATCCCCGCAAAACCCGCGACCACCAACCACTTCCCCTGCTTCAGGAGCGCGCCACGGGCGCTTCCGGACCTCGCGGACGCGGGTTGCACGGCCTCCAGCGACTTCACGAAGCCGTCGGCGTCGATCGGACACACCTCGCTCGGGTAAGCCAGCCCGCGGCGCAGAACTTGCCAGGCCGCGTCCGTCAATTGGGGAGGGCGCGGTAGCGGATTCGAAGATTGGCCTTGGGCTTCATAAGCGCTCTGTCCCGCCAAGGACTGGTAAACCAGCAGGGCCAAGGCAAATACATCGCGGCGGAACCAGGTTTCGGCGGAGATCGATTCCATCGCACCGTCCGGAGCCGCAGGTTCCAGCTCGGATTCGTCCGCGCCGAACCGCACGCCGACCGGCTCCCGCGCTTCAGTCGCCAAACCGAATCCCAACACCTTGACCGTGCCCTGATGGGTGATGAAAATCGCGTCGGCGTCGAGGTGCTGATGCGCCAGTCGATGCTCCCGCCGGGCGTAATCCAGCGCGCTAGCGACGGGATGCAGCCATTTCAAGACGGTTTCCCAAGGCAGCAACCCCCGCGAACCCTGTTCGCGCGATCGCTGCGTCAGGCTATGGCCTTGCTCGTGGCTGAGATATTCCATCTCGGCGAAGGGCCAGCCATCGGCGCCACAGCGCCAGCCATACACGCTGGCGATGTTTGGATGCGCGAGTTTGGCGGCTGATTCCACCCGAGCTTTGAGCTTGGTCAAATAGGCGCGCAGACCGATAAGATCCGCTCGTAATCCCCGCTCGTCGCGTCCGGGTTCATGCACGCCAGGGATCTGGCCGGGAGGCAAGAGAATTTTGATGGCCCGGAAATCGTCCGCGAGTTGGTTGGTCTCCCGCGCGGTCGGTAAAACCACCCGCACCAGCCAGACGCGCCCCTTGCCGCTCAGATCGTGCAGCAAGCGGACCCGCCGTTCCGGAGGCCCGATGACCGACCCGGCTTCCAGCGGCGTGAGTCCCGTCTCCGCAGGACTGGAACGCGGATCCTCGGGCGCTGAGGCCTCCGAATCTTGCGGGTTGCCCTCTTCCAACGCGGCGATCCGCAGCCATTCTTCCTGGCGGCGTGCCAACTCCGCCTCATCCAACTCGCCGGCGGCATACGCTTCCGCAAGCTTTTCAAGATGCTTTTCGTTGTCCATGCGCCACGGACTCGCGTGAAGGCCCCGGTGATTTGTCTGAACCGACTGTCCGAATTACTTTATCCTTCAGTCTAGCAGAAAAACCAGGACGCCTGTCCGGTCGGTCGGTCGGCTGCCATTGGATGGTGCCGCCACCCCGATCAACGATAGTCAATGACGTCGACGCACGTTTAACTTGGCCAATCCGTTATGAACTCATGAACGACACCATGGACCTTTCAGACCCTGCCAACCCATCTCCAGCCGACTGCGATGGCTCGTTGGAAATCGCCGTGCGTTCGCTATGTTCCCCGACCGGCCGTGGGCGCGGTGAAAACCAGGACAACTATTTGGTCGTCGATGGCCGGGGTCAAGCTCGGTTGCTGTGGCGCGAACAGGAAACTCGGCTGCGGTTGCCCGATTGGCCGGCCGGGCATTGGCGGCTCGCCGTATTGGACGGCATGGGCGGGCACAATCATGGCCGGGAGGCGACCGAAAAAACCATTGAAGGTTTACTCGAACTACCGGCCATCGCCGACCTCGCGCCATTGTCCGAGGCGCTGACGGCCTTGCACGGCCGGCTTTATCAGGAATTCCAGGCGGCGGGACATGAAACGGGCTGCACTCTGATTCTTCTGGAAATTCCTCCCCAGGGTCCAGCGCTGCTGTTTCATGTGGGCGACTCACGAGCTTACGCCATCGACACCCAACAGGCGGCTTGCTTGACCGTGGATCACGTGCCCGCCACCCATCTGGCCATGTTGGGCCTGCTGGACAGCGCCCGGTGGCGCCAACGAGTCCACGCCCAGCCGAACTCCCAGATCAGCCAGGCTTTTATTCTTGGCGGCACGCTGGGCGAGACCACCCTGTACCCGGACGTCATCGCCGCAGAGCTGCACGAACTCAACGAGGGCAATTTACCTCTATTTCTGCGTGGCTTGGGCGATCGGCGTCTCCTCCCCCTGGAGCCGGGCCAAGTCTATTTGCTAGCCAGCGACGGGCTCTGGCATTTGGCCGAACCTCAGGCGTTCGTCCAACGTTGGCCGGCGTTGCTGGCGCAACCGCGGCGACCGCTTGATGAACTCCTGGACGGGCTGCTCGCCGAATTGACTGAAACCATTCGCCTGCAACACTATCAACCGGACGATAACTGCACGGTCATTCTGGTCCGCAAGTCGGGGCCAGTCGAATGACTTCCCTCATTGCTTCCCTGTCGCCGCTGATGGAGGGCTCGCCTTTGAAAATCCGGCATATCCTGCTCGCGTTGCTGGTGCTGCTGGCCATCGCGTTCATGCAACCGCTGATCACTTTCCTGGGCGGACTCACTCTGCTGGTCGGCGTCGGGCTGCTGATCTTTCGGGATTTACCGCCCGCCGTTCAGGACACCGTGGAACAACACCTACTCGGCGGACTGCGGCGGGCGCGCGCCGATTCGTGGCCGGAACCCAAAGCGCCGACCATGGCCAGGGATCGACTGCCGGCCACGCTGGACGGTCTTCCACGGGTTCCCGAACGAACTCGACGCACGCGAGCCAAGCCTGCGGCACCCGCGGTTCCGGAATCCGCTGACCGCAACTCCGCGCCGCCGCCCGCTTAGCGCGGGCTACCCCAGCCGAGCTTCGCCGCCGGCCCGAAACCGCCACCGCCGGGCGTTCGGGCAACGTCCGGCGGCGGCGATGGGTCGAACCAGGCCGCGAAGCGAAGTCAAACTTGCTCCAGACTCCCCAAACCGGACGCCAACCGCCATCGACGCACTTGCGACTCTTGCCAAAACCCTGCTGCTCCCGCCGGGCGGTCCGCTGTGGATCGGTTTGTTGGGGTTTTTATTGTTGCGGTGGCGACCGCGACTGGGCCAACGCCTGCTCGTCGTCGGGGTGATGGTGGGCTATGGACTCAGCATCCCCTTGACCGCCAGCCTGCTGAACCGATCCCTGCAAGGGTATCCATCGCTGGTGGAACCGACTCCGATCCCGGCGGCAGTGGGAGCCATCGTGGTGCTGGGCGGCGGTGTGCGCAGCGACGCGCCTGAATACGGCGACGCGCCCACGCTGCACGATCGCACTCTGGGGCGGGTTCGTTACGCCGCCTGGCTGGCCCGGCAAACCGGGTTGCCGGTGCTGGCGACCGGCGGGCGGCCCAAGGAAGAAGATCCTGCCGAGGCTGAGTTGATGAAAGAGGTCTTGGAACAGGAATTCGGCGTGGGTCCGGTCATCAGCGAAACCGCCAGCCGGGATACCTGGACCAATGCGGTCTACAGCGCCGCACTCCTGCGCGAACACCATATCGATACGATTCTGCTGGTGAGCACCGCCGCCCACCTGCCGCGCGCGGTCGCCGCCTTCGAGCGGCAAGGGCTGACGGTGATCCCCGCCCCGACCTTATTTCTCAACGATCAGCCTGAGCCCGCCGAATTCAAATCCTGGCTCCCTTCGATTGCAGCCTCGGCGGCCGTTCATTACGCCGGTCACGAATGGCTGGGGCGGCTGTGGTATGCCGTGCGCCCCATGTCGCCCGAGGATTTCGGGACTGTTCGATAACGTCGTTGTTCGGGCCGGTTCGGCGAGCGGTCTCACCGGTCTTGTGCTTGCAAGGCGGCCGCTGCCGGCACGGTGACCACGCTCCAGCGCCCGACCGCCGATCTTCTGCATGTGTTATGCGCCGACCCCGAGGAAAGCGATTTCGCCATCCATCGCGTCACGGTGATCCTGGAACCGGGTGATAAGCTGGTGCTGTGCAGCGACGGCATCCACGATCAGATCGGGGAAGACAGATTATGGGCGTTGTTCGATCCAGCGCTGGATGGGGCGGCGCAGGCCAAGATCTGGCGGGATGCGGTTTGGCGGGATGGGGCGAAGGATAATTTTTCGTTGGTCGTAGTCGCGATTGAAACGTAAGATGCCGACGGTACTGAGAATCGGTCCCTACCGCTTTTTCTTCTACGCGGGTGATCGTGATGAGCCGCCGCACGTTCATATCGAGCGAGAAGACAAGATTGCGAAGTTCTGGCTCGATCCGGTTCGGCTACAAAACAGCGGCGGCTTTTCCCGGATAGAACTTGCGCGTATTCAACAACTGGTTTCCGATGATCAATTGAGGTTGATGGAGGCTTGGAATGCGTACTTCCACGGTTGAAATCCTAATCCCTGACGCTGAAAACGTAACAGTAACGGAAGATACCCTGAGTGTTGATCTCAGTGATGGACGAACCCTGGAAGTCCCACTGGCCTGGTTTCCCCGGTTGCTGCATGCATCTCAGGAAGAGCGTAATCATTGGAGATTGATTGGCAAGGGCCAAGGTATTCATTGGGAAGAGATTGACGAAGATATCAGTATTGAAGGTTTGGTGGCGGGTAGACCATCGGGTGAGAGTCAAAAATCCTTCGAGCAGTGGTTAAAAGAACGATCAGTTTGTTTGACGTAAGGCTATGACTCACTATATTTACCCCTGTAAATTTTCCAATAAACTGGACAGACCTGATGCAACCTCAACCACTGATCCACCTAACCCCCGAACAATACCTGTCTCAAGAAAGGCGCTCCAAAACAAAAAGCGAATATTTCGATGGTGAAATTTTCGCCATGGCCGGTGCCAGTCGCGAGCATAACCAGATTTCGGCGAATCTGGTCAGGGTGTTGGGGAATCATTTGCTGGACAAACCGTGCAGCGTTTATT
>REEE01000355.1 GCA_007695245.1 Candidatus Competibacteraceae bacterium | reverse complement strand
GCAAAAGGCCGATGGGCACGACCAGCAGGCCACCGAGCACGACCGGGGGCAGCGGCGAAATCTGGGCCTCCAGGCGCAGGTCTTCGAGACGCTTTTGCAGCCGGCCTTGCAACAGGTCGGCGCGCTTCCGGGCCTCAAGGGAATTGAGCTTGGCGTTGGGCTTGCCGGCTTGTTCTTGCAGCTTGAGTTCTTCGGCGCGGTGGTCCCAGTAGGTGATTTCCTTGATCAGCCGGTCTTTGACGGCGGCTTCGGTCTTGGCGATCAACTCCAGCTTGCGGCCGCGTACCTCGGCCAGATGCTCGGGCACGACGTGGGCGATGGCGTGGCCTTGGGCGGTCTGTTCCAGTTCGCGAGTGATCCACTGACATTCCGGGCGGGCGAGCAAGGCGTCGGCACCGGGTTCGCCGGCCGCCAGTGGGCGGAAGTCGAGATACGGCGCGTAATGCACGTAGCGCACGTTGCCCTGGGCGTCCACCTCAACATACATCAGGCGCTTGGAGACGACGCGGCGGCTGCCATCGCGGTGCAGGCTGGCGTCCTGGATGGCGTGTTCCAGAGAGAACATGACCCGCGGTTCGACGCCGAAATCGCGCTCGTCCACCAGCACGGCGCCGCGCTTGAGCAAGTCGCGGTTGCGTTCCAACGTCAGGTCGATGACCGCATCAAGCAAGGGATGGCCGGGACAGACAAAGGCGGCGAGCGGCTGGCCTGGCGGGGCGATAAGGGTTTTCTCGAAGGCGATGCGCTCGTAGCGCGGCAGCACCGGCTCGCCGATGCCGATGAGGCGGTCGCGGTGGCGCACCGGTGCCGGGACATGGGTGATTTCAAACCGGCGCGTTTCGCGCTGGCGGGCAGCGCCGCCCAATTGCTTGAAGCCTTCGAGGAAGAAGGATTCGATGTAATGCGGTTGCAACCGGCGCGCATCAGCGCGTTCCATGTCGGCGCGAATGCGCTGTACGGCGCTGGCGTCCATGCTGTCCTGCGCCAGTTGGCGGTCGTCGAGCAGGGATTGCAGGTGGCTCTTGTCGAGCGCGGTGTCGAGCGCGGTGCTGAGGAAGGCTTTGGTTTCCGGCCGCTCGCCGTAACGAATGGCTTGAATGAGCAGTTCGCGCAAAGACAGGACCTGGCCCGCGGACTCGAAGGCCAACTTGCCGAGCACGTCGAACACCTGCCCGCCGAGGGCTTGGCGGGCTTGCTCCAGTTTCTCCAGCAGCTTGCGATAGACATCACCCTCGCGGGTGTCGTCGGCGACCAGATTCCACAGGTAGCAGACCTCGGTTTGGCCGATCCGGTGGATGCGCCCGAACCGTTGCTCCAGCCGGTTGGGGTTCCACGGCAGGTCGTAATTGACCATCAGGTGGGCGCGCTGAAGGTTGAGGCCCTCGCCGGCCGCATCGGTGGCCAGCAGGATCTGCACGGTGGGGTCGTGCTTGAAAGCTTCCTGCACCCGCAGACGCTCTGCGCGACCCACGCCGCCGTGGATGAGCGCCACGGCGTCCTTGCGCCCGAGAAACTGGGTGATGCGGTCTTCCAGATAATTGAGCGTGTCGCGGTGCTCGGTGAAGATGACCAGCTTCTGGTGGGGCGAAGGCTTGGGCGGCGGAATCTCACCGGCGCCCGTGACCGCGTATTGGGCTTCGGGTTCCGCGACGCGGTGGGCGAATCCGGCCGGAGTGAAGATTTCACCGAGCAGGCTCGAAAGCTCTATCCACTTGGTGTCAGTGCCACCGCGGCGGACGGCAAGGGCTTGGCCTTCCAGTGTGGTCAGGGTCTGGATCTCGAGGCGCAGCTCGGCGATGGACCGTGCGGCCGTGGCTTGGTCGAGAATTTCTTCCTCGGCCGCTTCGACTTCGTGGTCGGGCGCTTCGTCGAGGTCGGCGACGTCTTCAGGGTCGAGCGCGGGCACCGTGGCGGCGATGATGGGCGCGAAAGGATTGGCAAACTCGCCGGCGCGCTGGAGCAGTTCCAGCTCGCGCAGGCGGCTCTCCAGCCGCTCGCGACGGCGGCGCAGGGATTGGTGGATGGCTTCGGGCGAGGACGCCAGACGGCGTTGCAGGATGGTCAGGGCGAAGCCGACGGTGCCGGCGCGCTGGTCGTTTTCCAACGCCTCGACGCGGTTGAATTCGGTCCGGACGTATTCGGTGACGGCCTGGTAGAGCGCCGCTTCCCGCGCGGAGAGGCGATAGGGCACCGTGTAGGCGATGCGCTCCGGAAACAGCGGCGTGCCGTCGAACTTGCGCAGGTTTTCCTTGACCATGCGCCGCATGAGATCGGACACGTCGGCGGAATGCACCCCGTCCCGGTACTTGCCCTCGAAGCGGTCGCCGTCGAGCAGCGCCATGAAAAGCTGGAAGTCGGCTTCCTTGCCGTTATGCGGCGTCGCCGACATGAGCAGGAAGTGGCGCGTGAGACCGGAGAGCAGTTGGCCGAGATGGTAGCGCTGGGTGTATTTGGTCTCGCCCCCGAAGACGGTAGCCGACATCTTGTGCGCTTCGTCGCACACCACCAGGTCCCAGCGACAATCGGGCGCTTGCAGCTTGTGCCGCACGTCCTCATTGCGCGCGAGCTTGTCGAGGCGGGCAATGCACAGGTTGGTTTCAAGGAACCCGTTGCCGGTGCGCGCGGCTTCGAGCTTGTCGTTGGTGAGGATCTCGAAGGGCAGATGGAAGCGCCGATAGAGTTCGTCCTGCCACTGCTCGGCCAGGCTGCCGGGGCAGACGATCAGGCAGCGTTGCAGGTCGCCGCGCGCGATGAGTTCCTTGATGAGCAGACCGGCCATGATGGTCTTGCCCGCGCCGGGGTCGTCGGCCAGGAGAAAGCGCAGCGGCTGGCGCGGCAGCATGTGTTCATAGACGGCGGTGATCTGGTGGGGCAGCGGTTCCACAACCGAGGTATGGACGGCCAGTACGGGGTCGAAGAGGTGGGCAAGACGGATGCGCTGGGCTTCGGAGACGAGACGGAACCGTGCGCCATCGCCGTCGAAACTCCACGGGCGACCGGCCTCGACGATGTCGAGGCGAGGCTCGTCGTGGCGGTAAAGCAACTCGTTGGCGACTTTGCCGTCGGCGGTCTTGTAGGTGAGTTCGAGGGCTTCCGCGCCGAACCACTGGACGTTGACGACGGTGACCAGCGCGTCGGGCACGATGCCGCGCAGGGCTGCATGGGTCTGGAGTTGTTCGAGCTTCATCATCCCGGTTGGTCTTCTTTATTAGAGAGGCCGATCTAGGCGACAATAGCGGCCTTCGTGCATGCGGTGCCAGTCTATCGGCGCGGGTAGCAAAAGAACGAGCGGGTATCAAACCCGATCATCTGGAACGGTAGCTTTGTAGAACAAAAGGATAGTCGCGATATGCTGCTGATGATCGACAACTACGATTCCTTCACCTACAACCTGGTGCAGTATCTGGGCGAACTGGGTGAGGAGGTGCGGGTGGCGCGTAACGACCAAATCACCCCCGCCGAAATCGCCGACCTCCAGCCCGCGCGCATCGTGATCTCGCCCGGTCCCTGCACCCCCAACGAAGCCGGTGTGTCGCTGGCGGCCATCGAGCGCTTCGCCGGTCAGATCCCGATCCTCGGCGTCTGCCTGGGGCACCAGAGCATCGGCCAGGCTTTCGGCGGGCGCATCGTCCGCGCCGGCCATGTGATGCACGGCAAGACCTCGGCGGTCCATCATCGCGGCCAGGGCGTGTTCGCCGATCTGCCCGACCCGTTCACCGTGGTGCGCTATCATTCCCTGGTCATCGACAAGACCGCCGTCCCGGAGTGTCTGGAAGTCACTGCCTGGACCGAGACCCCGGACGGCGAACGGGATGAGATTATGGGCGTGCGGCATCGGACGCTGCCGGTCGAGGGCGTGCAGTTTCATCCCGAATCGATCCTGACCGAACACGGTCACGCCCTGCTGCGCAATTTTCTGACCCGGCATTGAACCGCCCCGGAGAACCGTCTGATGTCCATCACGCCCCAGGAAGCCCTGCAACGCACCATCGAACACCGGGAAATCTTCTACGATGAAATGCTGGCCCTGATGCGCCAGATCATGGCCGGCGAGATTTCCCCGGTGATGACCGCCGCCATCCTGACCGGGCTGCGGGTGAAAAAGGAAACCATCGGCGAGATCACCGCCGCCGCCACGGTGATGCGGGAACTCTCCACCAAGGTTGCGGTTCCGCCGCCGCACGAGCATTTCGTGGACATCGTCGGCACCGGCGGCGACGGCGCGCATACTTTCAATATTTCCACCGCCACCATGTTCGTCGCTGCCGCCGCCGGCGCCCGGGTGGCCAAGCACGGCAATCGGGGCGTATCGTCCAAATCCGGCAGCGCCGACGTGCTGGAAGCGCTGGGCGCGCGGATCGATCTGTCCGCCGAACGGGTGGCCGAGTGCATCGCGACCACCGGTCTCGGCTTTATGTTCGCGCCGAACCACCACTCGGCCATGAAGAACGTGGCTCCGGTGCGTCGCGAGATGAGCGTGCGCACTATTTTTAATATCCTCGGCCCGCTGACCAATCCGGCCGGCGCGCCGAACCAACTCATGGGGGTGTTTCATCCCGATCTGATCGGCATCCAGGTGCGGGTGATGCAGCGCCTCGGCGCGCGACATGTGCTCGTGGTCTGGGGCCAGGACGGCATGGATGAGATTTCGCTGGGTGCGGCCACGCGGGTGGGCGAACTCAAGGACGGTGCGATCGTGGAATATGAGATTCATCCCGAGGATTTCGGGTTGGCCATGAGGTCCAACCGCGGCCTCAAGGTCGAAACCGCCGAACAATCCAAGGATCTGCTGTTGGCGGCGCTGAATAATGAATCCGGCGCGCCGCGCGATATCGTCGCCCTCAACGCCGGGGCGGCGCTGTACGCCGCCGACCTGGCCGACACCATCGGCGCCGGCGTGCGCCTCGCCCAGGACACCCTCGCCAGCGGCGCGGCGCGCGCCAAGTTGGAGGAGTTTGTCCAAGCGACGCGGAAGCTGGCCGCATGAACGATACGCCCGACATTCTAAAAAAAATCCTGGCTCGCAAGGTTGCGGAAATCGCCGAACGCGACGCACGAGTGAGTCTGGATGAGCTGCGCCGTCAGGTCGAAAAGCTGCCGCCGCCCCGCCCGTTCCTGGAGGCGCTGCGGCGGACCCTCAACCAGGGCCGACCGGCGGTGATCGCCGAGATCAAGCGCGCTTCGCCCAGCCAGGGCCTGTTGCGCGACCCTTTTCAGCCGGCGGACATCGCCCGGAGCTACGCCGCCGCCGGTGCCGTCGCCCTGTCGGTATTGACCGACCGCGATTTTTTCCAGGGTCATGAAGATGATTTACAAGAAGCGCGGGCGGCCTGCGAACTGCCGGTGTTGCGCAAGGATTTCATCATCGCCCCGTATCAGGTCTACGAGGCGCGCAAGATCGGTGCCGACTGCATCCTGCTGATCGTCGCCGCCCTGAGCGACACCGCGCTGCGGGATCTGGCCCGGTTGGCGGCGGATCTGGCGCTGGACGTGCTGGTGGAAGTCCACGATGCCGGGGAGTTGGAGCGAGCGCTGCGGATCGAAGCGCCGCTGATCGGCATCAACAATCGCGATCTGCGTACCTTTAATACCCAACTGGAGACGACGCTAAAGCTGTTGCCCCAAATTCCCGCCGACCGCACGGTGGTCACCGAAAGCGGGATTCACACGCCGGCGGACGTGGCGCTCATGCGCGAGCATGGGGTGCATGCTTTTCTGGTGGGTGAAGCCTTCATGCGGGCGGCAGACCCTGGCGCCAAGCTGGCGGAGTTGTTCGGCGCTTGATGCTCCATCGCACCTGCCGAACAGTCCAAATCACCCCGGCGCGCCACTCCTCCTTGGCCGAGCAGGGAAAGTCTTTTCCTCTGGGAGCAAACCATCATGAAAACCCGCATCGTCTGGTTGGAAGACATGACCTATGTCGCGCAATCCCCCAGCGGTCATGCCGTGGTGCTGGACGGTCCGCCGGAACTGGGCGGGCGCAATCTCGGGCCACGCCCCATGGAAATGTTGTTGATGGGGATGGGCGGCTGCACCGCGATTGATGTGGTGAATATCCTGCGCAAAGCCCGCCAGGACTTACGCGGCTGCGAAGTCGAAATCCAAGCCGAACGCGCCGACAGCGACCCCAAAGTGTTCACCGCCATCCAGGTTCATTTCGTACTCACCGGCCACCAACTGAGCGCCAAGCACGTCGAACGGGCGATTCACCTGTCGGCGGAAAAGTACTGTTCGGCGTCGATCATGCTCGGCCAGACCGCCAACATCACCCACACGTTCGATCTTCGCGAAGTTTGAGAAACCGCACCAAAACCCCTCTCTCCCTGCGGGAGAGGGGTTGGGGGTGAGGGTGGTTATTGGCTCGACGAACAAGTCTGCGGGATCTGGGAAGGTCAATTAGACCCAGTAAGTGGTTTTAGTCATCACTTTCGACACCCCGCGCATCAGCACGCGGACCGGGAGTGGCAATCGCGCGCCGCCCGCCGCCAGGGCGTCCATGGCGTGGCGAGCTTCGTCTTCCCGCATCTGTTCCAGAATCGCCCGGCTCTGCCGATCGGTGGCCGGCAGGCGGTCCATATGGGAGTTCAAATGCTCGACCACCTGTTGCTCGGTCTCGGCGACAAAGCCCAGGCTCCAGCGATCCCCAGCCTTGCCCGCCAGCGCGCCGATGGCGAAGGCGCCGGCGTAAAACAAGGGGTTCAATACGCTGGGGCGACTGTTCAGCTCCTTCAGTCGTGTCTCGCACCATTCCAGATGGTCGTTTTCCTCATTCGACGCCTGTTCCATGCGGTCGCGCACCGCATCCAACCGCGCGGTCAGCGCCTGGCCCTGATACAACGCCTGGGCGCAGACTTCACCGGTATGATTGACTCGCATCAGGCGAGCCGCCAGGCGCTGTTCGTCGGACCGCAATTCCGTGGCCGGTACGAGGTCGGCGGGATTGGGACGGCCCGTCGTGGCCGGCGGGCCAGCCACCGTGCGGAGCGCCTGGTCCAGGTTGATCAACAGCGTGTCAACAGCGGTATAGTTGCGAGTGTTCATGAGCGCCCATTCAAGTCTGGAGAGAAAGTAAAGTGTCGTATTATCGCTATCATGTCTTTTTTTGCACGAACCTGCGGTCCGATGGCTCGCAGTGCTGCCAGCAGTGCGGCGCTCAGGAAGCCCGCGACTACGTCAAGCAACGGGTCAAGCAGCTCGGCGCGGCCGTTCCCCACAAGGTGCGGATCAACATCGCCGGTTGTTTGGACCGCTGCGCCGAGGGACCGGTCATCGTGGTTTATCCCGAAGCGACCTGGTACACCTATATCGACCATGCCGATCTGGATGAGATCATCGACGAGCATCTCGTCAACGACCGTCCGGTGGAGCGGTTGCGTATCTAGTCCTTCAACCAGGTTGCCGACCCAACCAAAGGGTGGTCGGAAGGGCCTAATTGAGATACAGTGTATCTCATTATCGGTGGATTCGGGAGGAAGGAAATGGCAACCACCACGATGGTTCACGTCCGGGTAGACGAGGCAGTCAAGGCTCGAGCGGCGGCCGCTTTGGCGGAAATGGGGCTGTCGGTGTCGGACGCGGTGCGGATGCTGCTGGTCCGGGTGGCGGCGGAAGGGGCGCTGCCATTCGACGTGCGGGCGCCCAACGCGGAAACCGTGGCGGCGATCCATGAGCTGGAGGCCGGGCGCGGCGTGCGCTTCGAGAGCGCCGATAGCCTGCTGGCCGACCTGAATGCGGACGATTGAGCGGTCTTCCGCGTTCAAGCGGGATTACCGGCGGGTCAAGGCGACGCCGCGGCACCGCCAGGACGTGGACGGCCTGCTGCTGGCGGTGCTGGCGCTCCTGGCCGACGATCAGCCCTTGCCGAAAAGCTTGCGGGATCACGCGCTGAGCGGTGCCTGGTCCAGCTATCGGGAATGCCACCTCAAGCCGGATTTGCTGCTGATCTACCGAAAAGCGGACGCCGACATGCTGCGCTTGGCGCGGCTGGGGTCGCACAGCGAGTTGTTTGACTGATATCCCCAGGCCGCTTTCAACCGCGCGCGCGCCCTTGCGGGATGACAGCCCCTTGAGTAAGATACACGACTTTCCAAGCAAATACGGATTTTTCCGGAGCCTCTATTATCATGAAAACATTCAGCGCCAAGCCGGCCGAGGTCCAGCGCGACTGGTATGTGATCGACGCCACGGATCAGGTGTTGGGCCGGCTGTCGTCGGAGGTCGCCCGTCGTTTGCGGGGCAAGCATAAACCCGAATATACGCCCCATGTCGACACCGGCGATCACATCATCGTGATCAACGCCGCCAAAATATGGACGACCGGTGCCAAGAAGACCGATAAATTTTATCATCGAGTCACGGGTTACGTCGGCAACCTCAAGTCCATCTCGTTGGAAAAAATGCTGCAACAGACTCCCGAGCGTGTCATCGAAATCGCGGTCAAGGGCATGTTGCCCAAAAATCCGCTGGGACGAGTGATGTATCGCAAGTTGAAAGTCTACGCGGGTCCCGAGCACCCCCACGTCGCCCAGCAGCCCAAGCCATTGGCGCTGAAGCGGTAATCCGGCGAGCGCATCGAACAGGAACGGAACAACCAGCATGATCGAGAATCAACATTACGGAACAGGCCGCCGCAAGACCGCCACGGCGCGGGTTTTTCTGCGGCCCGGCACCGGTAATATCACCGTCAACCGTCGTCCCCTGCACGAGTATTTCGGGCGCGAAACCTCCTGCATGGTGGTCAACCAGGCCCTGGAACGAGTCGATCTCAAGGAGCGGTTCGATGTGTTCGTCACGGTCAAGGGCGGCGGCATCACCGGTCAGGCGGGCGCCATCCGCCACGGTATTACCCGAGCCCTGCTCCAGTACGACGACAGCCTGCGTCCCACTCTGCGCAAGGCGGGCTTCGTCACCCGCGACGCCCGCGAGGTAGAGCGCAAGAAAGTCGGCCTGCGCAAGGCGCGTCGCGCTACCCAGTACTCCAAGCGGTAAAAGTTTTTTGGGGGATCGTCTAGCGGCAGGACTACGGACTCTGACTCCGTCAACCTAGGTTCGAATCCTAGTCCCCCAGCCACCCACTCACCCATCCGGCGCTGTCGGATGGGTTTTTTGTGGCGAAAAAACTAATAAACTGTTGCTTGATTGAAACAAACCAGAAAAATTTGTGTTCTTTTTGAAAATATCAGTTGCATTTCTGCTTCAGAATGCGTATAAATTTCTTCAATGAATTGCGACCCCCTTTTGTTGTGTAAATGCAACACAAACCTAGGAGCTTAGTCATGAAGAAATCTACGCTTGCGTTGGCCGTTGCCGCCGCGTTGGCCACTTCCGTTGCTGTCGCCGATACCACCCTGTACGGTTCCGCCCGTGTATCCATTGATTATGAAAGCCTCGACAATGGCCCTGATACTTGGGACGTGCGTAACAACTCTTCCCGCTTGGGCGTCCGGGGCAGTGAAGATCTCGGCGGCGGGTTGAGCGCCATCTATCAGTTTGAATGGGGCGTCGATCTGACCGAAGGCACCAGTGGCTTCGAGAGTAACCGTCCCAAGTGGGTCGGGCTGAAAGGCGATAACTGGGGCTCGGTCACCCTCGGCACCCAGTGGACCTCCTATTACAATGTCGCCGGCGTGGCCGATATCTTCAACAGCAACCGGAGCTTCGCTACCAACACCGGTTATTTGGGCGCGTTTGCTGGCCAGCGCATGGATAACACCATTATCTATATGTCGCCCAATTTCAGCGGCTTCA
>REEE01000206.1 GCA_007695245.1 Candidatus Competibacteraceae bacterium | reverse complement strand
AGCAAAATCGGAAGCGGCAAGTCCATAGGCGTTCGCTCTCTTTGCCCAAAATACAGCCCAGAAATTCACCCTCGTCGTTCCATCCCCTCCGCATCCACCTTCAAAACAATCCGGCGCAATGGAAAATGGACCGTAGGGAGTGAGGACGTCGCGTCGGGGGCTGATCAAACAGTTGATCGAAACCACCGACGGCTGGGTCGCGGGGATTGCCCTGCTGGCTCCATAGCGAGGAGCGAGACCGACTGGATCCGGTGGCGTCGGGGTGGCGATCTCCCGACGTGCTATTCGATTACTTCGGCAACGGGGTGTTTCAGCGCCTCAACCGCGACACGCAGGCGTTTCTGCTTGAAACCAGTCTCCTGTCACAGATCACGGTGCATTTGGCCGAGCGGCTGACCGGCAGCGTCCGGGCGGCGAGGATTCTGTCCAAACTGGTCGTGAATAATTGCTTCACCTGCCGCTACCGCGGAACTCGAACAGGCCGAGCAACATCTCGATGCCGCCGTCGAGTTATACGGCCAGGCCTGCGCTGTCGACGCCTTAGAGGCGCTGATTGGCGAGAACACGGCGGCGCTGTCTCAGAGCCGTTTTTCCACCCCACTCGCCGAAGCCTTCTATCAGGGCTTGATGCGTGCCTACCAGGAACTCGGCTGCCGCGCTGAAGCGGTGCAGGCTTATCAGCGCTGCCGGCAGATTCTGTCTCTCTCTCTGGACATCCAGCCCGGCAACGCCACCGAAGCGCTGTACCGGCAGGTGATCGACGCACCTTAAAGGATCATCACCTGTGGAATACGACCGAACCTGTCACTGATTGCTTGTTTTATCAAGTGGTTGGATAATGGTACCGGAGAAAAGCTCTCTCAATCAAGGGAAACCGCGAATGGCACTTCAATCCAATACAGCCTTCGATCACCCGGGTATCGCCAACGCGGTTCACCGATTCCTGTTGGGTGTGAGCCGCCAATACCCTGTCAGCACGGCTTATCTCTTCGGCAGTCGGGCGCGCGGCCAATTTCGGGAGGACAGCGATGTCGATGTGGCGGTTCTGTTACGTGGGGAGCACGCTGATTTCCTCGACACCAAGCTGGTCATGGCGGACATTGCTTACGAAGTACTGCTGGAGACCGGCATACGCATCCAACCTTTGCCGGTCTGGGAAGATGAATGGCAACACCCAGAGACTTACTCCAACCCACGTCTGCTTCAGAACATCGGCCGGGAAGGTATTCGTTTGTGAACGCTGATGAGCTGATGAGTAAGGCAGTGCGGGCGGCGGAATCGGCCAGACTGCTGCTGGATGCCGGTGATCGGGATGGTGCTTGCAACCGTGCTTACTACGCCATGTTCGACGCCGCCAGAGCGGCTCTACTGGCATCTGGTGCCCCAGTTGAAGCGGAGGTGACCAGAACTCATGGTGGCCTCATCTCCACCTTCAGCCTGCATCTGGTCAAGACCGGCAAGATCGACGTCGAACAGGGGCGCGCCCTCAACCGGGCCGAGGAAATCAGTTTGGTAGCCGATTACAAGGGCGACTCCGTGAACCAGACCCATGCCGAATGGGTGGTGGCCCGAGCCGAGAGCTTTGTACGGGTGATCGGCAAGACCTTTTTGCCTGACTTCCCCTTGTCGTGGTGAATAGCGGGTGGCTGTACCATCCAGCACCACGCCATCGACCGGACCGAGCAATCCATGGGCGGCCCGCGAGGCCATGCGTTTTAGCCGCGAGAGCCGGCAGTATCTTGAACTGTGATTTTCGTTAATTTCCGAGGAGGAGCGTCATGAAACGTATTGCCCTTTTTCTGATCACGAACCTGGCCATCGTTCTGGTGCTGAGCATCGTCCTGCGGCTGTTGGGCGTCGACCGCATCCTGGACGCGGAAGGCGTGGACCTCGACTTGGGGGCGTTGCTGGTGTTCGCCGCGGTGATTGGTTTTGGCGGTGCCCTGATCTCGCTGGCGCTCTCCAAATGGACGGCCAAGCGCATGACCGGTGCCCGCGTCATCGACTCACCGCGCGATCAGACCGAAGTCTGGCTGGTCGAAACCGTGCGCCGGCAGGCGCAGGCCGCCGGCATCGGCATGCCGGAGGTCGCCATTTACGACGCACCGGACGTCAACGCCTTCGCCACCGGCATGAATCGCAACAGCGCCCTGGTGGCGGTCAGCAGCGGCCTGCTGCGCGGCATGACCCGCGACGAAGCCGAGGCGGTGCTGGGTCACGAGGTGTCTCACGTCGCCAACGGCGACATGGTGACGCTGGCGCTGATTCAGGGGGTGGTGAACACCTTCGTCATCTTCATCTCCCGCGTGATCGGTCATCTGATCGACCGGCTGGTCTTCAAAACCGAACGCGGGCACGGTCCGGCTTTTTTCATCACCTCCATCGTCGCCCAACTGGTGCTGGGCATTCTCGCCAGCATCATCGTGATGTGGTTTTCCCGGCAGCGCGAATTCCGGGCCGACGCCGGCGGCGCGACGCTGGCGGGGCGGGAGAAAATGATCGCCGCGTTGGAACGGCTGGCGGGTGCCAAGCCCGAACCGTTGCCGGACCAGTTGGCGGCCTTCGGCATCGCCGGCGGCGGGTTGGCGGCAGGTCTCAAACGCCTGTTCATGACCCACCCACCGCTCGAAGAGCGCATCGCCGCGCTCAAGGCCGGGCGCTAGCTCGGAGTGCATGACGCCCCATTTCCGCGCAAGGCCCACGAACCTGCCCCATCTCGCATCGTATGGTTTGGCTTCTTGCACCATTTCGATGCGCGGGGCGCGCGTTTCACCCATGAAAGCCGATGCCGCGATCTACAACTTACTAATAGAATTCAAGATTGGTATTTGGCACGTTCCTTGATAGACCAGCCCCAAGTTCGCATTCAGGCGAACTCATTAACCATAATGATGAGGGCTGCGCATGATAAAGACCGTGTCGAAGATTCCCCACTGGTTCCTGGCCGGGACCCTGGCGCTGGGCGCTACGTTGGCGCACGCCGCCGACACCATCAAGGTCGGGGTCCTGCATTCCCTGTCCGGCACCATGGCGATCAGCGAGACCACGCTCAAGGACACCGTGCTCATGCTGATCGAGGAGCAGAACAAAAAGGGTGGCCTGCTCGGCAAGCAACTGGAAGCGGTCGTCGTGGACCCGGCCTCGAACTGGCCGCTGTTCGCCGAGAGAGCCCGCGAACTGCTGCAACGGGACAAGGTCGCGGCGGTATTCGGCTGCTGGACTTCGGTCTCGCGCAAGGCCGTGCTGCCGGTGTTCGAGGAACTGAACGGCATCCTGTTCTACCCGGTGCAATACGAGGGCGAGGAATCGTCCCGCAACGTGTTCTACACCGGCGCCGCGCCCAACCAGCAGGCGATTCCAGCAGTGGATTACCTGATGAACGACCTGGAGGTGGAACGCTGGGTGCTGGCCGGCACCGATTACGTCTACCCGCGCACCACCAACCGGATTCTGGAAGCCTATCTCAAGGCCAAGGGGGTCAAGGATGAAGACATCATGATCAACTACACCCCGTTCGGCCACTCCGACTGGCAGTCCATCGTCGCCGAAATCAAGCGGTTCGGCGCCGCCGGCAAAAAGACCGCCGTGGTGTCCACCATCAACGGCGACGCCAACGTACCGTTCTACATGGAACTCGGCAACCAGGGAATCTCCGCCCAGGACATCCCCGTCATCGCCTTCTCGGTCGGCGAGGAAGAACTGTCCGGCCTCGACACCAAGCCGCTGGTCGGCCACCTGGCCGCCTGGAACTATTTCATGAGCGTCGACGACCCGGCCAACGAGGCATTCATCAAACAATGGCACGCTTTCATCAAGAACCCGAAGCGGGTCACCAACGACCCCATGGAAGCCCATTACATCGGCTTTAACATGTGGGTGAAAGCGGTGGAGAAGGCCGGGACCACCGATCCGGATAAGGTGATCGACGCCATGGTCGGCATCGAAGTCCCCAACCTGACCGGCGGCGTCGCCAAAATGTTGCCCAACCATCACATCACCAAGCCGGTACTGATCGGTGAGATTCAGGCCGACGGTCAGTTCGACGTGGTCTGGCAGACCGACGATCTGGTGCCCGGCGACGCCTGGTCCGACTACCTCCCCGGCAGCAAGGACATCATCGCCGACTGGACCGATCCCATCCGTTGCGGCAATTACAACACCGTGACCAAGACCTGCGCCGGTCAAAATTACTAAGAGGCGTTTTGGTACGGTCTCTGGCGATCCCAGCCATTGACCCCCCCACCCCAGCCCTCCCCCGCAAGGGGGGGAGGGGGTTTTCTTACGGCTTCTGAGACCGGATTCGCGTCCCATCTCCTCTCCCGCCAATTCCTCTCCCGCCAATGCTTCGTTCCCCTTGACGGCAAGGGGAGGGCGCTGTCCCTTGGCCTTGGCGAACCGGTGTGCTCCCCTCTCCCGCCGGCGGGAGAGGGTTTGGGGGTGAGGGTGAGGGTCGTGGACGCAAACACCGAATCCTTAATCTTTACAGCGTGTTGTTCTGGAACCCTTCCACGAGAGACCTCCGACATGGCGCCCCGCCCATCGTTTCGCGCCGGGTTAACCGGTTTTGCCCTGCTGCTGCTGGCCTGTTTCGCGCCGCTTCCCGCCCAGGCCGGCGATGAGGAATTACGCGCCACCCTCGCGCCATTGCGCGCCGCCGATTTCAACACCAAGGCCGAATTGGTCGAGGCGCTGATCGCCGCGAACCATCCCCGCACCGTCGCGATCCTGACCGCGTTCACCACCAACCGCCTGCACTACGCCGCGGCGTTCGACCGGATGGTCATCAGTGCGGACAGCGCGGCGGAAATGACCGTCGAGGACGCGGTCACCGGCGAAGCGCTGGGGCCGGTCGGGCGACGCGATCTGGACCGCATCACCACCAACAATCGCCTGCGGCGGCTGATCGGCGACCGTCTGGCCCAACTGGGCTTGGCCAGCGCCGATCCCCAACAGCGGCTGGCGGCGGTGGAAACGTTCGTCCGCAATCCCGATCCAGCGAGCGCGGCGCTGCTCCAGGAACGCCAGACGCTGGAAACCGATCCCCAAATCGCCGCTCAGCTCGAAGCCGCCCTGGCGCTGATCGATCTGACCAGCGCCGATCCGGCGGTGCGCGCCCAGGCCGCCGAGGTGCTGGGCGGGCGGATACCAGCGGAGATTCGCGGCCGGTTGATGCGGGTCGCCGCCGACGATCCCGACGCGACCGTGCGCTTGGCGGCCCAGGAGGCCCTGGCTAAAACCGAACTGCGCCTGCGCCTGCTGGGCTGGGCCGAAACGCTGTTTTTCGGGCTGTCGCTGGGGTCGGTGCTGGTGCTGGCCGCCATCGGTCTGACCGTGACCTTCGGCGTGATGGGCGTGATCAACATGGCTCACGGCGAGCTGATGATGCTGGGCGCCTACACCACCTGGGTGGTGCAACAGTGGCTGCCGGTCAACTGGTCCTTGCCCGTGGCGGTGCCGCTGGCCTTTCTGGTGGCCGGGCTGGTCGGTATCGCCATCGAACGCGGCGTCATTCGTTTTCTCTACGGCCGCCCGCTGGAAACCCTGCTGGCGACCTTCGGCATCAGCCTGATCCTGCAACAGGCGGTGCGCTCGATCTTTTCGCCGCTCAACCGCGCGGTGGCCGCGCCGGAGTGGATGAGCGGCACGGTCATGCTCGGTCCGCTGGAGGTGACCTTGAACCGACTGGTCATCATCGGCTTCTGCATCGCGGTCTTCACCCTGTTGTGGCTGGCCCTGCAACGCACCCGGCTGGGGCTGGAGGTGCGGGCGGTGACGCAAAATCGGGCCATGGCGCGGGCGATGGGGGTCCGCACGGCGCGGGTGGACGCTCTCACCTTCGGTCTGGGCAGCGGTATCGCCGGGGTGGCCGGAGTCGCGCTGTCGCAGTTGACCAACGTCGGCCCCAATCTGGGGCAAAACTACCTGGTGGATTCGTTCATGGTGGTGGTGTTCGGCGGGGTCGGCAATCTGTGGGGGACGCTGGTGGCCGGTCTGTCGCTGGGCGTCGCCAACAAGCTGCTGGAACCCTGGGCCGGGGCGGTATTGGCCAAGATTCTGCTGCTGGTGTTCCTGATCCTGTTCATCCAGAGACGCCCGCGCGGACTGTTCCCGCAACGCGGCCGGGCGGCGGAGGCGTAAAACCATGCTGCTGCCCCGCTGGCTGCTCTCCGACCGCGCCGGACTGGTGATGCTCGCCGTACTGGTCATCCTCGGCGTCGGCGTGCCGATTCTCAATCTGTGGGTCCCGCCGGATCATCCGCTGCACGTCACTTCCTACACCGTCGCCCTGCTGGGTAAATATCTCTGCTACGCCCTGCTGGCGGTGTCGATCGACCTGGTGTGGGGCTACATGGGCATTCTCAGCCTCGGTCACGCCGCGTTCTTCGCCCTCGGCGGCTACTGCTGCGGGATGTACCTGATGCGGCAGATCGGCACGCGCGGAGTCTACGGTCACCCGGACTTGCCGGATTTCATGGTGTTCCTGAACTGGGAGGCGCTGCCCTGGTACTGGTTCGGCTTCGATCAATTCTGGTTCGCGGCGCTGATGGTGCTGGCGGTGCCGGGGTTGCTGGCCTTCGTGTTCGGTTGGTTCGCCTTCCGCTCGCGGGTTTCGGGGGTGTATCTGTCGATCATCACCCAGGCGCTGACCTACGCGCTGATGCTGGCGTTCTTCCGCAATGAGATGGGGTTCGGCGGCAACAACGGGCTGACCGATTTCAAGGACGTGCTCGGTTTTTCCCTCCAGTCCGATAGCACCCGCGTCGTGCTGTTCGTGCTGTCGGCCCTGGCGCTGGCCGGCGGGTATCTGGCCTGCCGCTGGCTGGTGTCCACCCGCATGGGCCGGGTGCTGGTGGCGATCCGCGACAGCGAGGATCGCGCCCGCTTCCTCGGCTATCGGGTGGAGCGGGTCAAGGCGCTGGTGTTCACCTTCTCGGCGATGCTGGCGGGGGTGGCCGGGGCGCTGTACGTACCGCAGGTCGGCATCATCAATCCCGGTGAATTCGCCCCGCTGAATTCCATCGAGGCGGTGATCTGGGTCGCGGTCGGCGGGCGCGGCACCCTGGTCGGGCCGGTGGTCGGCGCGGTGCTGGTCAACTACAGCAAAACCTGGCTGACCACCGCCTTGCCGGAGGTGTGGCTGTTCGCCTTGGGCGGGCTGTTCGTCGCGGTCACCCTGCTCCTGCCTTACGGTCTGATCGGGCTGTTGCGCCGCCGCCGGGAGTCCGCGTCATGAGCGAATTGATTTCGGAACTCGACGCCGCCGGCATGCACGCGCCGGCCGGGCCGGTCGATGCCACCCACGGCATTCTGCTGTATCTGGAAGAAGTGTCGGTCAGCTTCGACGGCTTCAAGGCCATTGATAATCTATCGCTGTACATCGGCGACGGCGAACTGCGTTGCATCATCGGTCCCAACGGCGCCGGCAAGACCACGATGATGGACATCATCACCGGCAAGACCAAGCCCGATACCGGCCGGGTGTTCTTCGGTCAGACCATCGACCTGCTCAAGCTGGACGAACCGGCCATCGCGCGGATCGGCATCGGCCGCAAGTTCCAGAAACCGACCGTGATCGAACCGCTCACGGCGCTGGAGAATCTGGAGCTGGCGATGTCGGGTGCCCGGCGGCTGCGCGGACTGCTGTCCACCCGGCTGACCGGCGAGGAACGCGACCGCATCGCCGCCGTGCTGGAACGGGTCGGGTTGAGCGAGCAGGCGCAACGGCCGGCCGGGGTGCTGGCGCACGGCCAGAAACAGTGGCTGGAAATCGGCATGTTGCTGATGCAGGAGCCGCGGTTGCTCCTGGTGGACGAACCGGTGGCCGGCATGACGCCGGCGGAGATGGAGCGTACCGCCGAGCTGCTCAAATCGCTGGCCGGCAGTCATTCGGTGGTGGTGGTCGAGCACGACATGGGCTTCGTCCGCTCCATCGCCGATCGGGTCACCGTGCTCCATCAGGGGCGGGTGCTGGCCGAGGGCCGTCTTGAGGAGTTGCAGGCTCATCCCAAGGTGATCGAGGTCTATCTGGGAGGCGAAGATGCTCGCCATTGAAGGTTTGAATCAGTTCTACGGCCAGAGCCAGACCCTGTGGGACATCGCTTTAGAGGTGCCGGATGGCGCGCTGGTCTGTCTGATGGGACGCAATGGGGTCGGCAAGACCACCCTGCTTAAAGCCATCATGGGCCTGATCCCGATCCGTTCCGGCGCCATCCGCTTCAACGGTGAGGATCTGAGTCACCGCCCGGCGGAACGCCGCGCCCCGCTGGGCATCGGCTACGTCCCGCAGGGCCGGCAGATTTTTCCGTTGCTCACGGTGGAAGAGAATTTACGCATCGGTCTGCCGATTCGCCGGGATCGGCTGAAACGGGTGCCGGAATTCATTTATGACATGTTTCCGGTGCTGAAAACCATGCTCAAGCGGCGCGGTGGCGATCTGTCCGGCGGCCAGCAGCAGCAGCTCGCCATCGGCCGGGCGCTGGTGCTGCAACCGAAGCTGCTGATTCTCGACGAGCCGACCGAGGGGATTCAGCCCAACATCGTCCACGAGATCGGCGAGGTGATCCGCCGGCTGAATCGAGACCAGGGCATGACGGTGCTGCTGGTCGAACAGAAGCTCGGCTTCGCCCGCCGGACCGCCGACCGGTTCTGCATCCTCGACAAGGGCCGGGCGGTGGCGACGGGTGCGATGGCGGACTTGAACGATGGGCTGGTGCGCCAGTATTTAACCGTGTGAGGGGTGGCGGGCAGACGATCAAACTGCATCAACGGGTCCGAAGATCCCGAACCGTCGCCAGGCGCCGACCAGGGTCTGGGGTTCAATGGGCAATGGGCAATGGGCAACAGGGTATGGCGTCCCCTTCAGTGTCGAACAACCAATGCGTTACCATGGCATCAGGATGTTGGGGTAACCGCGGTCGATAGCCGCGATCCTGGCGCTGATCCCGCTGACGTTGGATCCGGGATCATCGCGCCGGGGCGGTATCCGCCGGGAGTTTGAAAGATCATAAGGCCGGAGCATCTCGCGCAATTCCAGTGACTTTCCAGCAAGCATGGCATAGACTGGCAAAGTTTGACATTCACAGGAGGTCATCATGTCTCTTAATGTATCTTTGCCTGCCGAACTGGAGCAGAGGGTGCGCGAACATGTGGCGTCAGGTTTATATGGTTCCGCTAGTGAGGTGATTCGTGAAGCATTGCGCCTGTTTGAAGCTTACCAAGCCGTACAGGCGGCCAGTCTCGCCACACTGAAGACGGATATCGCACAGGGGATGGCCGATGTTCGATCTGGACGGGTCGGCATGGCCGATCTGTCAGCGATCAAGGCGCAAGGTCGGGCGGTTTTGTCGTCCAAGGCGACGGGGGTCTGATGGCGCGGGTCCATTTTACCCAAAGCGCGCAAACTGATCTGCTCGAAGCATGGCTGTTTATTGCAGAGGAAAATCCAGCAGCGGCTGATCGGGTGCTGGATGCTATTGAGTATGAAGCGAATGGATTATTGCATCAGCCGTTGATGGGTAAGGCGAGACCTGAACTCGCGGAGGGTTTGCGCAGTTGGCCGACTGCAACGCCTTATATTTTGTTCTACCTTGTGGGTGAACCAGGAATAACCATCGTTCGGGTATTGCATCATGCACGGGACGTTCAACGCCTGGCATTTTGATGGTTGCGGGAGAGGATTCGACGGCTGGACGGCTGGGCGCTGCAGAACTGATGGGTAGTGTTTTTGACGTGGATATGGATTATCATAAGCCATTGATTGTTTGGGTTTAAATCGGCTCGATATCCAGGTCTGGAGCACTACC
>REEE01000321.1 GCA_007695245.1 Candidatus Competibacteraceae bacterium | reverse complement strand
GGGCCGCGACCCGCTCGGCCAACTGGCCGCGCAACTGCACCGCCAGATCGAAACCGTCCGCCGCGCGCTGGCGGAACTTATTCCTTGAACACCGCTTCCAGGGTCTCGGCGTCCAGCAGTTGGTCGGCCCATTGTTCCAATTGGGGTGGGGTTCCTTCCCGCAACTTGGCTTCGACCCAAGCGGGCGGCTCGCCGAAACGCCGCCGCAGTAGACGGTGTAGCGTCAGGGCCATGCCTTGTTGCATACCTTGTTCGTGCCCGCGTCTCATGCCGATCCGCTCGGCGCTGGTGATGTAACGCATGTTCGTACTCGCCTCCAACTCATGAATCTCATCGAGAAATGCGTCTTCCAAAGCCTCGGGCAGGGTCAGCAGCCAGTCGATGAACTCGTATAAATCGAGCACCTCTGGTTTGGTCCAGCCCCGCTGGTAAAGCCGCCGGGTCAGGGTCAGCTTGCCGGCCAGCCGACCTTGGGAATCTTTCCGGGTCGCCCGCGCCAGCAGATGGGCCGCCGTCGCCAGGGCAAAGGGATTCGGGTCCGCTTCCAGTTCCGCCAGCCGTCCCTGATCGTCCAGCAGTTTGACCGCCGGAAACGTCAGCGTGAGGTCACAGCCCCATAACTGACGTTCGTAGTGATCCGGCCGCCACTGGGGCCGGTCGTCGGCCAGCACCACCAGATCTTCGCCGGTTTCCCACAACCGCCGGGCCAAGCCGTCGGCCGAGGCCAGGGTGGACGGGCAGGGAAGGGCGTCCGATCGGTCGCCCGAACATCTTGGCGGTCGCGCCGGACGTTCCTTGCTATGCTTGAGGCCAAACGGCCCTCGCGCAACCGCTCGGAACGCCCGCCATCATGGACCCCAACATCTTCATCAGTTTCAGCCACAAGGACAAATCCTACCGCGATGAACTGGTCCCGGCGCTGGAAGCGGTGGCCGCCATCCGGGACCGGGTCTGGTTCGATCAGAAATTCATCGACATCGGCGATCGGTTCCATCCCGAAATCCAGCGGGCGCTGGCCGAATCGAAGGTCGGCATCCTGCTGGTCAGCAGCCATTTCCTGACCTCCGACTACATCACCCGACACGAGCTGCCCTTCCTGCTGCGCCAGGCCGAACGCGGCGCGCTGAAGCTGGGCATCCTCCACGCCAGCACCGTCGCCAAGGCCGCCTTGGCGATTCCCGTCGAGATCGACGGCCGATCCCGCACCGTCAACCTGGCCGACACCATCGGCGTCAACGGCCCGGACCAACCGCTCGATCGGATGAGTCCGGGCGAGCGCAACGCCCTGTACGCCCGCGCCGCCGACTGGGCCGCGCGACAGATGACGGCTCCCCCATCGCCTCCAACTCCTCCAGTTGTTGGAAAGGCGGAACGGACCGTCGTTGTCGCGGCCAACCCGACGCCCCCGAAATCGCTGCCCGGCCCGGTTCAAATCACGCTGTGTCAGCGGCTGGGCGAGGACTGGGCGAACTTGGCGGTTTATTTCGACATTCCCCCGGATCGTCGGCGGAGCTTCGCGCCCGGCCGGGAATGCCACGACATTCTGGTCTGGCTGAAAGAGCGCGACCAGATGGACCGATTACCGGAAGGGCTGGCCGGAATTGACCGACCGGACTTGGTCGAGCTCTTGAATCAACTGTTGAGCCAAACGCCATAAGGAATGGACCATGCAGGCTCTCGCCGGAAAAACCATCCTGCAATTGCGCAAGCGGCTGGGCGAGGACTGGCCGGATTTGGCGCTGTATTTCGACATTCCCCGCGAGCGTTGCAAAGGTTTCGCGCCGGGCCGGGAATGCGACGGCGTCGTGGCCTGGCTCAAGGAACAAGAGCGGATCGGCGAATTGACCGAGGCGCTGGCCGCCGTGGATCGCGACGACCTGATTCCGCTGCTGGAAATCACCCCAAGCGCCGTTTCCCAGGCGGCCGCTTTGACTTGGCCGCGTTCCCCGTTTCCGGGCCTGCGGCGCTTCAATCCCGAGGATGCGCCGATCTTCTTTGGCCGCCACCGGGAGATCAAGGGTCTGCTCCGCAAGCTGGCCGATCCCACGCATCGCTTCATTGCGGTGCTGGGCGCTTCGGGCTCGGGGAAATCGTCGCTGGTGGCGGCGGGCCTGATTCCCCGGTTGCAAGCCAACGCCATCGCGGGTAGCCAGGATTGGCCGTGGCTGGAGTTCACGCCGGGCGGCGCCGAGGGCGATCCCTATCCCATCCTGACTGCCCGGTTGGAACCTTTGCTACAGTCACAGGGCTGGCGCGGACCGGAGATTCTCAAAACCTTGCGCGCCGAGCAAGGCTACGGCCTCATCGAACTGGCGGAGCAGGTACTCGCCGACCGTCCCGCCCACGCGGAACTGCTGCTGTTCGTGGATCAGTTCGAGGAGCTGTTCACGCTGACCCGGGAAGCGCTGCGCCAACCGTTCGTCCAGTTGCTGACCACGACCGTCCGGTCGCCACGGGTGCGCGTCGTGGTGGCGATGCGCGCCGATTTTCTTCACCGCTGCCTGGAGTATCCCGGACTCGACCGGCTGCTGAGCGCCAACGCCTATTTCCTGGGACCGCCGGGACCCGGCGCGCTCTACGAGATGATGACCGGACCGGCGGCCAGGGCGGGGCTGGAATTCGAGGAAGGGTTGGTGGAGCGCATCTTGGAGGAAACGGGCACCGGTTCCGGCGCCCTGGCGTTGCTGGCCTTTGCCCTGCACGAGCTTTATGAATCCCGCGCCGGGGACGGCCGGCTGACGCACCAAGCCTACCAGCGGTTCGGCGGGGTCCAGCACGCCATCAGCCAGCGGGCCGAGAGCACCTTTCAACGTCTCGACAGCGGCGTGCAAGCGGAACTGGCGAAGGTGTTCCGGGAATTGGTGCAGGTGGACGAGCGCGGCGTGGCGACCCGGCAACGGGCGCTGCTGTCCACGATAGCGGTTTCATCCGCCGCCAGCGAGTTGATCGACCGCTTCGTGGATGCCCGCCTGCTGGTGCGGGAACCGGGCGAGGACGGCTTGCCGGTGGTGGACGTGGCGCACGAGGCTCTGTTTCGTACTTGGCCCCGGCTGAAACAATGGATTCAGGACACGGCCGACGATCACCGGCTGCGCCGGCAAATCACCCAACTGGCCGCGTACTGGCACGACCACGACCGCCAGGCCGAACACCGCTGGCCCGACGAACGGGTGGTGGAGGTGGTCGCCATGCGGGAGCACCTGAAGCTGGAGCCCAAGGATTTCACCCCACTGGAACGAGACTTCCTCGGCCCCCTCGACCGCGATCCGATGCGGGCCGCGCTGGACGATCCGGCCACGACCCACGAGGAGCGGGCCATCATCGGCGTGCGCCTGTCGTTGCTGGGCGATCCCCGTCCCGGCGTGGGACTGCGCGCCGACGGGCTGCCGGACCTCGTTTGGTGCGCGGTGCCTGGCGGCGCGGTGACGCTGGAAGAGAATGCCGGCGCCTTCACGGTCGAGCCTTTCCACATCGCCAAATATCCGGTGACCTACCGCCAATACCACGCTTTCTTGGACGCAGACGACGGCTATCACAACCCGGAGTGGTGGCGGGGACTTAGGTTGGACCATCCACCCGAAAAACCGGGCCGGCAGTTGCAGCGGTACGACAACCATCCAGCGGAGAATCTTGCCTGGTTGGAGGCCGTGCCTTTTTGCCGCTGGCTAAGCGCCAGGCTGGGCTACGAGGTGCGCTTACCCACCGAGTGGGAATGGCAGCAAGCGGCGACCGGCGGCGACCCGGCGAACGAATATCCCTGGGGGCCGGACTGGGATGGACGATGCGCCAACACTTACGAGAGCGATCTGAGCCGAAGCACGGCGGTGGGGATGTATCCGCAAGGGGCATCGCCGGTGGGCGCCCTGGATATGAGCGGCAACGTCTGGGAATGGTGTCTGAACGAATACGAGCAACCCCGGAATGTCGCCCCGGCGGGCGACGCCCGCCGGGTGGTGCGCGGCGGCTCCTGGAACGGCAACCAGCCCTACGCGCGCGCCGCCTTCCGCTACGGCTTCGCGCCCGTCAACCGCGGCAGCAGCCTCGGTTTTCGGCGGGCGCGGGCGTCCCCCATCTGAGACACTGATCACTGATCGCCGCGTAGCGGCGAAAGCGCGCGGAGGCTCCGCGCGATTGCGGCATCCCTCTCGGAAGCTTGTTTCCGTCGTCGACTTCAGAGTACATTTCGTAGCCATGAACCTCAAGGACCTGCTACGCCGTGCCGAAGACAAGACGCTGGAATTCAAACGCGGCCTCGATTCGCCGCAGGGGGTGCTGCGCACGCTGGTCGCATTTGCCAACACCGCGGGCGGCAAGATTCTCGTCGGCGTCGAGGATGCCGATCGCGCGGTCTGCGGCGTGGCCGATCCTCTGGCGCTCGAAGAGCGGCTCGCCAGCCTGATCGTCGATTCGATTGCGCCGAAGCTGGTCCCGGAGATCGAAATCCTGCCCTGGCGGCGCACCCAGGTGCTTGCCGTCACCGTGTTTCCCAGCCCGAACCGACCGCACCACCTGATCCGCGAAGGCGCCGAAAACGGCGTCTACGTGCGCGTCGGTTCTACCAATCGCCGCGCCGATGCCGCGCTCATCGCCGAGATGCGTCGCTACGCCCTGGGCCAAAGTTTCGACGAACAGCCTTTGCCCGAACTCGACTCGGAAGCCATCGACTTCCGAGCCGCTTCCGAGTCGTTTGCCGCCGTGCGTTCGCTCGAGCGCGGCGATCTGGTCACCTTGCGCCTGCTCGCCCGGCACCAGGGCCGCCTCGTGCCGACCGTGGGTGGGCTGCTGCTGTTTGGCCGGGATCGCCTGACGCATTTTCCCGATGCCTGGATTCAGGCAGGCCGCTTCGCCGGCAACGACAAGGCGCGCATTCTCGACCACGTCGAGCTGACCCAGCACCCGGTGGCCGCCATCGAGGCCGCCATCGCGTTCATCCAAAAACACATGCAGCGCGGCGCCGAAATCGGCGCGGTGCGGCGCACGGATCGCTGGACGCTGCCGCCGGTGGCCGTGCGCGAAGCCGTCATCAATGCCGTGGTGCACGGCGATTACGCCCAGCGCGGCGCACCCGTTCGGGTCGCGCTCTACGACGACCGCCTGACGGTCGAAAGCCCCGGCCTGCTGCCCTTCGGCCTCGTCGTCGACGACTTGCGGCAAGGCATATCCCGCTTGCGCAACCGCGTCATCGGCCGCGTGTTCCACGAGCTGGGGCTCATCGAGCAGTGGGGCAGCGGCATCCAGCGCATGACGGCCGCCTGTCTTGAAGCCGGGCTGGCCGCGCCGGAGCTGGAGGAAGTCGGCCTGCGCTTCCGGGTCACCCTGCGTCGCGGCCAAGTTGCCGTGCCGAAAGTCGATGCGCTCGATCGGGCCATCCTCGACAAGCTGGCGGATGATGCCGGACATGCCACGTCCGAAATTGCCCGCCACATTGGCCGCACGTCTCGCGCCACCCGCACGCGCCTGGTGGCCCTCATCGAGCGCGGCTTGGTCAAGGAAATCGGCTCTGGCCCGCGCGACCCGCAACGCCGCTATTACCTGGTGAAAACGTCATAACGACGCCGCCACCGACCGCAATAAAAATCGCGCGCAGCGCGCTTTTGCCGCTACGCGGCAATCAGTGTTCAGTGTCTCAGATGAGGGACGCCCGCGCCAGCCGAAAACCGATGAGGCTGCTGCGGAGGTCGGGCGCGTTGTCGACGCGGACGGCGGTGCGCGCGTCGGCCTGGTTGTCGCACCAGGCGCCGCCGCGCACCACCCGGCGGGCGACGCCCGCCAGATCTTCCCGACCGTCGGCGGGGACGTAGGGATAGGGTTGGTAAAGGCTGCCGGTCCAGTCCCAGGTGTTGCCCGTCAGATCGATCAACCCTTCCGGGGTCTCGCCGCCGGGAAAGACCCCGACGGGCGTGGTGCGGCGAATGTGGCTCTCGAAGGCGTTGCAACGGCTCGCGTAGAACTCGTCGCCGTAGGCGTAGCGCCGTCCCGTTCGTCTCCGCGCGGCGGCTTCCCATTCCGCTTCGGTCGGCAGGCGGAACGGTTGGCCGGTTTGCGCGCTCAGCCAGGCGCAGTAGGCGAGGGCCTCGAACCAGCTAATTCCAACTACCGGCTGGGCCGGGTTGTCGAACGCCTCGTCGTTCCAGGAAGCCGGTTGGGTTTGCCGTCCGGGGGGATACCATCGCTCCAGCAGCGCTTCGAACTCGTCGTCGTCCATGCGGGCGATTTCCTCCCAGTCGTCGGCTTGCTTGGACGTGATGCGCCCCTGCCGATGGAGGTTGCGGATATTGTCGAAATTCTCTTGAAAATACTGGCGATTCTCGCGCCACTGCTGCTTGGCGCCTTCCGCCGTGCTTTCCCCACACCGCCAGGCGCGGGCGGCATCGGTGCCCCACCAGCGCTCGTCCTCGTAGCCGCCCGCTTTCAGGAACAGGGCGTACTCGGCGTGGGTCACCGGGAACTGGCCGAGCTGGAACGGCTGGAGATCCACGGGATGAACGGGCGCTTCATCGTCGTATAGACCCTCGTCGCTGCCGATGGCGTAGGTGCCGCCCGGTATGGCGATCAGGGGTGGTAAGAGATACTCGCCGTGCGGTCCCTGGCATCGTTGCAAGCGCGGATCGCCCAGTTCACCCAGGGCCAGACCCGCCGCGATGCGCGAGCGCAGGTCGGCATCGGGGTCCCGGGTGCGCTGGAGCAAGGCTTGGCGGATGGAATTCTTCACGCCTTCGGTAACCGCTACGTCCGGTTGCGCCGCGCAGCGCCCGGCCAACGCCAGGTTGGCGGTCATCAGATCGGTCACGAAGGCGTCGGGCCGGTCGGCCAGCGCCGCCGCCAGCACGGCGGTTTCTTCCCAGCCGGTGCCGGGCGGCGGCGGCAAGGGGTCGGAATCGGCCAGACCGGCGAGGGTGTCCTGTAAATTGGGGGAGACCCGGTCGACGCGCCATTCGACCTGAACCCACCTCGGCTCGGGCTGAGCGGCCAGCCAGCGGGCGGCGAAGTATTCCTGGAGGAGTTGATGGACGTAGAGCACTTCGTCCCGGCCCAAGTCTTCTTCCAGCACGCCGAGGGCTTCGCCGGCTTTCAGCACGTCCTCGGCGCGGTCGGGCGCGAGCAGGTCGAGAGCGTCCCGGTAAGCGATGCGGACTTGGGAGGCTTCGCCCGGCTGGCGGCGGGCTTGCATCTGAAAGGCCAGGTGACTCAGCTTGTCGAACAGGAGGCCTTGCCGGGGCAGCTCGTGAGGCGTCTTCCAGGGTCGGGGTTGGCCGAACCGTATGCGGTCGCGCTCGCCGAGCAGCGCGCCCGGCTGAAACAGCGGGTGATCGGCTTCGATCTCGCGTTGCAGGGCTTGCCGGGCGAAGCCGCCGAACAGGGCGGGGCGGCCTTCGGGGATTTCGCCGGCGGTGGTCTGGGCGACCAGCAGCTTGAGAAAGTAGGGCGAGCGCAGCACCTCCAATTGCGGCGAGCCGGCCAGATTGCCCCAGAGCGCGACGTGGTGGTCGGGGCAGTAGAGCGCCAGAAATTCCTGGATTTGATCGTCGGACAGCGCTTCGATGCGCACCTGCGGCACCGGCAGGTCCTTGGCCGACAGCGTGGCGCTGTAGTCCAGGCTGCGGCAGGAGAAGATCGTCCGGTTGCCGGGGTAACGCTGGGTCAGGTCGGCCAGGAAGGCTTTCCAGCACCGCAGGGGTTCCGGGCCGGCCTGGGGCATCTCGTTGAGGGCGTCCAGCAGCAGGGTGACGCGCCGTTGCCGCAGCAGCGCGTCCAGCGGCGGCCAGTCGGGGTTTTCGGCCGCCCACCGCTCGCGCAGCCAGTCGTGCGGGCGCGGCGGGGGGTCAGCGCCGCGCGTGCCGTAGCCGTTCAGCGCGATGAAAAAGGTCACGGGGCCATGCGCCGGATGGTCGTCCGCGCCAGCGGCGAGCACGGTTCGGGCGTTGTCCAGCTCGAAATGCCGCAGCAACGTGCTCTTGCCGGAACCCGGCGGTCCGAGCAGCACCAGCGCCGGGTCGGGCGCTTCCGCCAGCACCTCGCGCAAATCCTGGAACGTGCGCGCCTGCGGCGTCCAGCGCGGACCTTGCGCCTCTTCGCCCTGGTCGAGCAGCAGGGTCAGGTGGACGAAGCGTTTGTCCAAGGCATAGCGCGGTTCCGACCAGCGCTTGACGCACGCCGCGTAATAGCGCCTGAAGGCAGGCCCGCCGGCATCGGCGCCGGCGTCCGACGGGCCTACCGAGGGCGGTCTAACAGGTCCGCGAGGTCATCCCGGCCGATGTAGCGCAATCCTTCGGCCAGCCGGGCCAGTTTTCCACGGGCTTCCAGCCATTCCCACACCCGCTGCGGTTCCCAGCCTCGGTCGAAGCGGGCGCGGTCTTCGGCGGGAATCTCGAGGTAATCCGCCAGACGTTGCCAGTCCGCGCCCAGCCGCCGGCAAAGATTGTGCTTGACCTTGCCGAGGTCCAAACCGGAGGAGCTACCCGACGTTGGTTGTAAAGCCGCGACGACCTCTTCGATCAGCCGCTTCACCCGGCGGTAAATCTGGCTGTCCTTCGACGCGGGCTTGCAGATGGAGACGTGGTCTTCATCCACCGGGATGGGCACCACCCCGACGATCCCCGGATCGGCGGTGGTTTCGTTGACCACCAGGATGCCGGCGACGGGGCGTTTCTCGCAGTACACCACGGTCTTGATGCCCAAGCTCGCCACCTGGCCGCGATACCAGGTGTTCAGTTCGCGCAAACGCGGGTGGTGCGCTTCCAGTTCTTCGACGCTGACTGTGGTGCGCAACAGGGTGCCGACGTACTGGACCCAACTGGCCAGGTCCGTGCCGGAATGCGGGGTGGAGAGAAAGACGATGGCTTTCGTTTGGGTGGCGATCGTTTTCCAGGCGGGATGGCCGAAGTCGCCGGCGTGGCGCAACAACTGCTTGACCAACAGCCCGCCCAAGCTATGACAAATGAACACGACCGGGCGGCGACCAATGCCATCAAGTTCGAGCAGGTCCAGGATGTTAGTCGCCCGGTCGGTCAAGGGCATGGCGTGCCCTTTCCAGGCCGAGGCGCTGACCGCGTAACCCAGGGACCAGACGCCGACCGCCGGCACGTCTTCCCCCAGCCAGGCGGGCCAGAAGGCGTCCGGACGTTCCTTGGGATGCCAGGTGGTGCGGGCATCGCCGTCGAGACCGTGGACGAAGACCACGTCGGCGACGCGGTCGGGGCGGTCGGGGCGGTCGCAGCCGCTGATTTTTTGCAGGCCGTCCATTGTTGCTCTTCCAGTGCGGGTGTTGGCAATCGGTCCCCGAATTGTAGAGCGTTCTTTCACATTGCGCCCGCCCCCCACCAACTCCAAGAGTGGATCGAAGCCGAGGAAGCGCAAGTTCGCGAACCGCTCGGCCAACTGGCCGCGAAACTACAACGCCAGATCGAAACCGTCCGCCGCAGTAGCCGGCGTATTATTTGTTGTTCTCCATCCTTCATACCGATGCGTTCGGCGCTGCTGATGTACCGCATCTTCGTACTCTCCTCCAAGTCATGAATCTCATCGAGAAACACGTCTTCCAGAGGCTCGGGCGCCCAGCCGCTCGGTCCGCGGTGGGGAACAGATTGCGCTCCGCGAAGCCGATCTGGCGCCAGTAGGGATAGATCTTCAGCACGGTGAGGGACGCGGCGCGCGTCCTCCAAGGATCGATCATGACCGTCCCCGCCGCTCGGTGCGGAGACGGGACCTCGACGCGGGGCGCGGCTAAAACGACCCGAACATCGTGCCCAGAACGATCACCGCCACCAGCGCCAGCAGCGCGCCGACGATGCCCACCATCACGATGTCGAAGTAGCTCTTGCCGTGCGTGGAGCCGC
>REEE01000266.1 GCA_007695245.1 Candidatus Competibacteraceae bacterium | reverse complement strand
CAGGTTCCAGGAGCCAGATTGTGAAGGTTTCGCCCGCCTGATAAAACAGCGCGGCAAACCCGATCCAGATCAGCCAGCGCGGCAGGGGATGGCGGGTTACCCATAAGCTAGGGTTTTTCATAGAAACCTCGTCTTTAATGAGAACCTCTCGGGCGATTGCGCGACGAGACCGTCAGGGCAAACGCGGCACCGGGTCCGAGCGCGGGAACCCAGTGGATCCCATTCTATCGTGGGCCTCCTCGGACAGTCGCGAAATGGTCAGGCGGCATACCCACCCCGAGGGGGTTTTGTGAACGCGCAAGTTGCTATGCGGTCCTCATGCCCGAGCCGGGTGACTTTTGCGTGTTCTGCCCGTATGGGGTAACCTCCGGCCCTTCCCCGACCGTCAGCCCCCGAGTCCAGCGGAGGTCTGGAACAACTGTCGGGAGGCCGCCGCCAACCCGATGGACCGGATCGTCGCGCATTCACGAAGCGGGACGCAACCCATCCAGAGTAGCTGGCGCTTGGCGCTGCGGAGACGCATGAACGACACCGAACGCGCAATACGCGGACTGACCCGTTGCCTACCGGCGTTGTACCAGGGTGTGGGTCCTGACGGCGACGGGATTCCCCGGACCAATCCGCGCCGGTTCCATTCGTGACGAACGCCGACCCGAGCCCGTGGCAAGGCCGGTGGATCATCGCCTTCAGCCTGCTGGCGTTGGCCTCATCCGGCTTCGGGCAGACGTTTTTCATCGCCGTGTTCGGGGCCGAACTGCGGACGGCGTTCGCTCTGTCGCACACCGCCTACGGCACGCTTTACAGCCTGGCGACGCTCGGGGCCGCCGGTCTGTTGTGGCGGGCGGGCGTCTGGACCGACGTCTGGCCACCGCGCCGCGTGGTCACGGTCGCCGTGGGCATCCTGGCGCTGGGATGCATGCTGATCGGCCTGGCACCTCACGCCGCGCTGCTCGGCCTCGGGTTTCTGCTGATCCGCTTCGGCGGGCAGGGCCTGCTCACCCATCTGGCCATCACCACGGCCGGCCGCGCCTTCAGCGCGCATCGCGGCAAAGCCATCGCGTTGACCGCGACCGGCGCGCCGCTCGCCGAAGCTTGCCTGCCGGCCCTAGCCGTCGTACTGATCGGCATCGTCGGCTGGCGCGGTGCCTGGCTGCTCGGCGCGGCGCTGCTCTTGTTCGGGGCGTTGCCCTTGCTGGGACGCCTGGCCCGCCACGCCGACCGCCCCCCGAGCGGCGCGCCCGCAACGACCGCCGGACCGGTCCCCCGCGATTTCACCCGCGCCGAGGCCCTGCGCGATCCGGGGCTGTATCTGCTGCTGCCGGCGGCGCTGGCCACGCCCTTCGTCGTGACCGCCGTGCTGTTCCATCAAGCGGCCCTGGCCGCAGCGCGCGGGTGGTCTTTGGAACAGGTCGCCGCCGCCTTCTCCGGATTTGCCGCCGGGCACCTCGGCGCGCTGCTCGTCACCGGCCTGGTGGTGGATCGGCTCGGCGCGCGGAGCACGCTCCCGCTGGCGCTGCTCCCGATGATCGCCGGCCTGACGATCCTCGCCGCCGCCACGGCACCCTGGGTGGCATTCGCCTATCTGGGCTTGACCGGGATGACGCTCGGCGGGATCGTGACCGCCGGCGGCGCGCTCTGGGCGGAGCGCTATGGCGTCCGGCATCTCGGCGCCATCCGGGCGGTGACCCAAGCCGCCATGGTGCTCGCCACGGCGGTGGCGCCGCTCGGGGTCGGCCTGTTGCTCGACGGCGGCTGGAGCGTCGCGGCCATCGGCGGCGGCCTAGCGCTCGGCACGGCGCTGGCGGCGCTGCTGGCGGCGTGCGCCCGCCCGCCGGTGCGATAGAGCATGTCGGGCGCTCCCGACCAAACCCTACCAGGAGACCCCATGAAATCCTCGGAAGCGGAAGAAAGAGCGCGTCTGGAAACGGTCAAGACCCGCATCCAACACGCGCTGCAAGACAGCGAAGCCCGGCTGAACGATTACGCGCGGGACATTGAGGCGCAAAAGCATTACTTATGGGACAGCCGGGCCGACATGGACCACATCGAGAAAATCTCGGCCCGCCAGTCCATCGAGCAGTCGGTCATGACCGGTGAGGCGGTGCTGGCCCAGCAAAAACGGCTCCTCAAGCTGGCGCGCTCGCCGTATTTCGGTCGTTTCGATTTCGCCCGGACGGGTTCGACGCCGGTCGAAGCCATCTACGTCGGCGTCCATCACTTCCATGACGAGCACGCCAGGCGCCACCTCGTTTACGACTGGCGCGCGCCGATCGCGACGCTGTTCTACGACTATGAAACCGGCCCGGCGCACTACGAAGCCCCGGCGGGGGCGATTCACGGCGAGCTGACGTTGAAGCGCCAGTTCCGCATCCGCGACGGCCGCATGGAGTTCATGCTGGAGAGCGCCGTCAACATCATGGACGACGTGCTGCAACAGGAACTGAGCCGCGCCGCCGACGACGGCATGAGAAACATCGTCGCCACCATCCAGCGCGATCAGAACGCCATCATCCGTGACGCGCGCGCGCCGGTGCTGATCATCCAGGGCGTGGCCGGCTCCGGCAAGACCTCGATCGCCCTGCACCGCATCGCGTTTTTGCTCTACCGGTTCAAGGACAGCCTGACCTCGAAGGATATCCTGATCATTTCTCCAAACCGGGTGTTTGGCGACTACATCGCCAACGTGTTGCCGGAACTGGGGGAGGAGTCGGTCACTGAAATCGGCATGGAAACGCTGGCCGATGAATGGCTGGATTCCGCCTACCGTTTCGAGACCTTCCTCGAACAGACGAGCCGGCTGTTGGAAACCGACGACGAAGCCCTGCGGCGGCGGATCGCGCTCAAGGCTTCCCCGGATTTTTCCTCCTGTAAATTCTCCAGTGATAGAGCGAGGTGGTCGCTTCCCATAGTAGGCTCAGATGAGGTCAACACCACAAGTTGTGGTTACGGATGAGGGGATCACTGGAAAATTTACAGGAAGGATTATATTGACCTGGCACGGGCGATCCAAGAGGCGGTTTTGTACCGCTTTCAAGCAGATCCAGCTTTTGGCCGTTCAGGACGCCCGACCCCGGCGGCGGGATGCGAAACCCGGCCACGTACCGCGCCAGCAGCGCCAATCGGTTCCGCCCTTTCGGCCGCAGGCCACCCACGACGCGGTTTCGCCGTCACGCCGGAGGCGTTAGGATGGCGGATCGCCCCGCAGGCCTCCGCCCTACGGGTTTCGCGTGGCCGGGGCTTCCGCGACATCCCGCGCCGCATCCTGAAGCACGTCCTCCGGTAGCCGCCAGAATTCAGGTGGCACCCGCGGTCCTGGCCGAATGGGAAGCGCCGGACGTCCGACCGCGTAAAGCCCTCCGCCGCCGGATCGCCGCGGCTCTGGGACTGTCCCTCGAACAACTCGATTTCTGAAGAGGTGCAAGACCGCACAAGGGTTCGGACCCCACGCCGAGGGAGCGCGGGCGGAGCACGAACTCGACGCTGAGGGCCGCCCACCGCAAAGACACGCGGTCTAAACCACCGCCGCGCGCCGGGAGGCGGCCGGTTGGGCAGCGGTCTTGGCATCCAGGTACGCCCCCAGCACCGTATCGATGTAGCTTTCCCAACCGGGCGCGGCGATCCCCGCCTCCTCCAGCCACCGGCGCGTCGCCGCATTCTCAAACCGCTGTTCCGAACCCAGATAATCCAGAAAGACCGGCAATGTCCCCACCGCCCGGCGGGTCTCCGCGGCCATAAACCGGCTCGCCAGATGCAATATCCCGCTGAAGACTCGCGGTGGCAGGCTGATGCAGGGCGGAACCTGCAACCCGCGCGCCGTGAACAACCCCCGTACTCGTTCCCGCAGCTCGGTTAAGCGCGTCGCCCGTTCCGGCCCCGCGCACAGATGCAGCACCCATTCGGGATCTCCGACAAAACCTCCATCGCCGCAGACCTCACTCGGGATGTTTTTCGGTATCATGGCGCGCATGGGACACCCCAAGGATTAAACCATGACCACTTTACTCATCGAACATCTCAAGGCCAGCGACCTGCCGGCGGAATGGGCGCGACGACTTCAAGTACGGCCGGAGCAAACGGTGACCGTGCGCATCGACACGGAAGCTGGGGAGCCTGTCCAGCCAGAGCAACTTTTCACCACCGACGATCCGGCGTTCGGCATCTGGCGCGATAACGACGAGACCCTCGATGTCGCCGCGTTCGTGCGCCGCTTGCGCGCGCCCCGCTACCGTCGTGACGGTTCACGTCAACCGGACTGAACCATGCTGGTGGATACCGATGTACTGATCTGGCACCTGCGCGGCTATCCCAAAGCCACGCAACGCCTGGACCAGCTCCCCAAACTCGTGCTGTCGGCGGTCACTTATTTGGAACTACTCCAGGGGATGCGCAACCGTAGCGAGCAACGGGCTTTACAAAAAAGCCTCGCCCTGCGGCAAGCCGAGCGGCTACCTCTCACCCCTGCCATTACGGAACGCGCCATTCTCTTGATGGAAAAGTTGGCGCTCTCTCATGGCCTGCAACTGGGCGACGCGCTGATTGCCGCCACCGGGATCGAACACCAACTGACCTTGTTGACCGCGAATACCAAACACTTCAGCGTGGTCGATGGCCTTCAACTCGAACGCTTTGAACCAGGAGAACCCGCACCATAGCATGACGCGGTTTTGAGCGCGGTTTTAACGTCCAGATACACCCCCAGCACCGCATCGATATAGCTCTCCCAACCGGGCATCGCGATCCCCGCCTCCTCCAACCACCGGCGCGTCGCCGCATTCTCAAACTGCCAGTTCCACGATATAGTCCCGCCCGAGATGCGGACATCCCGAACCACCCCGGCGCTGCGCCCCACCCCTCCTTAGCCAAGGAGGGGAACCGGGAGGTCCGGCCATGATCGGGAAAGACAATATTCCGGATTCCGGGCCACCCCCTCATGAAAGCTATTGAACTCTTCCGAACCAAAGATATCTTTGGCTCTGGACTGATCGAAATCGTCATCTGGCAAGTTCCACAACCGGTACCCCCATCCGAACATCCCTACAAATATCGGCTGGTCTATGTCGTGGACGGAAAGCGCGTCGTGGGTTACGACAACGAGCCTAGCAAAGGCGACCACAAACACCTTGGCGACCACGAAGAACCTTACCGCTTTATCAGCCCACAACAGTTGATGGCCGATTTCATGGTCGATGTCAGAGGATTCAGGCAATGAGCGAACGCATTCTCAATGTCAAGATCGGCAAACCGCCCGAATATCATCTCGAGCGCGCCTCCCGCATGATGGAAAGTTTAGAGCGCGGTGAACAGCCCGAACCCTACCATGCCATTGGTTTCGATGACATGAGCCAGTTCTTATCCATCTTCACCCCGCGTTGCTGGAAAGCATTAGCCATCTTGCGCGAAAGCGGCCCCATGACCCTCGCGGAACTGGCGCGGCGCGTGCGGCGCGATGATAAAAATGTGCGGCGCGATGTAGAAAGGTTGATCGAGTGGCAGACCGTAGTCAAAGATGAGCAGGGTCGCTTGATCGCCCCCTACTCCGAAATTGTCGTTGATGTCTGTTTGCCGCAAAGGCAAGCGGCTTAGGCACTCAAAGGCTGCCCAAAAACGCCTCTAAAACTTTAGCCCTGAACGCCAGGCGCGGAGTTGTCCGCGGTTTTAGCGCGCAGATAGGCCCCCAGCACGGCATCGATATAACTCGCCCAGCCGGGCACAACGATCCCCGCCTCCTCCAGCAACCCGCGCGTCGCCGCGTTCTCGAACCGCTGATCCGACGCCAGATACTCCAGAAACACCGGCAACGTCGCCACCGCCCGGCGGGTCTCCGCAGCCATGAACCGGCTCGCTGTCTTCAACATCCCGCTGAAGACTCGGGGCGGCAGACTGATACAGGGCGGAACCCGCAACCCGCGCGCCGCGAACAACCGCCGCACCCGTTCCCGCAACTCGATCAACGGGGTCGCCCGTTCCGGCCCCGCGCACAGATGCAGCACCCGCCCCGCCAGTTCCGGCCGACCGCTGGCCCACACGATGGCCCGCGCCACCACATCCACCGGAATAGTATCGAGCCGCACCGTTCCCAGTTGCGGAAACAGCCCAAACGTCCGCCGCCCCGACAAAAACTCGCACAGATGATAAAAAATCTGACGAGCGACCTACCGTCATTCCATCCTCCGCGCCGACAACGACTTCACCGCGCCAAGGCAGGCGGCGCACTCAGCGTATCCCGCATAGCCTCGTGAAACGTCGCTTCAAAGTCGCGGAAGAAATAGGTTTTATCCGTAAAGTAAGGAGCGCGCGCCGCCTGTTTGCGGCCAATCCTTGCCACATCCTCAATCACCGCAATCACGACCGTATGATCGCGCAACCGCCGCAAATGCGACCAGGCCAGTTCCGCCTCCAGCAATCGCTCGGTCGTGCTGGCAATCAACACCGCCACCGGTCGCTCCGCCACGAACAAACAATCCGCCACGAACAACCGTTCGTTATCCAGAGGAACGTCATAATAGGCCTCTACGCCAGTTTCCCGCTGGACTTGCTGAAGCACGGCAACCACTTCATTTTTAAAGCGGGACTCCTCCCGCGAGAGCCGCAGCGCAGTCATCGCCTGCAATTGCGCCGCCGCTTGCGCAACCCGAAAGACCGCGGCCCGGCAATCGGGTTCGGTGACATCAGAACATTCCAATTGGCTCAATCCCTCGTTCCATTGTACCCAGGAGGTTTGCTCCAATAGCCACGTCTGAATCCTGGCCGTGTCCGGGTCAATACTGTCAAACATCAGTCGTAACGCCGCCTCGCCACTGTCATGCACACACCAGCGCCCATCAGGCTGGCGATCCCCGTACACCACGATCGCATCCCCATCGTCATATCGCCACGGCGTCACGATCAGAAAACCGTTGGCCGTCGGGCGCATGGGAAAATCGGGGCCAAGCGTTAAATGAAGCGTCATCATCGTCATGATTGCCCCAACTCAATCTTCAACCGCCTGCAAAAAGTTTCCACAAAACGTTGTCGGTCGCTGGCGTCATCCGGATCCCAATCGACCTCATGCAAAGCCAGTTCCCTGCAACCGGGCAGCCCCCGGTTGATCAGGTCCAAACCACGCTCGCAATTGACCACCAGATGCAGATTCTTTACCGAGCGCCTGTCGTCATTGGCTGGATTGGGTTTAATGAGCCACATGATCAATTCCAGGATCCCCGGCCGCCCCGGTCCGGGCCTGGTAATTTTCCTGGCAAAACACCACCAGGCGCTGATGGTACGCGTTCAGCGTCGGGGTTTCCCGGACGAGCAAGCTGAAAAACTCCGCAAGACGCTCCGGGTTGTCTTCATATTCATGATTGACGGCATTGCGTAGATCCCGAATCAGTTTCCAATGTTCGACGGAATCAAGCACTCCCAGTTTCTCCATCAACGCCAGCACCGCCCCAAAGGGTTCAGTAACGGCTTCCTCCTCAATCGCAATCGCGCGCATGGTTTTACCCAAGTGCTCCTGATATTCGCTGAAGCGGACCCGAAACGCCGCCAGACTCTCGTGCTGGTCGGCGCTCAGGGCGCTCCAGTCGACAATCGGCATCATCTTTTGCACTTGCCGATGGGAATAGGCCAGATAATCGGCCATGCGCGCCAAATGCTCGAGTCGTTTTCGGATGAGGTCGAGATGGGCGCTCAAAGCCGTACTCCGCGATCTCGGGCGATTTTCTCAATGGGGCGAGCAGGGCCTGGGTGTTTGACGACCAAATCGACATGCAGGTCGAGCGCCTCCTCAAGCTGGGCCTTGCAGCGCAATTCGGCCATGAGGTCGCTGTGCTCCGGTTCGATATAAAGGTCCACATCGCCACCCCGACGCCGGTCGTCGACCCGCGAGCCAAACAGCCAAACGCGCGCCTTCGCGCCGAAACACTGGGCGGTGCTGGTCAGTATGGCTTGGCGTTGCTGAGGAGTGAGACGCATCAGATTGAGTTCTCCACGATCCGCTTGAAAAATCCCAGAGTCGTAGCCGCCATGAGGCGCAAAAGCCGGTCGGGTCAGAAAACAGTTCCCAAACCACAGAGCATCACCTGCCCCCCGTCCTCTTCCAACTGCGTCGGCGCGCCGCGCGCGGTCTCCAGCAGCCGATACAGCCGCTCGACCGGTTCCTGGAACGCCGCTTCGACCGCCGCGCGGCGCAACTTCAGATTCGGCGTCAGTTCCCCGTTCTCGATGCTGAACTCCCGGGTCGTTTTCCGACTTGCGCCCGTCAGCGTGATGAACCCCTCGGCGTCCCGCGTCGCATAATCGCCGCTGGCCAGATACCCCTCGGCATCGAACCGCGCGTTTTCCGGGTCCTCGCCATGGTAACCACCGAATACGCCCGGCCCGCGCACCCATGATGCTGCGCGGGTTTTCCACGTAATAGGTCTGCGCCCCGCAACCGATGGCGCACAGATCGATCATCCGCTGAAACAGATTCAACGGCGGCAACCAGCAAGCCAGGCGGCTGTCCGCGTCGATGTCCGGAAACAGATCCAGAATCGCCGCCGCCGCCAGAATCAGTTGCCGGTGCGTGTACTGAAGGCCTTTGGGCGCGTCCGCATACATCAGCAACCAATTGATCGGATAGTTGCTGTGGATGGGATTGGCGTGTTTGCGTGTACACCGCGCCCCGCGCCTCTTGGTTTTGCAGCAGATAGCGAAATAGTTTTTGATAGAACCCATGAGACGGTCGGTAGACGACTTGGTCGATGTCGAGTTTGGTCAGCGCGCGGCGGATGCTGTCCCAGGCCAGGGGTGGAAGGTTGGCATCGACCGTGAACGCCAGCACCTTGAGCCCGTAGTCCTGCTTGAGCCGGTACAGAGGAGGTAAATGCTGTCCTTGCCGCCGCTCAAGGGCACGACGCAGTCGTACTCGGCCTGTCCCCGGCAGTCCGCGAGCGTCCGCTCCAGATCGGCTTCCCGCTCTTGGCGGGCCGTCTCCTCGGCGGCGACCACGACCTCCCGTTGCTCCGCCTCCTGATGGCAGAAGTTGCATACGCCATCCGCCGCCAGCGTCACGCCCGGCACGGTGTCGGGAATCAGGCAATTCTTGCATCGGGTCATGAGGTTTGGTGATCCAGGGCCATGCGGCGGACGCTGCCCTCCAAGGATAAGGTCAACAGAGCCAGGGCGGCGATCCATCTTACCGCGGTAGTTCCTGAGCCCTTACGGTTATTGTTCATTCTTCATGGTCTCCATCATTTGGTTCGGATCAACCAACGCATGACCATCGGCGAAACTGTCGATCAGAGGATAGTTGAGGAATCGTAAAAATCCCTACCTGAAGCTGTACCAACAAGGTCAGCGCGAAGGCGAAACCGATCTGTTACAGCAACTCCTGGAATATCAATTCGGTCCGCTGCCCCGGCGGGTTCAACAACGCCTGGCCGAAGCCGATGAGGCGGCCTTGCGCGCCTGGGGCCTGCGGCTGCCGACCGCCAACACCCTGGAGGAGGTCTTCCCGAAACCGCCCCGGCGCCAACCGCCGACGTGAGTTCAGGACGTCGCGGACCCCGGCGGCGGGATGCGGAACCCGGCCACGTACCGCGCCGGCGGCGCCCGCCGGTCCAAGCGCGTGGCGACCGGCAAGACTCCTGTATCCACCGGGATACGCGGGGTGGCGGTCGTCAAGGGACGCTCTTGGTTCGGCCGTCAGGCGGGCGCGGGGCAGGGGTGAGGGTGGTTTTTCGATCGGTCCGCTCGCCAGCGGCCGTACGGAAACGCCTCTTAATGCAGATTTTTTAAGTAGTCCTGGAGCTTGCGCAGCTCCTCGGGCCCCAAGCCACGCAGGCGCTCCTCGGGCCCCAAGCCGCGCAGGCGCTCCTCGGGTCCCAAGCCGCGCAGGCGCTCCTCGGG
>REEE01000313.1 GCA_007695245.1 Candidatus Competibacteraceae bacterium | reverse complement strand
CAACCTCAGTGAGGTTTTATATCATCATCAAGTAATTTTACAAACCCGAGGCAATCTCCCAAAACAAGACGTACGGCCAACTCATCCACCAGCGCGCGAACCCACGCCAGCCCATCAATTCAGCGTCATTACTTGTAAATTACATTTTACGTAAAAATTTAAAAAAACATGAAATCATAAGAATTTTTGACATTACCGTCATAATGTCGAATATTTCTCGATTACAGATCAAGTGCGCATCGGGGTTCGGGGAGCAATGAAACAGCCAACCCACTCTCGCGGATCAGCTCGCGCTCGAACTCGGCCAGCGACGCGTAGGTTTTATCGAACTATTACCAGGGCGGTCTAAAAGTGTATAAACACCTATGTACGCAAACACCAAACTGGAGAAGGCCATGAATACCGTTCGCTGGAACATCGCCGTATCGCCGGAAGTGGATTAGTCCGTGCGCATGTTCATCGCCACGCAGGGGGGTGGCCGCGAAGGCGACCTGTCACGCTTCATTGAGGAAGCGGTGCGCACCTACCTGTTGGAGCGGGCTGTCGACCAGGCCAAGACGGCCGCGGCTAGCATGAGTGAGACGGAACTGACCGATCTCATCGACGAGGCGGTGCAATGGGCGCGCGAGCACTGATGCGCGTCATCCTGGACACCAATGTACTCAGCTTCCTGTCCACCACGCCCCCGCATCCCAGCTAAAATTCATGCATAACCTGTCCAAAGTGCCGTACCCCTCCACGACCTTGCTCGATCCTGGCGCGGAGACCCTTCTGCCCGTCGAACTGGACGGCAGCAGCGGCGGGAACCGCGCCACCGGCAATCACCCGCAAATCGCCGCCCGCAACGACCCCGAAGCGATCCGGGCCTGGCTGGCCCGCTACGCCGATACCCCGACGACATTTCAGAGCTACCGCAAGGAAGCCGAACGGTTGCTGCTTTGGTCCGTATTACAAGCCGGCAAGCCGCTGTCATCCCTCACTCACGAAGACTTGCTGCATTACCAGGAATTTCTTGCCGACCCGCAACCCGTCGAACGTTGGATTATGCCGGTCCGACGCAAGGTACCCCGCGCCGACCCACGCTGGCGGCCCTTCGCCGGGCCACTGGCTCCCACCAGCCGGCGGCAAGCCATTATTATTCTCAACGCCCTGTTTGCCTGGCTGGTCGGCGCCGGTTATCTGGCCGGCAATCCACTGGCGCTTTCCCGGCGGCGCGCCCGCAAGGCCAAACCACGGATCGCTCGCTATCTCGATGAAACACTTTGGAGCGAAGTCAAACTCACCATTGAATCCCTGCCGCGCGAGACCCCGCGGGATCGGGCGCACCATCTCCGCGTCCGGTGGTTGTTCTCCCTGCTCTACTTGTGTGGGCTGCGCATCTCGGAAGTCGCCGGCAACACCATGGGCGGGTTTTTCCGCCGGAGCGGCAGCGACGGCGGGGAACGCTGGTGGTTGGAGATCACGGGTAAAGGCCACCGCACGCGACTGGTGCCCGCAACCGGGGAATTGATGGCCGAGCTGGCCCGCTACCGTCAAGCGCACGACCTGCCATCACTCCCGCAGACTGGTGAGGAAACCCCTCTGCTGCTGCCGATTCACGGCCGGCCGGAGGCCATGACTCGATCCGCCGTTCATCTGATCGTCAAGACGGTTTTTTCACGAACGGCGGAACGGCTGCGGGCGGCCGGTCCGGACCGGCGATTCCAGGCGGATCTGCTGGAGCAAGCTTCCGCGCATTGGTTGCGGCATACAGCGGGGTCGCGGATGGCGGACGGTCAACTGGATCTACGACACGTCCGCGATAACCTGGGCCACGCGAATTTGAGCACGACGAGTCATTATCTTCACGCTGAGGATGATGAGCGGCATCGGGAAACCGAAGAGCGGCATCGGTTGGATTGGTGATAGGGATTTTAGATAGATGATGATATAAAAAGACAAATATAATAATTAAAAAGAATATAAAAATGTTATTTAATTCTTTTTAATGTGTTTGCAACCTTATCTATACTATGCGTCCCATAAACCCGGCGGCCGCCGATCACGAAACGAGGTAATCGATATGCGAACGATGCAACGATGGTTTCACGGCAGCGCCTGCGCGCTGCTGCTGTTGGCGATAACCTCCGTCGCCTTCGCGGCGGCGGACATCCCGCAAGGTCCGCTGGTCTCCACCGACTGGCTGGCGAAAAATCTTGACCATCCGAACATTCGGATCATTGAAGTCAGCGTCAATCCCGGTCTCTACGAACGCGGCCATATTCCAGGCGCGGTCAATTTTTCCTGGCATCGCGACCTGAACGACCTGGTTCGGCGCGACATCGTCAGCCAGGAAAACTTTGAGGCACTGCTGTCGCAGGCCGGGGTCGGTCCCGACACCACCGTCATCCTGTACGGCGACACCAACAACTGGTTCGCCGCGTGGGGCGCATGGGTGTTCGACATCTACGGCGTCGATGACGTCAAGCTGCTGGATGGCGGCCGCGCCAAATGGGAAGCCGAAAACCTCACGCTGAGCACCCGGGCACCGGAATACGCGCCGACCGACTTCAAAGTCGCGGAGGTCAACAGCGCGCTGCGCGCCCGACTGCCGGACGTGCTCGCCGTCGTTGAAGGCCAATCCGAGGCGAAGCTGATCGACATCCGCTCGGCGGATGAATTCCAGGGCAAGATCTTCGCGCCGCCGGGCGTGATCGAACTGGCGGTGCGCGCCGGTCATATCCCCGGCGCGGTCAACGTTCCCTGGGTCAAGGCCGTGAACGAAGATGGCACCTTCAAGTCGCCGGAGGAACTTAAGAAGATCTACGCCGAAGCCGGCGTCGACGGCGGCACGCCGATCATCACCTACTGCCGCATCGGCGAGCGTTCCAGCCATACCTGGTTCGCGCTGACCCAGCTGCTCGGCTACGAAGTGCGGAACTACGACGGCTCCTGGACCGAGTACGGCAACACCGTCGGCCTGCCGATCGAAAACCCGGCCGGCACCGTGTGGGCCGCCAAATAGTAAGGGCTCCTGAAAATTCAGGGCACTCGAACCCGCGTTGTTCGGAAGGCGATCCACTCCAGCGGATCGCCTTTTTTTATTTTTCACTGGATCGACCCGCTCCATGCAGACGCTCAAGAACTTTTGGATACCCCTGGCGTTGATCCTGAGCGTGCTGGGAACCGCCCAGATCTTGAGCGACCGGCCGGGCGGGCGGGCGCTGGCGTTCGCGCTGTTGGCCGGCGCCGTGCTGGGCTTCGTGCTGCAACGCTCCCGCTTCTGCTTTTTCTGTCACGCCCGCGATTTTTTCGAACGCGGCGATCCGCGGGGTTTGTTGGCCATCGCGCTCGCCATCGCGGTCGGTACGGTCGGCTATCACCTCATTCTCGGCAGTTGGCTGCCGGTACCCATGCCCGGACGGCTGCCGCCGGACGCGCACATCGGTCCGGTGAGTTGGGCGCTGGCGCTGGCGGGCGCCGCTTTCGGTCTGGGGATGGTGATTTCCGGGTCCTGCATCAGCGCCCATTGGTATCGCCTGGGCGAAGGCTCGCCGGTCGCTCCGTTCGCGCTGCTGGGGACGATGGGCGGTTTCGTGCTGGGCTTCATCACCTGGAACCCGCTCTACACCGCGACCATCGCCACCGCGCCGGTCTGGTGGCTGCCGCACGGGCTGGGCTATGGCGGCTCGCTGCTGGCGCAACTGGGCATGCTGGGGCTGCTCGCCGCCGGTTTGTGGCGGACCTGGCCGCGCGCCGAACCCACGCCGCCGCCGGCGCGCTTCAGCGAAGCGCTGCGCGGGCTGTTCGTCGGACGCTGGCCCTACTGGATCGGCGGTCTGGCGGTGGGTCTGATCGGCGCATTTATTATCCTGCGCCTGCAACCGTTGGGCGTGACCGCCGCACTGGGCGGCGCGGCCCGCGCCCTGGCCGCATCACAAGGCTGGATTCCCGACCGGCTCGAAGGCTTGGACGGCTTCGGCGGATGCGCGACTGCCCCGGCCGCCAGTTGGCTGACTCCCAACGTCCTGCTGATCGGCGGGCTGGTGGTGGGCTCGTTGAGCGCGGCGCTGGCCAGCCGGCAATTCGAGCCGCGCTGGCCGACCGGTTGGGACGCCGGACGGGGTTTGCTCGGCGGACTGCTGCTCGGTTGGGGCGCGATGACCGGGCTGGGTTGCACCATCGGCACCCTGTTGTCCGGCACGATGGCTGGAGCGGTTTCAGGCTGGGTCTTCGGGGCGGCGATGTTTTTCACTTTGTGGCTCGGCTTGAAAATTCAGGCGCTGCTCTTCCCCGCCGCGCCGGGTTGAAGTGAGGGGGTCGCGCCCCTGGATAGGCTGGCACCCGCCGCGCACCGGGTTTGGAAGGCTGGTATTGATGGCCGAAACCACCATCACCGGCTAAACTTTAATGGGAAACGCATTGGCTTCATCATAGAGAAACCGATCTTGACTCCAATCGCCTGGCGCAAACTGATCCGACAACCCGGCGGCGTATCGATCGCGCTGCTGCTGGTCGTGCTGCTGGCGTTCGACGGCCACGCCTGTGCGATGGGGATTCACGACGACTTGGCTTCGTCCGCCGAAACGCATCACTGTTGCTCGAAAACATCCGCAACAGCGGACCCGTCCGAGAACTCCTCGCCGCTTTCCTGCCACGCTGGCCCCTGCCTGGAAACCCTCGGACACCACGACGCGAGCGACCCACGCGGACCGCCAGCCGGCAATCCGGACTGGCTCGCGCCACCGCCCGCCGCCTCCCTCCTCCCGCCGGATTGGCTGGGTAGCGTTCATCGCCCGCCCGCTCTGACCGCTGAAACGACCGGGCCGCCGCCGCCGCAGCGTTCCCGAGTCCTGCGCCTATAACCCTCCTCGAAGTCTTCGCGCTGTCAAGCCGCGCGGCTCGTTCCGCGCGTCCGCGATTTCCTCAAGGAGCCTGCATCTCATGAAAACCTTTCTGGCGCTTCTCGCCGCCCTCCTGCTGTTCGGTGCCGGCGTGTTGCTGGCGCCCCGCCTGCAACCCTGGCTCGCCCATCTCGGTCATGAAGCGCCGGCCGCCGCCGCCCCGGCAGCGACCGAGCGCCAGCCGGTCAAATACCGCCATCCGATGAATCCGACCATCTTTTCCGATACCCCGGCCAAGGACGACATGGGCATGGATTACATCCCGGTCTACGCCGATGGCGACGATGGCGCTCCAGCCGGTCCCGGTTTCACCATCGCCCCGGAGGTGGTCAACAATCTGGGCGTGCGCACCGCCGTCGTCGAACGCGGCGATCTGACCCGGCGCATCGAGACCGTCGGCTATGTCGACTACGACGAGCGGGCTCTGAGCCACGTTCACCTGCGCGCCAGCGGCTGGGTGGAGAACCTCAAGGTCCGCACCCTGGGCGCGCGGGTGCGGCGCGGCGATCTGTTGCTGGAGGTCTACGCCCCCGATCTGGTCAGCGCCCAGCAGGAATACCTGCAATCGCTGCGCGGCGAAATCGCGCTGCTGCGGGTGTCGGCCCGCGACCGGCTGCTGGCGCTGGGGGTGCCCGAAAGTCAGATCGAGCGCCTGGAAAGAGAGCGGCGGGTCAGGCAGTTGACCGCCGTCCATGCCCGCCAGGACGGGATTATTTCAGCGCTCAACATTCGCGAGGGCATGTACGTCACCCCGGAATTGGAACTGATGACCCTGGCCGATCCCGCCACCGTCTGGGTGCAGGTCGAGGTCTTCGAACAACAGGCCGGTTGGCTGGCGGTGGGGCAAAAGGCCGAGGTGCGGTTGCCGCACGCGCCCGGCGAAGTCTGGGAAGGAGCGGTGGAGTATATCTACCCCGACGTCGACCCCAAGACCCGCGCCTTACGCGCCCGGCTGCGCTTTCCCAATCCCGATGAACGGCTCAAGTTCAACATGTTCGCCGAGGTCGTGATTCATGCCACGCCGCGCGCCAGCGTCCTCAACATTCCCCGTGAAGCCCTGATCCGCACTGGAACCGAACAGCGGGTGATCGTCGCCCGCGGCGAAGGCCGCTTCGAGGCGCGGCCGGTGGAGATCGGCATGGAATCCGGCGAGCACATGGAAATCCGTTCCGGACTGGAGGAAGGCGAACGAGTCGTCACTTCGGCGCAATTTCTGCTCGATTCCGAGAGCAGCATCCGCGCCAGTTTGCAGCGCTTGATGGCACCGCCGCAGCCGGAGATCTGGACCGAGGGGGTGATCAACGAGATTGCCATCGATTCACGCACCCTGAACGTGACCCACGAGCCGATTCCGGAACTGAACTGGCCGCTGATGACCATGGATTTTCCCGTCGCCGAGGGCGTATCGCTGGACGGACTTACAGTGGATGGCGAAGCGCGCTTCCGCATCCGGGAGGGGGCGGACGGGCGGTATGAGGTCGATGCGATCGAGTTTTCGGAGTCGCGGCCATGATCGCCGCCGTCATCCGTTGGTCGATTCACAACCGGTTGCTGGTCACACTCACGGCCCTGCTGCTGGCCGGCTGGGGCGCGTGGTCGGCCCGCAATATCCCGCTCGACGCCCTGCCCGATCTCTCCGACGTGCAAGTCATCGTCAAGACCACCTATCCCGGCCAGGCGCCGCAGGTGGTGGAAAGCCAAGTGACCTATCCCTTGACCACGGCGCTGTTGGCGGTGCCGGGCGCGGTGTCGGTGCGCGGCTATTCCGGCTTCGGCGATTCCTTCGTCTACGTGATCTTCGCCGATGGCACGGATTTGTACTGGGCGCGCTCGCGGGTGCTGGAATACCTGAGTCAGATCGCGCCGCGCCTGCCGCCCCAGGCGCAACCGGCGCTGGGACCGGACGCCACCGGGGTCGGTTGGGTTTACGAATACGCGCTGGTAGACCGCACCGGCCGCCACGATTTGGCCCAACTGCGCTCTTTGCAGGACTGGTTCCTGAAATTTGAATTGCAGTCCCTGCCCGGCGTCGCCGAGGTGGCCACGGTCGGCGGCATGGTCAAGCAGTACCAGGTCGTGCTCGATCCCAACCGGATGCGCGCCTACAACCTGCCGCTCGCGCAAGTGCGGATGGCGATTCAGAACGCCAATCAGGAGGTCGGCGGTTCGGTGCTCGAACTGGCCGAGGCCGAGTACATGGTGCGCTCGCACGGTTATCTGCAAGGCGTGGCGGACTTGCGGCAGGTTCCCCTGGGCGTCAGCGCCACGGGCACCCCGATCCTGCTCGGCGACGTGGCCGATATCCGGCTGGGGCCAGAAATGCGGCGCGGCGCGGCGGAACTGGACGGCGAAGGGGAAGTCGTGGGCGGGATCATCGTGATGCGCGCCGGCGAAAATGCCTTGACCACGATTGAAGGCGTCAAAGCCCGGCTGGACCAACTGCGGCGCGGCCTGCCGGAAGGCGTGGAGATCATTCCCACTTACGACCGCTCCGATCTGATCCTGCGGGCGGTCCGGAATCTCGGCGGCAAGCTGGTGGTGGAATTCGCGGTCGTGGTCATCGTCTGCGCCCTGTTTCTGTTCCATCTGCGCTCCTCGCTGGTCATCCTGATCAGCCTGCCGATCGGCATTCTGGGGGCTTTCGGCATCATGCACTGGCAGGGCATCAACGCCAACATCCTGTCGTTGGGCGGGATCGCCATCGCCATCGGCACCATGGTCGACGCCGCCATCGTCATGGTCGAGAACCTGCACAAGCATCTGGAAAAACGCACGCCGCGCGATGCCGCCGAGCACTGGCGCATCGTCCAGCAGGCCGCCACCGAGGTCGGGCCGCCGCTGTTTTTTTCGCTGCTGGTGATCACGGTCAGCTTCCTGCCGGTGTTCGCCCTGGAAGCGCAGGAAGGGCGGTTGTTCGCCCCGCTGGCCTACACCAAGACCTACGCCATGGCGGTTTCCGCCGGTCTGGCCATCACTCTGGTGCCGGTGCTGATGGGCTGGCTGGTGCGCGGGCGCATTCAACCCGAAAACCATAATCCGCTGAACCGGCTGCTCATGGCCGGTTATCGACCGGTCCTGGCCCTGGTCATGCGCCGGCCGTGGCCGATCGTGGGGCTCGCCATCCTGCTGACCCTGACCGCCTGGTGGCCGCTGCAACGGCTGGGGATGGAATTCATGCCCGAACTGGACGAGGGCGATCTGCTGTACATGCCGACCACCTTTCCCGCCGTGTCCATCGGCAAGGCGGTGGAAATCATGCAACAGACCAACAAGCTGATCCGCGCCGTGCCGGAGGTGGCGCGGGTGTCGGGCAAGGTCGGACGGGCCGAAACCGCGACCGATCCCGCGCCGCTGAGCATGATCGAAACCACGATTCAACTGAAGCCGCGTTCGGAATGGCGGCCGGGACTGACCACCGCCGATCTCATCGCCGAGCTGGACCGCATCGTCCGGTTGCCGGGCTTGAGCAACGCCTGGGTCATGCCGATCCAGAACCGGATCAACATGCTGGCCACCGGGATCAAGACGCCCTTGGGCATCAAGGTGGCCGGCGACGATCTTTTGACGATCCAACAGGTCGGCGAGCGGCTGGAACAGGTGATCCAGAGCATTCCCGGCGCGGCGTCGGTCTTTTCCGAGCGGGTGGCCGGCGGCCGGTACGTGGACGTGACCATCGACCGGCGGGCCGCCGCCCGGCTGGGCTTGAACATCAGCGACGTGCAGGAGGTGATCAATATCGCGGTCGGTGGGATGAAGGTCACCGAGACGGTCGAGGGGCTGGAACGCTACCCGGTCAATCTGCGCTACCCGCAGACGATCCGCGACTCGCTGGAGCAATTGCGGGCGCTGCCGATCGTGACGCCGACCGGCGCCGCCGTGCCGCTGAGTCAGGTCGCCGCCGTCGAGATCGTGGACGGCCCGGCGATGATGCAGAGCGAGAACGCCCGGCTGATCGGCATCACCTATGTGGACATCCAGGGCCGCGACATCGGCTCCTTCATCGCCGAGGCGCAACGGGCGGTGGCGGAACAGGTCGAACTACCGGCGGGTTATTCACTGCGCTGGTCCGGCCAGTACGAATACCTGAGTCGGGCGCTGGCCAGGCTGCAAGTGGTCGCGCCGGTGACGCTGGCGATCATTTTCCTGCTGCTGTACTTGAGCTTTGGCCGGCTGGGCGAGGCGGTCCTGATCATGACCACCCTGCCGTTCGCCCTGCTCGGCGGCGTGTGGCTGCTGTACGGGCTGGACTATAACCTGTCGGTGGCGGTCGGGGTCGGGTTCATCGCCCTGGCCGGGGTGGCGGCGGAAACCGGCGTGGTGATGCTGGTTTATCTGGATCAGGCGCTGCGCCGCCGGCGAGAACTCGCGCAAGCGGAGGGGCGGACCGTCACCATGGCCGAACTGCGCGAGGCGGTGATCGAGGGCGCGCTGCTGCGGCTGCGGCCCAAGATGATGACCAGCGCCACCATCATCGCCGGTCTGTTGCCGATCATGTACGGGACCGGCGCCGGATCGGAGGTCATGCGCCGGATCGCCGCGCCGATGGTCGGCGGCATCGTCAGCGCCACCGTGCTGACCCTGGTGGTGATCCCGGCGATTTACCTGCTCTGGCAAGGGATGGCGATCGAGCGGGAAAACCGACAGCGATCTCAAGCTTCAATCGCTGTCGAATCTTGAAGTCAACTCAAACCATTCTGGAGGCATCATGAACCAACCCTGGCTGATTTCCGTTGTTCTGACCGCGCTGCTGAGCGTCGGCGGCATTGCCCTGGCCACGGAAAAATCCCACGATCACGGCGCGGCCCACGCGCCCGCCAGCGAAGCCATCGCCGCGACCGGAACGGTCCAGAGCGTGGACGCGGCGGCGGGCAAACTGGTGATCGACCACGACCCGATTCCGGCGCTGAACTGGCCGCGCATGGTGATGGACTTCCAACTCACGGACCCGGCGCTGGCGGAGACGGTGAAGGCCGGCGATGCGGTGCAATTCACCATGACGCCCGGCGAACGGCGCGGCAGCTACCTCATCAACGCCATCGAACCGGCACCCTGAGCTCGTGGAATAAGCTCGCCCGGTGGTGGGAT
>REEE01000310.1 GCA_007695245.1 Candidatus Competibacteraceae bacterium | reverse complement strand
CCAGTTGCCGGCCGAGCAGCGTCCAGTTCTCCAGCCGTTTCCGCGCCTCCAGACAGCGCAGTAACCGCACCCGTCCAGCCTCGTCCTGCTGGGCGAGAATCGCCGCCCACAGCGCATCGTCCACGTTGTACGCCCGACCCTCGGCCAGGCAGACCGGAATGACGCTGGCGACCGGCGTCGCCAGGTCCGAGGCTACCGCCGCCACCGCCGCGCGGATGTTCTCGGCCTTCGGGCCTTGCGGGTTGACCAGATCATAAGGCGGCTGCCATTCGCGCGGCGGGCGCAGTTGATCGATGTGGCTGACCGCGACCACCAGCGGCGGCGGCCGGCGATCCGGGCGGGCGGCCAGCCAGGCGCGCGCGGCGTCCAGGCGCTCTCGTTCCAGCCGCCGATCGGGGCGCGGCGCGGCGCAGACCCACAGCAGCAAATCCGCGTCCAGCACCGTCTTCCGCAAGGTTTTGTCGTCCAGCCACTCGGTATCGCAGCCCGGCGTGTCGAAGATCAGCGCGGCGGTCAAGCCTTCGCGCTCCAGCCGATAGGGCGTCAACGCCGCCGTGGTGTCCGGCAGCACGTCGGCCACGGCGGTCAAGCGGCCGAACAGGGCGTTGATCAGGCTCGATTTGCCGGCGTTGGCCCGGCCCAGCACCACGATCCGCAGCGGCTCCCCGGTCGCCGCGGCGGCTTCCCCGGCCTGTTCCAGCGCGCGCCGGGAATCCGGGGTCGGCGCGGCGGTCGGCTCGCCCTCGGTGAGCGGCAGCCGTCCGCTGTACAGGTCGATGGCGTAATAGCCGACCTTGCGGACGTACTCCCGGAGCAGCCAGCGCTGGATTTCCACCCCCACATCGCGGTAAGCCCGGCCCCGCACCAGCCCGCCCAACTCGCTGACCAGCGCTTCGAGCGGACTGATCGCCAGTCGCCCGGCCCGATAAACATTCACGAATCGTTCGGTGGAGTCCTTCCAGCGCCAGACGCGCAGCAGGTCGCCGATGGTCAATCGATGGCTGAAGGGCAGATGCTCGGTGATGTCCTGGCGCAGATCGCGGCTGGCCCGTTCGATGATCAACAGCGTGTGCGGCACGGTCAGTTCCAGCAACGGCCGTTCCACTTGCGGATGGTAATGGCGGGCGACGGTGTCCAGCGCGTTGCGGCCCAGCAGCCACAAGCGGCCGCCGTCGTTCAGCGGCCAGGCTTCCGGCTCCGTCTGGCCGGCCAGCGCCTCGACCGCCGCCCACGCGCCTTCCGCCTGCGGCGGCCAGGAGGAATCGGGTCCGGTCGCCGCGGCGGCCAGCAGTTTACGGTCGCGGCGGATCAGCCAGGCTTGCAGGCCGTAGCCGGCACCGCCGCAGAGCGCCATGGCGAGCACCCAGTACAGCAGCGCCTGGGACTGCCACAGCCACAGCGTCCCCAGCAGCAGCAGCGCCGCCACCGGCAACGCCCACAGCAGCAGCGCCAGCAATCGCCAGCGGTCGAGGTGTTCGAACAGGGCTTTCATCCCGCGTACCGTATCCTCGTCAGGCGGGCGGTTACCGCCGCTGCTCGGGCGTGATTTTCAAAACCGCCGCGCCGGTGGCCAGCGCCTCGGCGTAGATGCGGCGCAGCGCCGCCGCGTCCAGCGGCAGGCCCTGCCGCCGGCTGGCGAAGTAGTAACCGGCCGCCTTGCCCAGCGCGTAGGTGGTCGCGCCGCTGGTCGTCGCTCCCCACACCGCCCCCAGGGTTTGGCCCCAAACGGGAACGAACTTGACCAGACCCCGGCCCATCATCCGGGCCAGATAACCGGCGCCGATCCCCGCGCCGAGCAGACCGAGAAATTCGGACGCCCGCCGCCCATCCCAACCCTGCTCGTAAAGGGCAGCCAGGCTGTGCAGCAGCTTGGCTTGCACCGCGGGCACCCCAACCCAGTCCACCACCGGCAGCGCGCCGATGCCGGCCGCCGCCAGCGCATAACCCACGATGTGCGGATGGGCGGCGCGCGCGTAGACGTCGCGCACCCCGGTATCGCCTTGCAGTCGGTCCTGCAAACCCAGGGTCGAGACGGACTCAATCGCGGTCCAGAGCGCCTCTAGACCGTAATGGACCGGTTTATAGCCATCCTCCGGCAGGGTGAGATCGATCGGGACCCAGCGCACCGGCGTCGCGCCCGGCAAGGCTCCCAGACGGTCGCGTTGCGCGCGCAGGGCCCGACCCAGATCGGCGGTCACCTGAAGCGGCCACGATTCCCGATCGTAGGGATACGGCCACGGATGATCGCCGCCGGGCGGATAGACTTCGTGCAGACCGGTTTGGGCGATCAGCACCGGCCACTCCGGGTGACGCTGGCGCACCGCGCGCAGCACGTCGAACACCGCGTCCTGGCGGATGTCGGCGACTTTCATCACCCCGAGCAGCAGGTGCGCCTGCGACTCGCAATAATGGATGTCGTCGGCGGGATCGTAGGCCACCTCGCCCAGGCCGCGAGTGTCGAGAAAGCGCACGACCGGCGCTTCATTCGGAAAGTCGTAGAAGCGGGCGGTGCGGGTGCAGGATTGGAAGCCGTTGCCGATTTCGGCGGTCGCGCTGCCGGTCAGGGCGCGGATGATTGAAGTTTTCCCGGCCTGAGTCTTGCCGATCAGCCACAGCACGGGCAGGGGTTGTCGCGCCCGCGCCTCGCGCAGGGCCGCATCCAGCGCTTCGCTCTCCACGCGCGGGTTCAGAAGCGCTTCGCGCAGCTTGCGCCAATAGTCGGGCCAGTTTTCAGGAATGTCGGCGGTCATGGGGTTGTTACGGCTCGATTGATGTAACCACCGTTGATTGTATAGGAGGGACGCACGGTCATGTGCCCCTGCATGCTTCCCGCACCCGCCAGCACGCGCGAGAAGCAAGGGGTTGGATTAACGCCACTCGTCGCGCCACGATGGCGGCGGCGGGGCGAACTCGTCCCGGTCCCAAAACCGGTTGCGGGGCGGACGGCGCCGGTCGTCGCAGTCGATCACCCCCTCCCGGCACAGCGTATCGCGCCACGAGTATTTGAGGAAATAGCGGGCGAACGGCCGCCGCTCCGGTACGAACTCCACCCGCTGCGACGGCGACCACTCACTCTCGCCGTACCCCGTGCCCGGCTCCGAGCGTTGCAAGCCGCGCGCGGCGGCGGGCGGCGCGCTCTGCAAGCCGCGCCGGTCCTCGGCTCGGTCATCCCGACCCTCAGCCCAAGGCTGTCGAGGTGGCGGGGACAGCGGGGGGATCTCCCGAAACGCCACCACCGCGATCACGCCCATCGCGGAATGATCGCCCCAGGCGCCCGCATAGGAGTCGCCGGCGTCGGTGAAATAGAAGCGGTTGACTCGATCGCGACCGGTCCGCCAGCCGTCATACGTTTGCTGTTGATACGGTCCGAGCACGTACATCCGTTCGTCCCGACCCAGATTGGAGCGCTCGCCGGAAATGATATTGCGTCCGTCCACCGCGATCACCACCCCGATCCGCTCGTTGGTGCGGTTGCGGATCTGGATCGCGTAGCGTTGGCCCTGCACCGCCTCCAGGTGCGCCCGATAGCTCATCGGCCCGCCGGCCCGGCGCACGGGATACTGCGGAAAGGCCCGGCCCCGATCATTGACGACATCGACTTCGATGCTCCGGGCATCGAACCGCTGCGCCCAAGCCAAATTCGGCCCCAGCGCCAGCAGCAACGCCACAACCAACCCGGTCTGCCATGGTCTCTTCATTGCATTCGCTCCTGGTATTGAGAACTGTATCAAAACCCGGTGATTCTTCCGCGGGATTTTTTATCGTACGGTTCCAATTTAAAGGCGCTTGACTGAATCCATACTGAACACCTTTCATTTGTGTTTCGGCGGCTGTTCTGCGTTATGATTCAGTCTCGATTCAGTCTTGATTCATTCTTAACCCAATAAACTTTAAGACCATTCAAATCCACACGGAATCTCCGAATATGTCCGATAGATCACGGTTAGCTCTTTGCCTGACGCTCGCGGCGCTGGTGAGTCTGCTGGCCGTCGCCGACGTCCAGGCGCAATCCGGGCGGTCCCAGCGGGGCGACGACGGTCGTGCCTCATCCCGCCAGTTCGCCGATTCCGACCGGGCCGCCAACGCCGCCCGCGAGGCGACCGGCGGCCGGGTGCTGGGCGTCCAGGGCGAAGACCGCGACGGCCGGTCCGGCTATCGGGTGCGGGTCCTGCAACCGGACGGCCGGGTGCGCAGCCTGCATTACGACTCCGCCAGCGGCGCGGTGCGGGATTGAGAGGCATTCGATCGTCATGCGCATTCTGATCATTGAGGACGAAGCCCCGCTGCTGGAGCGGGTCACCGCTCAACTGCGCGAGCAGGGCTACGCCGTGGACACCGCCGCCGATGGCCGCACCGGTCTGTATCTCGGCCAGGAATACCCGCTGGACGCGGCGGTCGTGGATCTCGGCCTGCCGGATCTGTCGGGGATCGAAGTCATCCGCCGCTGGCGGGCGGCGGGCCGGCGCTTTCCGATCCTGATTCTGACCGCGCGCGGTCGCTGGCAGGACAAGGTCGAAGGTCTGGAGGCCGGCGCCGATGATTATCTGGTCAAACCGTTCTACACGGAAGAACTGCTGGCGCGGCTGCGGGCGCTGATCCGCCGCACCGGCGGCTGGACCCAGGCCGTGTTGCACTGCGAGTCCATCGCCTTGGACACCGGGGCGCAGCGAGTGACGCTCGCGGGCCAACCGGTGGAACTGACCGCCTACGAGTACAAGCTGCTGGAATACCTGATGCTGCACGCCGGTACAGTCGTCTCCAAAACCGAACTGACCGAGCATTTGTACCAGGAAGACGAGGATCGCGACAGCAACGTGCTGGAAGTGCTGCTCGGTCGCCTGCGCCGCAAGCTCGATCCCAACCGCGATTTGAACCCGATCGAGACGCTGCGGGGCCGCGGCTACCGATTCCGCCTGGAACGGACCGCCGGCTGAATTGCCGATGCGCTCCCTCGGCGCCCGCCTGCGCCTCGCCGCCAGCGTGGTGCTGGTCGCCTTTCTCGGCCTGACCGGCCTGACCCTGGACCGGGCGTTTCGCGACAGCGCCCAAGCCGCCGTGCAGGACCGCCTGCAAGCCCAGCTTTACATGCTGTTGGGCGCGGCCAACCTGAATGCCTTCAACCGTCTGACCCTGCCCCAGACCCTGCCCGAGGCACGCTTTTCCACCCCGGAGTCCGGTCTGTACGCCGACGTCATGGACGGCCAAGGTAATCTGGTATGGCGCTCGCCTTCGCTGCTGGGTCAGGCGCTACCGTTTTTTCCAGCGGTGCGCAACCCCGGCGAAACTCGTTTTGCGCCGTTGGAATCCTCCGAGGGCGAGCCATTGTTCGTGCTGGCGTTTACGGTGAGCTGGGAAATCACCCGCAACCGCTATCAGCTCTATACCTTTCGGGTGGCCGAAGCGCAGTGGACTTTCCGCGACCAGATCTGGCGCTTTCGGCGCAGCTTGTGGGGCTGGCTGCTGGCGGCGACCGGCGTGCTCTTGGCGGTGCAAGGACTGATCCTGCGCTGGAGCCTGCGACCGTTGCGCCGGGTGGTCGCCGAGATCAAGGAGATCGAAACCGGCCAGCGGGCCGAACTGAGCGGCGATTACCCCCGGGAACTGCTGTTGCTGACCGCCAACCTGAACGCCTTGCTCCGCCAGGGTCACGCCCATTTGGAACGCTATCGTAACGCCCTGGGCGATCTGGCTCATAGCCTGAAAACGCCGCTGGCCGTGTTGCGCGGCGCGTTGGAAAGTGGTTCCAAGTCCGAAGAACTACGCCACGCGCTGGGCGAGCAACTGGAGCGGATGAACCGCACGGTGGACTATCAATTGCAGCGGGCCGCCGCTTCCGGACGCATCGCCCTCAGCGCGCCGCTGCCGGTCGCGCCGATCGCGCGAAAGATCCTCGATTCGTTGGCCAAGGTCTACGCCGAGCGCGCGCCGCGGTTGACCAGCGAGATCGCGGCGAACACCGTGTTCTACGGCGATGAGGGCGACCTGCTGGAAATCCTCGGCAATCTGGCCGACAACGCTTGCAAGTGGTGCGAACGGCAGGTCGTGGTGCGCGCCTGGCCCGTCGAACGCGACGGGCGCACCGAATTGCTCGTGGAAGTCGAGGACGACGGCCCCGGCATTCCGGCCGAACAAGCGCCGCTGCTCCTCGGCCGCGGCCAGCGCGCCGATCCCACGGTCGCCGGCCACGGCATCGGGCTGGCGGTGGTGCGGGATTTGGTCGAGGAGGTTTATTACGGCCACCTGGAGATCGGGCGCGGCGCGCTGGGCGGCGCGCGGGTGCGAGCGCGGCTGCGCTTTCAGGCCAACAACGATTGAGACGCGGCGAGCCATCACCCCAATTACCCAGACGAGGGTCCGGGTTTCACGCTAACCTTGGCAAAAACCACTTCCGGAATCCGTCATGCTGACCATCGCCACCTTTAACCTCCGCAATCTGGGCGCGGACGCATCACCGGCGCGACTGGCGCGCCTGGGCGCGATCGTCGCCGGGGATTTGGGCGGGCCGGACATTCTGGCGGTGCAGGAAATCATGGCGGAAAATTCGACCTTGGCGAACGGTCCGGTCCCCGCTGACGCGGCGTTCCAGGCGCTGAGCGACGCGGTGAGCGCCGCCGGCGGTCCCCGGTACGCTTTCCGGGAAATTCCGCCGCTGGCCCATCAGGACGGCGGCATGGCCGGCGCTAATATCCGGGTTGGAGTGTTGTTCGACCCAGCGCGGGTGGAGGTTCCCGACCGGGGCCAGGCGGGTCCCACGGACAGCGTCGGCATCCGGATCGGCGCGGGCCGGCGTCCCAGTCTGACGCTCAACCCCGGCCGCATCGCCCCGACGCATCCGGCGTTCGCCGGCGACGACCGCTGCCATTGGGCACCCAGCCGCAAGGCGTTGGCGGTGGAATTTACGATCCAGGGTCAACGGTTGTTCGCGATCGTCTGTCACTTCAAATCGATGCGCGCGCTGAACCGCCGTGAAGAGGATTACGCCAAAAAGCAGCGGCACGTTCAGGCTGAAGTCGTCCAGCATTTCGCCGCCGATCTGCTGGCCTGCGATCCCCAGGCGGCCATCGTGCTGCTGGGTGACCTGAACGACGTGCCCGGCTCCAAGACGCTGAAAGCGCTCAAGGGCGACGCGTTTCATAATTTGCTGGAGGATCTGCCGCGCGGGCAGTGCTACACCCGTCGGCACGGGCATCAACCCCAGGCGCTGGATCACATTCTGGTCAGCCCGGCGCTGCGGCGCGGGGCGACCGTGCGCATCCCGCACCGCAACAGCGACGCTGGCGTGGGCGCGCCGGAACCGGCCAGCGACCACGATCCAGTGCTGGCCACGCTGCCGGCGTTCGTGGGAGCCGATGCTTGCGCCAATGCCTCATAGTTACTCTTTCTCAAACCCCTGACTCGTAAACTTCAGCGTCCGGCTGTTCTCGGTCACCGTGCGCACCACATGGTCCGGCGCGCCCTCGGGTATCTGGGCTTCGATTTCGATGCTCACCGTCACCGTGGCGCCCATCAGGCCGACCAAGTGTGCGATCACCTCGTCGGCAATCTTACTGGCATCGCGGCCAACGCGAGTGGCGTCGAGCGTTGCGGCACCGTGAAAGCGCTTGGGCTTCGCCGCCGCCGGAGGGGTGCCCGGCGTTCCGCCGGCACCAATCCCAACCCCATCGCCGGCGCCGTTGCCCGTTTCGGTGCCACCGCCGGTATTGTCGCCAGGACCCGCCCCGGTTCCAGTGGGTTCCGACCCGTTGCGCTCGGCATCCATCTGTTTGAGCGCCACATCCGGCTTCACCACCAGCGCCGGCGAATGGGCGTCGGCGAGATGGACCAGCGTGCCGCCGCGCAGCCCCAGATACCTGGCGGCCGTCTCGTCGTAGCGGTCGGCCAACCCGAAGGCGTCCTGCCAGACCATCAGATTCACGCCGTCGCTGATCGCGTGCAGCAGCACCGCGGGATCCTTGAGGCGGGGCAGATAGAGATAGCGGGCGAAATCCTCGACCAGTTGCTTCACGGCGACATGATGACCGCGCCAGAGCGGTATGCGGTCGAGTTCCATGCGCAGGCGCGTCGGCGCGAAGCTGGTGAGATACAGCTCGTCGGTACGCAGCTTCTTGCTGGCGCGCACCGCCAGGGCGTCGGTGCCGGAGAGACGCAGCGCCTCCCAGGTCACCGCCGCTTGCGGCGTGTTCTGCGCCGGCACCAAAAGCCACTGGTAGGTTTCCGGCAAACGCGCGGTCGCCGCGCTGTCGGCGGCCGCCATCTGCTGGGTAACTTGTGCTTTCTGATGCGTCGTCAGACCGAGGTGCGCCTCGTCGGCCAGGATCGACTGCCAGGCCAGAACTTTTCGTGCTGCCTCGTCCAAGTCGTGCAGGCGCGTTTTATCCGCTGCCAAAAATACGAGCGTATTGCGGTAGATGCGTGGTGTGTTGCCCCGGTTTTCCAGAATCGCTTTGGCCGCGAGTTCAGCCGGGCTGCCGGCTTCCTTGCTGTAAGGGTGGGTAATGCCCAACACCACCAGGCGGGCGTCCAGATCGTCGGGTACATCCGAGCCGGTCTGCGGCATCGGGTGAATGCGGTGAAAATCGCCCGTGCTCGCCAGATCCTTCTTGAGCCGCCGCTCGAGTTCGGCCGCTACCTTGTCCGGTTCGCGTTTGAACTGCTCGGCGCGGTCTTCGGCCAACTTGGTCACGGTGGGTTGGGTCGAATACCAGTAGTGCGGACCATCCTGATACAGATAGGTTGCCGCACCGGCCATGCGCCGCAGCGCATCGCCGAACACGGCCGGAGATTCGCCGGGCATCACGCAACCCAGCTTCACCCGCCGGTCTTCAATACCCTTGTGCGCGGCGGCCGTGGTGGGGGCCGAACCCATATAGATCGCCCGGGCCACCCGACGGCAGGCCGAGAACTTGCCCAGATTGGGCAGTTCGCTGTCCAGCTTCATCGGCAGCGAGTTCGGTCCATCGACATCCTTCTCGATCACCGGAACCCAGTTGTCCGAGAGGTAGCGCGTCAGTTCCGACTGCACGCGCGGGTCGTCAATGGCCACGAAGCCCGGCAGGATCAGCGGATTGCGGTCGCCCTTTTCCCACAGGCTGTGAATCACCGCCGCCATCAGGCGCAGCACGCCGCGGGTACGCTGGAATTTCACCAGCGTGCTCCAGTCGGTGTAGAGCCGGTCAAAGACTTCGGGGTGAATCGGGTAAGCAGCCTTGATGCGCTGCTCGTACTCCGATTCACGGCACTCCGCCGGAAACTCCGCCTGCTGGGTGCGGTAGAACTCACCGAAGGCGCGCGCCACCACGTCGCGGTCTTTGAACTGCGTAGTGTCGGACAAGGGCTGAAACAGCCGCCGCCGCACGATCTCGAAGCCCTCTTCAGCGCTGGCCGGGCGCCAGGATGATTCCACCCGCCCCACCACGTTGCGCAGGCGATCCAGCGCCTCGCGCCCGCGGGTGCCGCCCACTTCGACGTCATCGCCATGCGAGTGACCCGGGGTATCCGAGGCCGGCAGGCTGATCACCAGCAGGCAGTTTTTCGCCAGCTTGGCCGACTCGGTCAGCACCTGAGCAAAGCTGAATTGGGTCTCGAAGCCGCCCGCCGGCAGGTCGCTCTGGTCATGCAGTTGGCGCGCATAGGCCACCCACTCGTCAACCAGAATCAGGCAGGGGCCATAGTCGTTAAACAGTTCGCGCAGCACGTCGCCGGGGCTGGTCGCGTTTTCGTCGTCGGCCGCGACCCGGGCAAAGGCCTGCTTGCCGCCCAGTTGCCACGCCAGTTCGCCCCACAAGGTGCGCACCACCGTGCCATCCGCCTTGACCGAGGGGTTGCCCGGAGAAATCTTGTTGCCCACCAGCACCACACGCCGCGCGGTCGGTGCCGTGCTGACGCCGGCTTCCTGCATCACCGCGTCGATACCCGCCAGATCGGTGGGGGCAATGCCGGAGAACAGGTGATAGAGCGCCAGCATCGAGTGCGTCTTGCCGCCGCCGAAATTGGTCTGCAGTTGCACCACCGGGTCGCCGCCGCCGAACGTGAGCCGGCGCAGCGCACCGACCAGCA
>REEE01000308.1 GCA_007695245.1 Candidatus Competibacteraceae bacterium | reverse complement strand
GCATCGGTTCTGGTGGAACCGGAACCCGCTTTAGTCGAGCCGATCGTCGAGACACCGGAATCGGCTGACTCTTCCACGACGCTGGGGACGCCAGCGACCGAAGCCGAAACGAACGTCGAAACAGACGCCGAAACCAACGCCGAAACCAAACCCTGAAGATCGCGCATCTGCTCGAACACCCTCCTCCTCCACCCGTAGGGAGGATCGGGGGGGGTCAGGGATGGGATCGGTTTCTCAGCCCTCACCCCAGCCCCTCTCCCACAGGGAGAGGGGCTTTTTTGTACAGGTTCTCAGATTCGATAGCGCTTGCGGATCTGGATCAGTAGACCCTGAGCGGCCTCCTCGACCAGATCCATCACCCGCTCGAAGCCGCTCGGACCGCCATAATAGGGATCCGGCACTTCCCGCACGGACAAATCCGGGGCAAAATCCAGAAACAAGTGAATGCGGTCCCGCAATTCTGGTTGCTCCTGGCACAACGCCAGCAAATGTTCGAAATTGTCCCGATCCATCGCCAGCACATAGTCGAATTCGAGCAGATCGGCCTCCTCGACCCGCCGGGCGCGAATGCCCCGCAGATCCACGCCCCGGCGCAGGGCCGTGGACTGACTGCGGGTATCGGGCGGCGCGCCGACGTGGTAGGAATGCGTGCCCGCCGAATCCACGTAGACTTTTTCGTTGAGACCCACGCCTTCCAGCATCCGCCGGAATACCCCTTCCGCCAGGGGGGAACGACAAATGTTACCCATGCACACGAATAAAACTCTGACCATCGCTTTTGCCTTTGCCTCATCCGGTCGCGGCGAGGGAGCGAATCTCGCGCGAAGGGCTTGCAGGATTCTAGAACCGATCACCTTGGACCACCGCTCATGTTGCACATCGATCCGGAAAAACTCAAAAATCTGCTCGGCCGGTCCCTGACCTATCAAGGCATTTCCTGCCAGGTCATCGACATTCTGGTCGATGAAACCGCGCTGGTGCTGCGCGACGGTCAGGCCCGCAAGGTCATTCACGCCGATCAGTACGGCGACGCCAGCTTCCGGGCCCCGCCAACCTTCACGGTCGCTGTCCTGAATACTCACCGGTCCGAATTCAATCCGGACTTGCCAGAACTGGCCGCGCTCGACCTGCTGTGCCGGCAGTCCGCCTCATCCTCGGAAGGGTGAAGGATCAGGACCTCACAGGAACCGCTTCAACACTCCCAAGCCGCCGCCACCCGCGCCAGATCGGCTTCGGTATCCACCCCCGGGGGCGGTGCCTCGGCCGTCTCGGCGACATAAACGCGGATGCCATGCCACAGGGCGCGCAACTGTTCCAAGGCTTCGGCGCGCTCGGCCGGAGCCAGCGCGAGGCGCGGATAGCGGCGCAACACCGCGGCCCGGTAGGCGTAAAGTCCGATGTGACGCCAATAGGCGACGCCCGCCGGCAGGGTGCTGCATCCAGTTCCACCACCGTCCTGAAACGTCTCGCGATTCCAGGGAATGGGGGCGCGACTGAAATACAAAGCATCGCCCCGCGCATCCCGCACCACCTTGACCACGTTGGGGTCGAACACTTCCGCTGGATCGTGAATCCGGGTGCAGAGCGTGGCGATACCTGCGTCGGGATGATTCTCCAATTCAGCCGCCACCCGATGGACCAGCGCCGGGGGCATTTGCGGCTCGTCGCCCTGTACGTTGACGATGATCGCTTCGTCCGGCCAACCGCGCTGGTCCGCGACTTCCGCCAGCCGGTCGGTGCCGGAGGGATGATCGGGCGCGGTCATGCACACCGTCGCGCCAAACCCTTCCGCCGCCTCCCGGATGCGCGGATCGTCGGTGGCGATCACCACCTCCAAAGCGCCGCTGGCCAGCGCGCGCCGGTAGACCTGTTCGATCAGCGGCCGACCGGCCAGCAGCTTCAGCGGCTTGCCGGGCAACCGGGTCGAAGCGTACCGCGCGGGAATCGCCACCCGAAAGCCGACCTGGGCCTCACTCATCGGAGTTCACCACGGCTGGCTTCACCTCGTCGTCCGCCAACCGCCGCGCCTCCGATTCCAGCATCACCGGAATGCCGTCGCGAATCGGATAGGCCAGCCGGCTTTCCTGGCAGATCAATTCCTGTCGCGCCGGGTCGTAGACCAGTGAGGCCTTGCTGACCGGGCACACCAGAATATCCAGAAGTTTCTTGTCCACTCTCGTTCACCTCGTCGCCGATAGGCGGTCTGTTCGGGTTGCGCGCTGCTTGGCGACTCGCCTCCCGCGATTGGCGCCGCACCCCCTTGGCCATGGCCACCGTCGCCAGCCGTCTGAGTAACTGTTCTTCAAATTCCGGGTCCAACCGGGCTTCGACCGGCACATACCACAGGTCCTCCCGCGCAAAGGAGCCACACTTTATCGCATCCTTTTCCGTCATCAACACGGGTAAATCCGGGCGTAATTGCAAATCTCCCCGACAAAAAGGGTGATGGTCTGGAAACGGATGCTCGATGATCCGCAACCGGGCATGACGCAGATGATCGAAAAAGCGCCGTGGATCGCCGATCCCGGCCACCGCATGCACGGTGCCGTGGCGGAATCCGGCCAGGGCGCTGCTGACCCAGGGATCGGCCAGATTCAGCGCGGTATCACCTTGCAGCGACATCACATACTCCCTGCCGCAGGCCGCGCCGTTACCGATGACGAAATCGACCGCGCGCAACCGGGACGGCGGTTCCCGCAAGGGTCCGGCCGGCAGACAGGCCCCGTTGCCCAGCCGGCGCAAGCCGTCGACCACGGCGATTTCAATATCGCGCCGCAAGGGGTAGTGTTGCAAACCGTCATCGCTGAGAACCACATTGCACTGAGAGGTCGCGAGCAGCGCCCGCGCCGCCGCGACCCGATCGGGCGCGACGACCACCGGACACCGGCAGCGCCGCGCCAGCAGCACCGGTTCGTCGCCGACCTGCCGGGGATCGCTGTCGGCCGTGACCTGCCGCGGCCACTCCGTGGACTGGCCACCGTAGCCCCGACTCACCACGCCGGGCTGATAGCCGGCTTCCCGCAGCAGTTCCACCAGGCGCACCACCAGCGGCGTCTTCCCGGTCCCACCGACGGTGATGTTACCGACCACGATCACCGGGACCTCAACCGCTTCGCTGCGCAACAGACCCTGCCGGTATAGCCACCGCCGCATCCGCGCCACCGCGCCAAACAGCACGCTGCACGGCCACAACAACACCGCCACCAGGTTCAGGGAATATCCGTACCGATCCAGCCAGGTCATGGTTCAGGGTTCCAGCGACGACCGTGTGTCGTGCGTAGTCGGGGCGTCCGCCGCCTCCAGCGTAGCGATGGTCAGTTGTTTCAATCCCAACTGGCCGGCGATTTCCAGTACGGTCACTACCGCCTGATGGGGCGTCCGACCGTCGGCCCGCAGGATCAGCGGCGGCTCCCGGTCCCCAGCCGCTTCCCGCAGCGCCTGCCGCAGGGTTGCCGCATCGGTGGCCTCGAGCCGACGGTCATTGACGGCGTAGCGGCCCGCGGCGTCGATCTCCACGGTGAGTCGCGCCCGTTCTTCTGGCACTGGCCGGCCCGAGGCTTCGGGCAATTGGAGCTCCAGTTGCGATTCGTGGCGCGGACTGGTGGTGACCATGAAGAAGATCAGCAGCACCAGCACCACGTCGATCATCGGTACCAGACTGAGTTCCGGCTCTTCGCGACGGTGGGGGCGCAAATTCACGGCAGCCGCCCTCCACCGCCGATGCCGGCATCCAGCAGGTCGATGAGCTGTAAGGTTTCCTGCTCCATCCGCACCACCAACCCATCGACCCGCGCCTGGAAGTAACGGTAGAACAGCAGACTGGGAATCGCCACGGTCAGGCCGGCGGCGGTGGTGACCAGCGCCTCGGCGATTCCCACCGACAGCAAATCAAATTGACTGCTACCCTGCACCGAGATCACCTGAAAAACCTTGATCATGCCAGCCACGGTGCCGAGCAGGCCCAGCAATGGGCTGATGGCGGCAATGGTGCCCAAGGTGTTGAGGAATCGCTCCAACTGGTGCGCGACGTAACGGCCGGTATCCTCGATCCGTTCGCGCAAGATCTCCCGACCCCGGTCGTGGTTGGCCAATCCCGCCGCCACGATCCGGCCCAGCGGCGACTCCAGGGCCAATTCGGCGACGTCATTCCGGTTGACGCTCCCCCGCTCCATCCAGCGCCGCAGGATCATCAGGAGTTGATCCGGCAACACCCGCGCCCGGCGCAGCGCCCAAAACCGCTCGATGATGATGGTCGCCGCCACCAGCGAGCACGCCAGAATGGGTGCCATCAACCAGCCGCCGGCCTCGATCAATTCCAGCACGCTTTTGTCTCCACCATGATTCGCACCGTCACAGGATTTGAAGCCATCAACAAACATCCATGATACTGGATTTACACCCCAAGAACCTCGGTATTGCTGGGCGCACGGTCACGCATCCCGATTTTCACCCCAAAGCCCCACCAGCCCCTCTTTCAGCCCATGTCGTTGATCCCCACCGCCGCTCACGGTGCTGTCCAGTAGCGCCGCTGTTCGCGCCGATACCGCTCCGGCTCCAGCGCCGCGCCCGGCTCCAGCCGGAAGGTGATCGCTCCTTCCCGAGCGGTATCGAGCAGGGTGGCGCCGGTCGTCTGATAGCGAGCCACGGTCTCGGGACGCGGATAACCAAACCGGTTGCGGTAGCCGGTCGAGAACAGAATGTAATCAGGTTGCACCGCGTTCAAAAACGCCGCCGTGGATAGATTGCGGTGGCCGTGATGCGGCGCGACCAGCACCTCGGCGGCCAGTCCGGATCCATAAGTCGCGGCCAGCGTCAGTTCCGCCGCGGTTTCGATATCGCCCGGCAACAACACCCGTCCGGCCTGTCCCGTCACTTTGAGCACGCAGGAGGCATTATCGCCACCGAAGCCGGATTCCGGGGGATGCAGCATCTGAAACGTGACCCCATCCCACTGCCAATGCTGCCCGGCCCGACAGGCTTCAGCACTGTCAATGAAGATCTGTTCGGGTGCCGAGGTCAGAATCCGCGCCACGGGCAGCAACTCCCGCAACGACCGGACCCCGCCGGTATGCTGGCTGTCAGCATGGCTGACGATCAGCACATCCACCTCCGTCACCCCCTGTTGGCGCAGAAAAGGGACGAGTACGGCGCGACCGGCGTCCAGCGTCGCCCCCAAGCGCGGCCCGGTATCGTAGACCAATACATGGTTTTGGGTCCGCACCACGGTCGCCAGTCCCGGACCCACCTCCAACAAGGTGAACCAGAACCCGCCCGCCGCCGGCGCGGCGACCGGCGGCCACAGCAGCGGCAGGCACAACGGCAACCCCAGCCAGCGACCGGGCAGACCGCGCGGCGCCAGCAGCAACGCCACACCTGGCAACGCCAGGGCCAACGCCCACAGGGGCGGCTCCGGCCGCTGCCACAACAACCCCGGCATCCGCGCCAACCACCGTAGAACCTGCCATAACCCGTCCATGGTCAGGGCCGCCCAGTCCAGCAACCAGCCTTGCAACGCATCGCTGACCAACCCAGCCAGCGCCGCCAGCAAACTCAGCGGCAGCACCGTGCTGCCTACCCAGGGAATGGCGATCAGGTTCGCCAGCGGCGACAGCAGCGGAAATTGCTGGAAAAACAGCAGCAATAACGGCAACAGCGCCAGCGAAATGCTCAGTTGCAGGCCCACGGTGCGTCGAAAGCCCTGGCGCTCGCGCCAGCGGCCGACGACGGTGTAGAGAATCGCCGCCACCGCGCCGAACGACAGCCAGAACCCCACTTGAAGCGGTGCGCCGGGATCGACGAGCAAAACCGCCAGCAACGCCAGCGCCAGAATCCGGCTGGGTACGGGAGCCCGCTGGACCCACAGCGCGATCATCGCCACCGCCAGCATCAGAAACGCCCGCCGCGAGGGAACCGACATTCCGGACAGCAGGGTGTAGCCCCCCGCCCCCAACAACGCCGCCAGCGCCGCCGCGCGGGTCGCCGGCCAGCGCAGGGTCAACCAGGGAATCCAACTCCACAGCGTCCAGACCAGCGCGAACACCATACCGGCGACCAACCCGATATGCGCGCCGGAAATCGCCATGAGATGGGTGGTGCCGGTGCGATTGAACACCTCCCACTGCCAAGAGGTCATGCCGCCCCGCTCCCCTACGGTCAACGCAATCAGAATAGGGGTTTGCGGATGCCCGGACAGATGCCTTTCGAAGCGCTCGGCGAGATGCTGGCGATACCGGTCGAGCGGATAGCGTTCGGCTTCGACCAGCCGGCGCGGCGGCGGTCGGGCGCGGATCGAGCCGGTGGCGACGATGCCTTTGGCATACAACCAGCGTTCGTAATCGAAGCCGCCGGGGTTGCGCAATCCGCGGGGCGACCGTAGCCGGACCGTGAAATCCCAACGGTCGCCGACCTGCAATTTCCCGCGGGGCGAGGCATCGCTCCCGGCGTCATCCCACCACGACAGCCGCAAGCGCTGGCCGGCCAGCGGTGCCGGCCGCTCGCCGTCCCACGCTCGATCCACGACAAATTCGAAACGGGTGCTGCGCGGCTGGCGCTCCGGGATGGAGGCAATCCAGCCCTCGACTTGGAGATCAACGCCTTCCAATTCTTCCGGCAACACGCCCGGTGGCGGCGCCAGCAGCAACGCCCACAAAAATCCGGCCAACCCCCAAGCCGGCCAACGCAACCGGGGCACCAACGCCAACGCCAGCAACACGGCGGGCAAAGCCAGCGCCCAGGCGCGGGCCGGCAATTCCGGCAGCGCCTGCAACGCCAAAATTCCGAGCAGAAAGCCGATGGCACCCAGGCGCATGTAGAAGGATCGCCGCCCGCGAGAAGGCCTTTAATCGGCATCTACCGGCGGTGCTGATGAAGCCAGTAGCATGCGTTCTTCATCGACCAGAGCCGCTCTTATGATCTTATCGTCCGCTGTCGCGACGAAAAAGCCGCGAATCGACCCAGTGGCCGGAACACGCGCCCGGAACTCCCGCAATCCATTGCAATAAAAATCGTTGCAAGTATCCGCGCGCATCTCGCGTGGCAGACCGCACCCATCCGCCCGGTGATAGACGCAGGAGCCTTCACAGGTCTCGCCGCCGACACGGCGCAGGTAAGCAGCCAATATTTGCCGGGAACTCTGGTCTGGATGCAACGCTCGGTAACGTCGCAGAGTGTCGAGAGTCAGAAAGGCATGCACGTGCGCGCCGCCCCGACAGCACGACCCCTGACAACAGGCGCAGGCGCTGTTCGACGCCGCTTGCAACCGGGCCTCCCGCAACGACGAATCCGATTCCGCCGCCGGGTCCGGGTCAACCGCTGGCGTGAGAGGAAGAGCCAGCGCCCGATCGATCAATTTTATGAGATATTCACGAAATTCACGGCGGCGGCGCGCGGGCAAGCGGGTCATCCGGTGTACGGCGGCGGGGATGACCGCTAGCTGGAACGTATCGGGCTCGCGCACCCCGAAGCGGTCTGTCACTTGCTCGCGAAGCCGCGCGGCCTGTTCGCGCAGAATCCGCTCCTGTTGCATGCGCTGTTGGTGCTGTTCGCGCGCCTGATCGGCAACGACGGCCCGCCGACATTCTGGCGCGGCGCAAACGCCCCGGAACCCGTCCTGAATAGAAAGCGGGCGACTACAGATCCGACAGATTTTGTTCTGTTTTTGCAGCAGCGAATAATGCCAATGACAATCCGCGCGACTACAGAGCTTGCTCGTTTGCGCTTGACGAAAAGGCAAAGGGGTATGACAGATCACACAGCCTGGCGTCCCCGCCGACCTTGAAGCAACCGGGGCCATCATTGCCTTATCCTCCTTCGGTATTGATGGATGGATTTTTCGCGACCTTTTCGATCGATATGTTCCGCGCCTTGCCCGAACAACCGGACTTCAACCTTCCCGCGTCAACACCCCATCCGCCAGCCGCCACACCGCATCCATCCGGGTCGCCAGACCCAAATCGTGAGTCACCACCACGAAACTGGTCCCCAAATCGCGATTGAGTTCCAGCATCAACTCGAAGACCTGCTCGGCGCTGTACCGATCCAGATTGCCGGTCGGTTCGTCGGCCAGCACGCAGGCCGGCTCGGTGATCAACGCCCGCGCCACCGCCGCCCGCTGGCGTTCGCCGCCGGACAGTTCGCCCGGCTTGTGCGTCAATCGCTGGCCCAGACCGACCCGCTCCAGCAGCGCCGCCGCCCGCTCCATGGCGCGGGCCGGTTTCTCGCCGCGAATCAGCAGCGGCATCGCCACGTTCTCCAGCGCCGTGAACTCGGGCAAGAGATGATGAAACTGGTAGATGAACCCCAGCCAGCGATTGCGCATCCGGCCCCGCTCCGCATCGCCCATCCGGCTCAACTCCCGCCCGGCCACCCAAACCGACCCCGCGGACGGCGTATCCAGTCCCCCCAATAGATGCAACAGGGTGCTCTTGCCCGAGCCGGAACTGCCCACGACCGCCAGCCGTTCCCCGCGCTGGATTTGGAAATCGACGGCCCGCAACACCTCCAAACGTTCGTCGCCCTGCCGAAAGATTTTCGCCAACTGGCGACATTCCAGCACCGCGGTTTCGGTCGTCACGGCCGTCTCATTCATGGCCGTCTCACTCATAGCGCAATGCCTCGGCCGGCTGAGTCCGCGCCGCCCGCCAAGCGGGATAGAGCGTAGCCAGCGTGGCCAGTCCGAACGCCATCAACCCAATCGTCGTGACGTCCCCCCACTGAACCTGCGAAGGTAAGTCGCTGATCAGATAGACATCCGGTGCCAGAAATTTCATCCCCAACGCCTGTTCGATGAATGGCACCACCACATCGATATGGGTCGCCAACGCCACCCCGCCGGCCAACCCCAGCAAGGTGCCGACCAAGCCGATGGTGATGCCCTGTACGATGAAAATTCCCATAATACTCAATGGGGTAGTGCCTAGAGTGCGCAGGATGGCGATATCGGCCTGCTTGTCGGTCACCACCATCACCAGGGCCGACACGATGTTGAAAGCCGCCACCGCCACGATCAGCGTCAGAATCACGAACATCGCGGTTTTCTCGATCTGCACCGCCCGGAAGAAGCTGGCATGATCCTGAGTCCAGTCGCGCGCCCGATAACCGTCCGGCAACTGACCGGCGATTTCCCGCGCCAAGCGTGGCGCTTGGAATAAATCCTGTAGCTTCAAGCGCACGCCGCTGACCGCGCCCTCTGGAAACTGGAACAACCGGCCAGCATCCGCGACGTGAATCAGCGCCAGTCCCCGGTCGTATTCGTACATGCCCGCCTCGAACACCCCAACCACGTTAAAGCGTTTCAAGCGCGGCAACACTCCCGCCGGGGTCACGTTGGCCTGCGGGGTAATCACCGTCACTTTGTCGCCCACCTGAATCGCCAACGCATTGGCCAACGCCTGACCGAGAATGATACCGAACTCACCGGAACGCAGGTCATCCAGCGAACCCTGGACCATCTGGTCGCCAATATCCGACACGCGCCGTTCTTCCTGGGGCAAGACGCCTTGCACCAGCGCGCCGCTGACCAGCGAGACATGATTCAACATGGCCTCCCCGCGAATGTAGGGTGCGCCGCCCTCCACTTCAGGATGGCGCAAGGCCTGCTCGCGCAATGCCGCCCAATCGCCCACCAGTCCGTCCCAGCGGCTCAGGGTGGCGTGTGCGGTCATCGCCAGAATGCGTCCGCGCAGTTCTTGCTGAAAACCGTTCATCACCGACAGCACGGTGATCAGCGCGGTAATACCGAGCGCCATGCCCAGCATGGAACTCAGGGAGATGAAGGAGATGAAGTGATTGCGGCGCTTGGCGCGGGTATAGCGCAGGCCGATGAACAACTCCAGGGGACGAAACATGGGCACGATTCCGATGGCGGCGACACGCGCCGCTGGAACGTGCGCCATGATGATCAAGCACTATAAAGCGATAAAAGCGATAAAAGCGATGGCCGCCCCGTGGGCGGCCAATGGGTAACTCCGTTGCCCTCACAGAAATCGCGTCATTCGAACGATCTCAGGGCCTCGACGGTTCGGCTGGGGCAGCCGGCAATTCCGGAACCGTCGGGCTGGCGGGCGTCGCGGGCATCTCCGGCGTCGCGGGCATCTCCGGCGTCGCGGG
>REEE01000225.1 GCA_007695245.1 Candidatus Competibacteraceae bacterium | reverse complement strand
CGATTTCCTCGGTCATGGGCGCCAGCGTGACTTGTGACACGGTCGCGGTCAAGAGGGTGGGCGCGGGCTGCCTCAGCCGCTTTCCAGGCGCACGCCGAGGGCGAGGGCGGTGTGCGGTGCGAGCACCTGCTCGAACAACGGCCAACGCGCGGTCACCCAATCCACGGTGTAACGATTGGGGGCCTCCAGCCACAGCGTGGCGCCGTCCTCCACCCCCCGCAGGGGAAGCACGTAGGTCGCGAACTCACCGTCCGCAAGCAATCCTTGGAGCGCGGCGCCGCGCTCCTCCCAAAGCGCGCTGGGCACCGGCGGCGGCGGGGCGGCGACCGCCGGCACCGCCGGTGGGGGATCCGCCGGCGCCCGGCGGCGGGCCGCCAGCTCGGAGGTCGGAATGAACTCCCCGCGCTGGGCCTTGCGAATCAGGTACTCCAGCCAGCCCCAGCGGTTGTGAAACAGCATGCCCCGGCCCACCGCGCTGTTGTACTCATCGAGCACCAACTGCGCCAAGGGCGGCGGCAAGCGGGCGAGTCGGCGGCGGAGTTCCGCCTTCTCCGACTCGCCGAGGCGGGTCAGGTGAAAGTCGAACAACAGCGGAACGTCCGGCGCGGGGTCCGAGGGTGCTTCGGAGAAGGGCGCTGGTGCGGTCGGAGCGGGGTTGAGGGTGCTTTCCCGAAGACCTGCGGCAGCGATCGGGTTTCTGTTTTCCAGCGCACTCCGCCCACTCCACTTTGCCGTTGCGATCTCCGCAGCATTTCGGGAGGTCGGAGGGGTGGGTTGGGGGTCTTGAGGGGTTTCTGGTAAGGAGTCTTTGTATGGCGGTTTCTGTACCGCCCCCCCCGGTGTGGATACCGCACCCTCCGGTGTGGGTACCGGCCGCTCCGGGGAAGCCACCGGTCGCCGCATCGGGCGGATCGCCGCGGGCCGGGCCTCCGGACGACCGGCGTCGGCCGGGGCTGGGGTGGTGATCGCCTGGAGGGCCGCCGGCACGGGGGCGATAAAGGCCATGCCATGCACCTCGCGGCCCGCCACCGTGATGGTCCGGTACTCGCGGACGATCAGCCCCGCCTGCTCCAAGCGCTTGAGGCCCTGGCGCACCTGATCGGTGGTCAGATCGAACTTCTTCTCAAAGTACGCCAGCGGCGCACAGAACTGGTCGCGGGTGAAGCGCTTGACGTGATGCACTTCGCCGCTGGCTTCGTCGACCACCGCCAGCGGCCGGTACTGATAGACGATTTCGCCCAGCAGCGTACAGCCCACCAGATCGGTACGGCCGGAAGGCAGTTTCAGATGGTGATACCAGGCCGGCGGGATCAGATTGCCGGTGAAATGCAGCTCCCCGATGGCCGCCACGGTCGGCGGCAGGGTTTCGTGGTCCCCTCGAACCACCGCCGACCGTGGGAGGGCCGGCGCCGGGCGTGCGACAACAGACAACATAACAAACCCCCTGTTGAGCCAAAATCAGGCAAAACAAACTGGTTGGGGGTCTTGCAAGGGGTTCAGTGGTTGCTATAATTAGCAGAGAGTGTTGATCCCCTTGCAGGACGACCCAAGGCCCGATGTAGCTGGTAACTACATCGGGTTTTGGCGTTTCTGGGCTTTCGATTTTTTCGGTACGCGCTAACGGTTCCTCTTAAAAATTAAAAAAAGCGGCGAGCGGCATTCACCCACCGGTAATGATAGTTCGTGACGCCGCCGTCCGCTCCGCCGGATGCCCGAGAGGCAGTCGCCCGTGGAATCCGCGCCTTCCGCTGGCGTCGCCGGTTCCAGAACGGCGGCTTCATCGGATTTTCGACGTCGGTTCGCGCTCCATCACTGCGGAGCGATACAGGACCGCTCGAGTTCTCGGCCGCTCCATGCGCTTCAATTCCCGTGTTCCCCATGGTACTGAACTTCAAAATATTCCGGGCCGCGTGGGTATCGCGGTCGTATCGGGCTCCGCGCCGCCCGTCGCGGGAGGGGGGCGTTCCGGGTCCCCCCGCGCCCGACGGGCGGTTCGGGGTCGGGCGGGCGCGGCCCACCGATGGACGTTCGCCAGGTATCGCTGGCGCCACGCGATATGCGCGGCGTGGTCCGCCAGCATCCACGCCAGAAAATGCGCGACGCCTCGATGGATGGCGTCCTCCGGCCACTGGGGCTGGCGCTCCCGCAGTTCGCGGACCAACATCTCCGTACTTTGCAGAGGCCGCCCGGCCATCCGGCGATCCTCCTGGATACACCAGAGGTCGTAAGCGACGCGTTTGGGGTCGGGCGGATCGTCGAACCGGTATCCCGCGCTCGGGGAAGGGTTAACGGCCTTCATGGTCGGTCCCCCATCGCTCGTTCAGGTCGCGCACCCGCCGGACGCCGCGCCGGGTGCGATCCAGCCGCGTTTGGGTCGCCCGCACGAGCGCGCCGCACTCGGCTTCCAGCGACGCCAGGGCGCGCTGGAACCGCCGCAGTTCGGGAAGCCAGAGGTAGAGGCCATCCCCGAGCATCAGGGGATGGGAAAACGCGGGAACGAGCGCGGGCTGCAACGCGCCGTCAAGCTCTTGCAGCCGGCGATGGATCGCCGCCAAGGCGTCGAGTTGCCGTTGCAGGAGTTCGTCGGCCGAAAGGTCCGCGCGGGAGCGGTCGGACGGAACGGGAAGGCTGGTGAAACCAGCGGGAGCGGCGAAGGCGGCCGACGCGACGCGTCCGTCCGGCGCGCTCGCCATCACCGACCTCCTTTGAAGATCGGCACCGGTCGGGTTCTGGGGGGTATGCCATCCGCCAGAACCGCTTTTGGGAGCTACCTCAGCCCCGCTTTTGCCATGGATAAAACCGCGCCGCGGGCGAGCGAAACCAGAAGAGCGCGGCGGGAGCGATGCTGCCTTGAAGATCATAATAAGGATCGCCTCACGAGCTGGGTTTCGGCCAAAACCAACCGCTGTCGGACCTTGCCGACGAAAAACCGGGCTGGGTTTGAGCCTGTCACCGCGTTATGGTGAGGCTCGTGGGTCTCTTTACCCTCATTCTCCTGCCGCTTTTTGGTGGAGAATCCGACACACTGGGTTAATATAGATGCCTAATTTTCTCCTGTAAAGAGTTCAGCAAGGACGGCTCACCACCCATCAGTTTGTCCCAAACCATGATTTCGAGCTTTTCGGCAGAGTTCCCGCAACGGCGAATCAAGCATTTAATGCCGCTTTCCAACCGGTGACCCCGACGATTTTGAAAACCGATAGGTGGTGAGGCAAGGACGGTTGCGCCGCTTTCCGACGGGTGATCCCGCCGGTTTCGAAAACCGCCCGGTGGCGGGCGACCGAGCTCGCCCGCCACCGACCGCAGGTGTCGCCATGGCCGATAAAGCCTCCCGAATCCTGGTCATTGAGGATAACGACGCGGTGCGGGCGATCTTCGCCGCCGTGCTGGCGGACGCGGGTTACGCGGTGATCGAGGCGGCGGACGGCGCGACCGCGCTCATGCTGGCCGAAAGCGCCGAGCCGGATCTGGCGGTGCTGGATTTGCACTTGCCCGATCTATCCGGTCTGGAGGTCGCCAGCCTGTTCCACCAGCGCCTCCCGTTTTTGGTGCTGACGATCGACGCGGAAAGCGAGTTGGTCAAAAAATGCACCGACTTGGGCGCGCTGGGGTACCTGGTGAAGCCGACCGACGTCGACGGTTTCCTGCGCCAGGTTCGGATCGCGCTGAAACGGGGTAAGGAGACGCTGAACCTGCGCCGCGCGCTTCAGGAAACGCAAACGATTTCCAAGGCGTTGGGCATCTTGATGGCCCATCATCACCTGTCGGACGAACTCGCCTATCGCCAGCTGCTGTCGTTGGCCACCGCGCGCAAACGCTCGGTCGCGGAGGTCGCCAGGGCGTTGGTCGTCGCGTTCCGTCGCCGGCCGGCGGCGGCCGATCCGGCGGCCGCCGGGAACCCACGCCCGAAAGCCTCCGCCGACCTGCTGGAATGGCTCGACGGGCCGGGCGCCTAATCCTGGAGCCCATACGGCGTCAAGCGCTCGACCACCTCGGCCAGCGCCCCCGGCAAGCCGCGAAGGCCCTCGGCCAAGGCCTCGGGATCGCGGCGGGCGGCGGCGTGGCCGATCGCCGCGCACCGGTCGGCCAGCCGGTCCGCGCCGAGGGTGGCCGCCGCCCCCTTGAGAAGATGCACGGCGTCTTCGAGCGCCTCCCAATCCGCCGCCGCCGCCGCCTGGCGCAGGCGCTCCAGGTCGCGTTCGGCGCCGTGGATAAAAGTCCGAACGATCGTAGGCACCACCGCGGGCGATCGCATCCGGCCCATCCGGTCCAACAAGTCCGGCCGCAACACGCAGCGCGCGCGGGCGGGGCGGGCGGTGGGCGCCCGCTCCGCCTCGAGCCGGTCGGCGCAACCTTCGGCCGCCGCCGGACGATGCACCAGCCGCCCCACCGTATCGAGCAGCGCATCGACGAGGATCGGTTTGGTGAGGTGCGCGGCGATTCCGACGGTTTGAGCCGCCGCCGTCGCATCGGCGGTGAGCAAAATGATGGGGATCGATCGGCGCGCGGGGTCCTGGCGGTACCGCGCGACGACCTCGTCCCCGTGGAGTTTCGGCATGTGCAAGTCCACGATGGCGAGATCGAAGTCGGTCGGACCCCGCAGCGCGTCCAGCGCCGCCCGGCCGTCGGCGACCAGGTGCAGGCGATGCCCGGCCTCCCGCAAGAGGCTTCGAACGACCTGTCGGTTCATTCGATTGTCCTCGGCCACCAAGATGCGCGCGGGCCGCGCCGCCGCGGCGCGGTGGGTGGCCCGCGCCGCCGTCTTCCGCCGCGCCGCCGATTCCGTCGCGCGCCGAAACGGCAATTCGAACCAGAAGCAACTGCCCGCGCCCGGCGCGCTACGGACCCCGATCCGCCCGCCCATGCGCTCCACCAACCGCTTGGCGATGGCCAGACCGAGGCCGGTCCCGCCATAAGCGCGGGCGACGGGGGCCGCGACTTGCACGAACCCCTCGAAAATGCGGTCCAGCGCTTCGGGGGCGATTCCGATGCCGGTATCGGCGACTTCCAAGCGGACCACGCCCGCGTCGCCTCCGTCGCTGGCGTCCGGCCGCCCGGCGACCCGCGCCGACACGGTCACCGACCCACGCTCGGTGAATTTCACCGCGTTGCCGACCAGATTCATGACGATTTGCGCGAGTCGGGTCGGATCGCCGCGCACCGCCCGTGGGACGTCGGGCTCGATGCACGACGCCAGGCGCACGCGGCGGGCGGGCACCGCCGCGGCCGCCATCCCGACGATCTGTTGTAATAAGGCGGGTAAATTAAAATCCGCCTCCCCGAGGGGAAGATCGCCGGTCGCCTCGATTTTGGACCAATCCAGGAGGTTGTTGACCAGGTTGAGGAGCCAGCGGGCGGAGTGCTGGATCGTCGTCGCGTGGTCGACCTGCCGGCGGGACAGCGGTCGGGTCCTCAGCAACAGGTCGGCGCTGGCGATCACGCCGTGGAGCGGCGTGCGGATTTCGTGGCTCATGCTGGAGAGGAAGCGCGACTGGGCTTCGTTCGCCTGGAGGGCCGCTCGGTGCGCGCGCTCCAGCTCCGCGTTCTGGATCGCCAGCCTCCGCAGCGCGCCGCGTGACTCGCGGGTCGCGGTGTCCACTCGCTCCTGCAACTCGTGTTGGGTGCGGTCGAGCGCCGTCGCCGCCAGGTTCAGCCCGCGCTCCAGCACGCCCAACTCCCACGGCGAGCGTTCGGGGAGGCGAACGGCCAAATCGCCCCGGCGCAACGCCTCGAACGCTTGACTGATCCGGCGGATCGGCCGATAGATCCGTCCGCCCACATACAGTCCGAGGCCGGTCACGACCATCAGGCTGACCAGCAAGGCGGAAACCCCGATCCAAACCACCTCCCGCTGGCGTCGGTCGGTCGGGGCGCGGGACAGCGCCACGCGCACGACGCCGAGCGGCGGACTCGCGCCCGCTTCCGGGGCCGCGGGGGCGGCGCGGAGGTCGTCCACCTCGATCAGCGCGCGCGGGATCGGGGCCTCGAACCACAGCACGCGCTCGACGGCGGGCCGCGGCGGTTCGGCGCGCCGGTCCATCAGCACCGTTCGCTCGCCGTCCAAGATCGTGACCTGCCTCACGTCCGCGCCGCGGAGCACGGCCCGCGCCAGCCGCTCCAGGGCCGCCCGGTCGCCCGCGAACACGCTGAATTCGGCGGCGGGGGCCAGGCTCGCCACGATGTCCTCGCCGCGCGCCCGCAAGCCTTGTTCCATGTCGTGGATGCGGGTGTAGGCCAAGTAGGCGATCAAACTCGCCGAAATCAGCGCGGCGGGGGCCAGCGCCAGGATCAAGACGATGCCCCGCACCCCACATTTCACGGCCGGACCTCGCGCGCCCGCAGCCGCCGGTGTAACTCCGCGTCGGTGGGAACCGCCAAACCCAGCGAGCGGGCGACGTGCCGGTTCACCCCGACCTGGAAATCGCGGGGCGGTTGGGGCGGGGGCCAGCCTCCGGGTTCGCGCCCCAGCAACTGGGCGATCCAGTCCGCCGCCTGCTCGCCCAACTGCGCGGGGCTGGAGTAGACCGCCGCCAGCGCCCCCGCATCGACGTAAGCGGCGGAAAAGCCGATGACCGGAATCCCTTTGCGGTAGCTGGCCATCAGCAGCGGATAGACGTTCCGCGGGCTGGAGACCTCGGGATCGGGCAACACCAAAAGCACCTCGGATTTCGCCAGGAGCGGTTCCAGCACCCGGACGATGTTGTCGCCGGCGGCGAACTCGGCCTCGCGCAACTCCAGGCCCGCCCGCCGGGCGCCGGCGGCGAGTTCGGTCCGATCCGCCCGCGAGGTCGGTCCGTAAATCACGCCGACCCGCGTGGCGTGCGGCAAGAGCGCCCGAATCAGACCGATATGGCGGTCGAGCGGTTGATCCAGATAGAGCGCGGTCGCCGGCGCGGCGCGGCGTTCGCCCGACCGCGCCAGGTCGGCGGCGGCGCGGCGCGGGAGGAGGGTCGCGACGGTCGGCGTCGCGGGATAACGCTGGAGGATTTCCTCGCTGGCGAGCCGTCCCGCGCCGACCAGCAGCGTCGCGGATAACTCCCCCACGGGCAATCCCCGCCGCTGGAGGTGAATTCGGTCGCCCAACACGGCGTGCAATCGATCTCGCAACGCTTCGTAGAACGCCTGATAGGCATCTCCCTCCTGGGTGAGAATCACCGCGATCCGCGCGGGATCGGCCGCCGCCGCCGCGCCGGCGGCGATCCCGCACAGACCGGCGAACCCCAACGCCCAGAGCCACCGGCGCCACATCTTAAAACGGCAGTTCGAGGGTCAGGAACAGCCGACGACCGAGCGTGTTCGTCTCTTGATAGGTGCGTTGAGCGCCCAGGAGATTGTCGACATTGAGCCCGATGCGGCCCGGCCATCCCCCGAATCGGAGCGTCTGGACCAGCCGGAGATCGAGATGGCGGGTCGGGGGCACCCACGTACCGCCGGCCAGCCATTCCATGCCGCCGGCGTAGTTGAACCCCAGCGAACCGCTGAGTCCCTCGTTGAAGGCGTGGGTCACGAAGACGTCCGCGACGTGGCGCGGCGCGCTCGCCGAGTACCGGGCGCCGGCCGGATCGTCGCTGTCGATGTCGGTGTAGGCGTAGGCGAAGCGCACGTCGGTCGCGGGCGTGAGGCGCCAGCGGGTTTGGGCCTCGAAACCGCCGATCGTGGCCCAACCGCGGTTGGTCGTCTGGAGGGGAAGCCGATCGACGTCCACGTTGAGGAGTTCGTCGGTTCGGTCCTGATAAACCCGCAGATCCAAGGTCAGCCCCCAGTCCGGAAAGGAGCCGAGATAGCCGATCTCCCGCGTCAGGATGGTTTCCGCGCGCAGGCCGCCCGGATTGTTCCAGACGTCGTTGCGCCAGGATTCCTCCAAAAAGGCGGGGACCCGAACCGCCCGCGACAGACCGAAGCGCAGCGTCTGCCGGTCGGTCAAGCGGTAGTTGACGGCCAAGCGGGGCGACCCGTGGGTTTCGTCGGTCAGGCTGTGGTGTTCCAGCATGGCCCCGATATTGACCAGCCAATCGGGGGTGAGGCGATACTCCAGGTTGCCGAACAGTCGTAGGTGCTGGTTCCGCGGGGTGTTCCGCCACGGCGAACCGGGCCAGCCCGACACGCGATCGGTGGCCTCCGCCCGGTCCAGGCGGGCGCTCGCGCCCACGACCAGCCGCACGGCGTCCGAGGGCGCCCGACTGTGGCGTAATTCGACCTCGTGGCGGCGCACCGAGTAGGACCGTTCGTCGAGACCGCCCCCGCACGGCGGAAGCCGGCGATAGGCGGATCGGGCATCCAGTTGGGTGTAATACCACTGCAACAGCGTTTGTTCGGCGGTGCTCGGGTTGTGCTCCAGTCGCACTTGGACATAACCATCATCAATCGGTCGGTTGTGGAAAGGAACGCATGCGCCGAGCGGGGTTGCGGCATCGAATCCGTAAGCGAAATCACCGGATTTATAGCCCGCCAGGCCGGTCAGTTGGACGGTGGGCGCCGGGCGCGCGTCCAGTCGGCCAGAGAAGTAGCGGAGCCGTTTGCCGTCGAAGCGGTCGTCCACGCCGTCGTCTTCCCGAAACGCGGCGGACAGCCGGTAATCGACGGTGGCGCTGGTCTGGCCATAGCGACTGTAGACATCCCGGATACCGTTATTGCCGATCCGCGCCTGGACGATCCCGCCCCGATCCTCGGCGGCCTGGCGGGTGGTGATGTCGATCGTCGCCAGGAACGCGTTGGCGCCGTCGGTCGCGGCGTTGGGACCTCGAACGAACTCGATGCGCTCGATATCCTCCACCTCCAGCGGCAACGTCGCCCAATGCACCCCCCCGAACACCGGATCGTAGACGGAGCGGCCGTCCACCAACACCTGCATCCGGCGCATGTAGCCGCCGTTGAGGCCGTGGTAGCTGACCACGGGGCTCAGGTTGCTCTCCCAGCCCACGACCACGCCCGCGACCCGCCGCAGCAGTTCCGGAATCTCCCGCGCGCCCATGGCGCGGATGAGGTCGCGATCGATGACCGTCACCGCCGCGGGCGCGTCGGCGAGCGGCTGCACCAGATGCGTGGGGGAAAGCACCACGGGCAACTCCTGCCAGAACGGGTCTTCCGCCGCGCCGCCCGGGGCCATCGATCCGCCCCAGAGCCAGCAGGCCACCCACCAGGGAGGCCAAAGCGGCGGGGCCGGTCTTTCGGCGCGGGGTCGGGCGACGCGGGGCATGGCCGGGGCCTACGGTGGGTTGATGCCCCAGAAGCGGCCGATGCGCGCGCTGGCGCAAATTCCGACCGGTAGCACGTAATCGGCGGCGTGTCCGCACGCCTCCTCGACCGCGCCGGGGGCGACGGGCGCGCCGTGGCCCATCCCGGCGATCGTGTAGGTTTCCACCAAAACCGTGCCGCCGGCGTCTTGGTACATCCGATGCACGTGGCCTTGCACCGTCGCTTCGCGATCTGGAGTTCGATCGATGCCCAGCACCTCGGTCCACTGTTTCAAAAGCGCCCGCGCGTTAGCCGGGTTCACCACCCGATCCGCGTCCCCCTGCCAGATCGAAATCCGCGGCCGGCGCGCCCCGTTCGGGACGGCGTCGCCGGTCGCCTGGCGAACGGCCGCCGCCCAGACCGCGGGTTCCCGGTTTCGGCCGCGCCGCTGACACCACCACGCGCCGAACAGGCCCGACGCGCAGCCGTAGGGAACGCCGGCCAGAATCGCGCCGCCGGCGAAGACCTCCGGATAAGTCGCCAGGAGCACCGCCGTCATGGCCCCGCCCGCGGACAAGCCCGCGACGTAGATGCGTTGGGGATCGATGGGATAGTCCGCCTGCATTCGGGCGATCATCCGCCGGATCGACAGCGCTTCTCCGCGATCGCGCGCCGCGTTCTCCGGACGGAACCAGTTGAAGCACCGCCAGCGGTTGTTGGTGGGCCGTTGTTCCGGCAACAACAAGGCGAAGCCCCAGCGGTCGGCGTACTGCATCCAGCCGCTGGCTTCCGCGTAAGGCGCGGCGGTTTGCTTGCACCCGTGCAACACCACGACCAGTGGCGCGGGGTCCCGCAGCCCGTCTGGGATATAATGGAACATTCGCAGCTGACCGGGGTTCGCGCCGAAGTCGGCGACTTCAATGGGCGTACCGGTCGCACCGCCGGCACCGGCGCCGGCGCTGAAAACGATCAGGAGGATGGCCAGCCCATGCCAGACAGAAGGGTGACAATATCGATGCATCACGAGGTCTCCTGGGGTACGCCAACCAACAGGTCCTCAATCCGGACTCACCATTCCTTGGAAACCGATGGGTTATAGAAATCCGCG
>REEE01000306.1 GCA_007695245.1 Candidatus Competibacteraceae bacterium | reverse complement strand
AAAAAACCGACCAATTTACTCCTGTAAAATTTCCCGACTCGCTTTCGCCGCCTCCGGAGGCTCGCATCGGCCGGAAACCGGTGCCCCAGGATGGCCGAAGACCGGACGGGCGATGGCCAGGAGGAAAAGAATCTGGATAAAAAAATATTAAAAACAAGTGGGTAACAAAGAAACCCGCCAAAACTTCCCGAACCGCAACCGCCTTTCCGACCGGATTCCGGAAGTGTAAAAAAATGCCGACAAAACTTTGCGCGGTTCGAGGGTTCGGAAGAATAATTTCGGATCGCCCGGCGAGCGTATACTGACCTCGATCCACTGCGGAGGACATCACGATGGCGACGACGTATGAGGAAGTGCTGAATCTGTTCAAAGCCGTGGCGGAAGCACAGCGGGAGACCGAACGACTGCTGCGCGAACAGACGCAGGAGACCGACCGCAAGTTCCAGGACACCGACCGCAAGATCAAAGCCGTCACCACCGCCATCGGCGATCTGGGCAACCGGCTGGGCGAGTTCGTCGAGGGCCTGGTGCGACCGGCGGTGGTGCGCTTGTTCCGGGAACGGGGAATTGCAGTGCATGAAGTCTATCCGGACGTCGAAGTCGACCGGGCGGGCGAAGAACTCGAAATCGACCTACTGGTCGTGAATGACGCCGAGGCGGTGCTGGTGGAGGTCAAAAGCAAACTCACCCAAGCCGACGTCGACGACCACTTGGAGCGTTTGGGGAAGTTCAAACGACTGATGCCGCGCTATGCCAACGTCCGGGCTTTCGGCGCGGTGGCGGCCATGGTCGTGCCCCACGAGGTGGGCCGTTATGCCTATCGCAAGGGCCTGTACGTCTTGGCGCAGGCGGGCGACAGCGTGGTGATCCTCAACGATGCGCGGTTTCAACCCAAGGCGTGGTAGCACGCGGCGCGCGATCCCACCCGAGCGCGGGATTGGATTACGGCCCGCGGGAGAGGGGTTTTCGTACCGCTTCTCAGCCAACGTCGCCCTCGGGACATCGGAACGGGTCAACTGGCGCCCCCCGCCCGGCGATGCTATAGTTTTTTGCCTTGTTCTCGTTCAATATTCACCTCATGACGCGCAAACTGCTGTACATCAAGACCCACGGCTGCCAGATGAATGACTACGACTCTGCCAAGATGGCGGCGGTCCTACACGCAGCCCACGGTCTGGAGCGCACCGACGATCCCGAACAGGCCGACGTGCTGCTGCTCAACACCTGCTCGATCCGGGAAAAAGCCCAGGACAAGGTCTTCTCCCAACTGGGCGTCTGGAAGGCCCTGAAAACCCAGCGTCCCGGCCTGGTGATCGGCGTCGGCGGCTGCGTGGCCAGCCAGGAAGGCGCGACCCTGCGCGAGCGGGCGCCGCAGGTGGACCTGGTGTTCGGCCCGCAGACCCTGCACCGCCTGCCGGACATGCTGACCCGCGTGTGGGCCGACCGGCGGCCCGTAGTGGATGTGTCCTTCCCGGAGATCGAAAAGTTTGACCGGCTGCCGGAACCGCGCGCCGAGGGTCCGACCGCCTTCGTCTCGATCATGGAAGGATGCAGCAAATACTGCACCTTCTGCGTGGTGCCCTACACCCGCGGCGAGGAAATCAGCCGGCCGTTCGCCGCCGTGCTGGCCGAGGTCGCGGCGCTGGCGGCGCAGGGCGTGCGCGAAGTCACCCTGCTCGGCCAGAACGTCAACGCCTATCGCGGACCGCTGGACGACGGCGACGACGCCGATCTGGCCCTGCTGATCGAACACGTCGCCGCGATTCCCGGCATCGACCGCATCCGCTACACCACCTCGCACCCGGTGGAATTCTCCGACCGGCTGATCGAGGTCTACGCCCGCGTGCCCCAGTTGGTCGACCATCTACACCTGCCGGTGCAAAGCGGCTCCGACCGCATCCTGAGCCTGATGAAGCGCGGCCACACCACCCTGGAATACCGGGCCAAGATCCGCAAACTGCGCGCCGTCCGGCCCGATCTCAGTCTATCGTCCGATTTCATCGTCGGTTTTCCGGGGGAAACCGAGCAGGACTTCGCCGCCACCATGACGCTGATCGAGGAAATCGGCTTCGACCAGAGCTTCAGTTTTCTCTACAGCCCCCGGCCCGGTACGCCCGCCGCCAGCCTGCCCGACTCCACACCGCCGGCGGTCAAGAAGGAACGGCTGGCCCGCTTGCAGGCGCGGATCGACGACCAGGCGCGCGCCATCAGCCGGCGGATGGTCGGCACGGCGCAGCGGGTGCTGGTGGACCGGCCGGCGCGCAAGGACGGCCGGCAACTGGCCGGCCGCACCGAGAACAACCGAGTGGTCAACTTCGACGGCCCGCGCGACCTGATCGGTCATTTCGCCGATGTCGCCATCACCGAAGCCCTGCCCAATTCCCTGCGCGGGCGCCTGCTGGCCGGCTCGGAAACCCCCACCACCGTCCTGAAGCTCGCCGGTTGATGAGCGTACCCCTCGTTCCCCTCTCGACCTCGCACCCGCCCACCTTTCAGGATCTGCTGCTGGAACCCACCGACAACGAACGGCTGGGCAATCTATGCGGGCAACTGGACGAGCACCTGCGGCAGATCGAGCGCCGCCTGGGCGTGGAAATCAACAATCGCGGCCATCAGTTCCGGGTGATCGGCGAACCGGCGACCGTGGTCGTCGCGGTCGCGGTCCTGGAAGCCTTGTACCGGAGCACCGGCGAGGAAGCCCTGACCCCGGCGCGGGTGCATCTGTTCCTGCAGGAAGCCGGTGCCGATGCCCTGATCGAACTCGAATCGGAGACCGATGAAGTCACCATCCGCACCCGGCGCGGGCTGATCCGCGGCCGGGGTCCCAACCAGCAGCGCTACCTGTGGAACATCCAGCACTACGATCTCAACTTCGGGGTCGGTCCCGCCGGCACCGGCAAAACCTATCTGGCGGTGGCCTGCGCGGTGGACGCGCTGGAGACCAGCACGGCGCGGCGGCTGATCCTGGTGCGGCCGGCGGTGGAAGCCGGCGAGCGCCTGGGCTTTCTGCCCGGCGACATGGCCCAGAAGATCGATCCCTATCTCCGCCCGCTCTACGATGCCCTGTACGAGATGCTCGGTTTCGAGCGGGTCGCCAAATTGATCGAACGCAACATCATCGAAGTCGCGCCGCTGGCTTTCATGCGCGGCAGAACCCTGAACAATTCCTTCATCATCCTCGACGAGGCCCAGAACACCACCGTGGAGCAGATGAAAATGTTCCTGACCCGGATCGGCTTCGGCTCGACGGCGGTGGTCACCGGCGACGTGACCCAGGTGGACCTGCCGCGCAACGTCCAGTCCGGCCTGCGCCAAGTCTTGCAGGTGCTCGAGGACGAAGAAGGGATCGGCATCACTTTTTTCACCGCCCGCGACGTGGTCCGGCATCCGCTGGTGCAACGGATCGTCAACGCCTACGCCCGCTACGAACAGGACAATCCCGCATGACTCTGGAACTGGATGTGCAAATCGCTCTGGACCTGCCGGGGTTGCCGGCCGAGGCCGACTTTCGCCGCTGGGTCGAGGCGGCGCTGGCCGGCGCGGACTATCGGCAGGACGCCGAACTGACCCTCCGCATCGTCAACGAGGCCGAAAGCGCCGCTCTCAACGAACGCTACCGCCACAAACCGGGACCGACCAACGTGCTGTCGTTCCCCTTCGAAGCCCCGCCGGAGGTCGACAGCGCGCTGCTGGGCGATATCGTGATCTGCGCGCCGGTGCTGCTGCGCGAGGCCATCGTCCAGGGCAAGACCCCCGAGGCGCACTGGGCGCACCTGGTCGCGCATGGCGTTTTACACCTGCTGGGCTATGCTCATGATGAAGCGCAGGCCGCGGCCATGGAATCCCTGGAAATCCAGATCCTGGCGGGGCTCGGTTTCCCCGATCCCTACGGAGACTCGCACGACTGATGAACGAAGAACGATCCGAACCCAGCCATAAACCCTCCTGGTTGGAACGCCTGGGTTTCGCCTCGACGGGCGAACCCAAGGACCGGAACGAACTGTTGGAACTGCTGCGCGACGCCCAGCAACGGGAATTACTGGACGCCGAGGCCCTGACCATGATGGAAGGGGTCATGCGGGTCTCGAAAACCCAGGTGCGCGACGTCATGATCCCCCGCGCCCAAATGGTGGTGCTGGAGCACGACTGGAATCTGGAGCGCCTCATCGCGACCATCGTCGAATCGGGCCACTCCCGTCTGCCGGTGATCGACGAGAGCCGGGACAACGTCATCGGCATTCTGATCGTCAAGGATCTGCTGGCTCACGCCTTCGACCGCCGCGAGGACTTCGATCTCCAAACCTTGCTGCGCCCGGCCAAGTTCATCCCCGAAAGCAAGCGTCTCAACGTCCTGCTCAAGGAATTCCGCGGCAACCGCCGGCACATGGCGATCGTGGTCGATGAATACGGCGGGGTCGCCGGGCTGATCACCATTGAGGACGTGCTGGAGGAGATCGTCGGCGAGATCGACGACGAACACGACATCGAGGATGACATCGCCAACATTCGTCAGCAGGGCGAGGCGTTCCTGATCAAGGCCCTCACGCCGATCGAGGAATTCAACACACGGTTTGCGGCGACGTTCAGCGACGAGCGCGCCGATACCATCGGTGGGCTGGTGATGATGGCGCTGGGCCAATTGCCCAAGGGTGGTGAATCGGTAACCCTGGATCGCTTTTGCTTCCAGGTGCTGCGCGCCGACAGACGGCGGATCCATCTGCTGGAAATGATGCTCCGCGACGATCGGGAAACCGCGGCGGACGGTCATGGCAATGGGTCGGGAGACTGATTTGTTGCTCCACTTGAAGCCCTGCGCTACCTGCGCCAGGATAGCGCCCTCTTGCCAGGAGCGGCTAAAATAGTGTGAACTGTCTTCGTACCCCGCCTGACTGGACCTCGCGATACCCATGAGCGATATCCCTCCACGCCCCGGTGTTCTCGGTTTTCTCGCCAGCTATGGGCCGCTGCGCATTCCACTGGCGGCCACGGCCCTCATTTCCATCTTCCTGGTGCCCGCCCCTGGCGCGGCCCCGGCCTTTGAAGGTTGGGCGATGGTCTCCACCCTGCTCGCGCCGGTGTTGGCACCGCTGGCGGTCATGGTGCTCTTACTGGACGCCCTCATGGCGCGCGTGATGATGGCGGAAGCCGGGGATGCGGCCCGCACCCATTACCGGCGGGTCCTGTGGACCGATCTGGGGGTGGTGGCGGTGACCCTGGGCTTCTGGATTCCCTACTTCAGGGGCCTGTTGCCATAAGCCGGCGGATGGCACAGCCCTCGCGCGAACTCTCCCAGGCTTCCCAGTCCCATGGACGCGATCCAGGCGCGCCGCCCGCTCATCACCGACCTGCTGGCGCTCGCCGCCGGCGCTTTGCTGCCTCTGGCGTTCGCGCCGTTTGGCTACTGGCCGCTGGCGATCCTGCTGCCCGCCGTCTTGCTTTGGAGCTGGGATCGGGCCACGCCGCGCCGGGCGGCCGTTCGCGGCGGGTTGTTCGGACTCGGGGCCTACGGGTTCGGTATTTACTGGATCTTCATCAGCCTGCACGAGTATGGCAATGCTCCGGCACCGTTTGCGGCGCTGGCGACCTTCGCCGTGGTCTCGGTCATGGCTCTGTACCCGACCGTGCTCGGCTGGCTGGTGGTCCGCTGGGGACCGCCGCCGGGGCCGGCGCGCTGGCTGGTGCTGGCTCCCGCGCTGTGGACGCTGCTGGACTGGGTGCGTAGCTGGCTGTTCACCGGCTTTCCCTGGCTGGCGCCCGGCTACAGCCAGACCGACGCCCCGCTCGGCCAGCTCGCGCCCACCCTGGGCGTGTTCGGCGTCGGCTGGGCGGTGCTGCTCGGCGCCGGCCTGCTGCGCGCCCTGCTGCACGGCCCCCACTGGCGCGCGCGCCTGGGTTGGACCGGACTGCTGGCGGCGCTGTGGCTGGGTGCCTGGGGACTGGGCCAGATATCCTGGGTCGAGTCGACCGGACCGCCGCTGCGGGTGGCCATCGTCCAGGGCAACATCTCCCAGGATCAGAAATGGGAGCCGAATATCCTCGACGACACCCTGCAACGCTACGTCGATCTCAGCCTGCCCGAGCACGGATGGGCCGATGTGATCGTCTGGCCGGAAACCGCGATTCCGGCTTTTCTGGATCAAGTCCGGCCCTTCGTCGCCGCGCTCGCCGAGGAAGCCCAGCGGGCGCGGGTGGACTATATTATCGGCATCCCCACCGGCTCCTGGGAAACCGGCGTGTTCCACAATAGCCTCATCGGCGTCGGCCGCTCGTCGGGGCTGTACCACAAGCGTCGCTTGCTGCCGTTCGGCGAGTATCTGCCGCTGCGGCCCCTGTTCCTGTTCTTCCGCGACTGGGTGGATATTCCGATGGCCGATTTCACCCCCGGCGGGCGCGAGCAACCGCCGTTCCGCGCCGGCGGCCAGCCCGTTGGCCTGTCGATTTGCTTTGAAGCGGTCTTCGGGAGCGAAATCCGGTTGGCGCTGCCCGAGGCGACCTGGCTGATCAACGTCAGCAACGACGCCTGGTTTCAGGACTCCACCGCGCCGCACCAGCACCTGCAAATCGCCCGGATGCGCGCCCTGGAAGTGGGTCGGCCGATGGTCCGCGCCACCAACACCGGGGTTTCGGCCCTCCTCGACGAACGCGGCGAGGTCCAGGCGCGCGGCCCGCAGTTTCAAGCCACCGTCGTTCGCGGCGAAGTGCGACCCATGCGCGGGCTGACGCCTTACGCCCGGTTCGGGGATTGGCCGATGGTGGGGTTAGTGCTAGGGTTATGCGGACTGGGGCTGTTCCTGAACCGACGCACGATCACCCACCGGCATGACTGAAGATTCAACCCCATCCTGGCGCGACTGGCGCATCTGGTTCGCCTGGCGATCCGGACGGCGACGCTGGCTCCTCGCCCTTGCTCGAAACCGCTGTCGGCTGGTCGTCATTGGCCTGTTGGCCGGCTTGGTGACCGGCGGCGCGCTGCTGTTGATCGCGTCCTGCGCTACCCAGATCCCTCCGCGGAATATCGACGACGCCTGCGCCCTGCTCGCGGAACGCAGCGACTGGTTAGCCGACGCTCGGGCGGCCAGCCAGCGCTGGGACGTTCCCCTGCCGGTGCTGCTGTCGATCATCTACCACGAATCGTCGTTCCGGGGCGAAGTCCGGCCGCCGCGCACCTGGTATTTCGGCTTCATTCCCGGTCCTCACCGCTCTTCCGCCTACGGTTACAGCCAGGCGCTGGACGGCACCTGGGGCGATTACCTCGCGGCGACCGGCCAGCACAAGGCCAAACGCAACCGGTTCGGCGACGCCGTGGACTTCGTCGGCTGGTACGTCAACGAAACCCACCGGCGCAACCGCATCGCCAAGAGCGACGCCTACCACCAGTACCTGGCTTATCACGAGGGTCATCGCGGTTTCGCCAGAGGCACCTACCGGCAAAAACCCTGGCTGATGCAACGGGCCCGACAGGTGCGCGAGCAGGCCGACCGCTATCAGGCCCAATTGCGGCGCTGCGGACCGCAACTGCGCGCCGCGCAACGATGATTGCGACCATAAAAAAACCGCCAGCAGATCCGGCTGGCGGTCAAATACAGGATATTGAGCTTAAACACGCTTCGCTGTGGAAATCAGCTTAAGCGGGTGCTAGTTAACAATAATTCGGCACCCCGGTAAATCGGGAACATTGACAGCCCAATCAGGGTTTATACCTAAATCCGGTCGATTCGACCGCGGTCGTGGCCCTGATGCTGGTTTTTAATCGGCTGGACGGGGACGTGGCCAACAGTAAAATCGACCGGGCATCGGGTATCAAGGCTCCTCGCTGACGCGCAGGAAAGTGGTGCCTCCACAGGCCGGACAAGGCCCGATGACGACGGGCGCGCGGAACACCACCTGTTCGCTGCAATTCCCGCACCGCAAGGTCCCCGGCCCGGTGATTTCACCACTGCGATACTCCAGGACCTCCACCTCCTCCACGTTCTCCGCCGGCGGCGCAAACTCCCGCAGCTCCAGCCTTGACTGGTCCACGCCGCGCTGGAAGAAATCCATCATTCGGTCCTCCAGCAGTTCCAGATCAAAGCGCAGCCAAGCACGCAGATCGCGGCCGGTGGCGGTCAGATACTGACCGGCATCCTCCCAATCGCGCTTTAGATAGCCACCGATCAAGCGAGCTTCCTCGCGAGTCAGCTCGCCCAACTCCACCGCCTTTTCCGCCGCGTGTTCGATGCTGGCGTGCAGCTGGGGAAACGCGGCTTTCTCGGCCTGTTCCAATTCCTCCAGCCGGTGTTTCACCCGCTCCATCATCCGGTCGTAGGCTTCGACCAGTCGGTTGCCGTGAGTCGGTTCGGTCATCGCCAATTCTCCCCTGTCGCCGAGCGCTGGTTTCCGGCGCGATGCGCGCTTCGCCGGGATATCGTTATTCTAGCGCTTCACGCCGGCTTCCGCCGCGTCTTTGCCTTCCGAAGACCGCGTCAAACCCGCGCCATGGTCACAAACTCATCCGGCTGGGTTATGCTTATGGCGATACCTTCGTCCTAAAACCACCCGGACGGTGCCGCCATGGCCCCGCGACCCTTAGAACCCCGCGACATTCCCAACCTCATCACCGTCCTGCGCATCCTGCTCGTGGCCCCCTTTCTATGGCTGCTGTTGGAGGAACGCTACGGGCCGGCGCTGGCGCTGTTCGTGATCGCCGGCCTATCCGACGCGCTGGACGGCTTCCTGGCCAAATACTACGGCTGGACCAGCGAACTGGGCGGGTTGCTCGATCCCCTCGCCGACAAGTTGCTGCTGCTGGGCGCGATTCTGGCGCTGGGATGGCTGGACGAACTGCCGGTCTGGCTGGTGGCGCTGGTGATCGGACGCGACCTGGTCATCGTCAGCGGCGCGCTCGCCTATCATCTGCTGGTCGAGCGCGTGCAGGCCGCGCCACTGATGATCAGCAAGCTGAACACTCTCACCCAACTCGTGCTGGTCTGCGCGATCATCATTCACTATGGACTGATTCCGCTGCCCGAGGCGGGATTGGACGTCTTGATCTATTTGACCGCCCTGACCACAGTCTGGAGCGGCGCGACCTATGTCTGGTGCTGGGGTTGGCTGGCCTGGCGCAAAGGCCGACGGTCTCCAGCCGGTTCCAGTCCCAATGGCGTTTGACGCTCGCTGACGCCCGTCCGCCGAGCGACGGGCCGGCCATGGGTCACCATCGCCCCTGCCCTCTTCCATCGCCGTCATCTCCTGTCTGGAGCTTGTTGCATGTCCCGTTTGTTCCCGATCATCCTGTTGTTGTTGCTACTTTCGATCCCGACCATCACCGCCTGCGCCGCCCGCGAGTTCGACGCCATGCCCATTTCGCTGGCCGACTCTGTCGGTCCGGGGGACGCCTTTGAAGGCATCCGGTTCCTCGGTGCCCTGCGCCTGACTCGCGCCAAAATTGATGGTTTACGGCTGTGCGGCTTGTCCGGGTTGGCCTGGGACGAGCAGGCGGGCCTGCTGTACGCGATTTCCGATATCGGTGGACTGTTCCACCTGCGGCCGACGTTCGACCACCGAGGCCATCTGGCCGACGTGCGCGCGGTCGCCGCCTACCCGCTGCGGGACGCCGCCGGCCGACCGGTGCGTTCTCCCTACGACGATGCCGAAGGTCTGGCCCTCCGCGTCGGCGACGGCCGGACGGCGGGCGATCCGGAACTGGTGGTGTCGTTCGAGGGCCGGCCGCGCGTGGTTCGCTACACACCCACCGGCCAGTGGCTGGGCGAAGAACCGCTGCCGGCCCTGCTGCGCGATGTCCGCAACTATCGCCACAGCAATCAAGCGCTGGAGGCGGTGACCCTCCATCCCCGATGGGGGGTCCTGGTCGGCCCCGAAAAACCGCTGCGCCGCGATCCAGAGGGGCGGATTCGCCTGGCCACCGCCGATGGCCGCTACTGGTACTATCCGCTCGGCGCCGCGCCGGGCAGCGCCCTGGTCGCCATGGAGGCGCTGCCGGATGGCCGCCTGCTGACCCTGGAACGCGCGTTCGTCGCCCCCTTGCGCCCGCTGATCATCAGCCTGCGCCACACTGAATTGCCCGCGCCGGGACGCACTCCCACTCCCCTGCGCGTCGCCGACATCGCGGTCTTCGACAGCACCCAGGGCTGGCTGCTGGACAACTTTGAAGGTCTGAGCCGTCACCAGGATTCACGGTTTTTCATCATCAGCGACGATAATTGCAGCCGCTGGCAGAACACGCTGCTGGTTTATTTCGAGATGTTACCCACCCCCGCAACGGCTGAATTCGATTGACGCGAGCGGTTCCAAACCGAGTTCGCCCGCGATGTTCGCATCGAAAAATTCGGTGGAAATCGACGGCCTGGCGCGGAGTTGCTTGATGCTGCAACGCAGAATCGGTTGACAAGAAT
>REEE01000304.1 GCA_007695245.1 Candidatus Competibacteraceae bacterium | reverse complement strand
GCATCCACGGCGAGGCCTTCCTCGGCGGCCCAGTCCAGCGCGCCGGGATGGCGGGTGATGAAGAGGGTGGTCATGGGGACTCTCGGTCAATGTTCATTCGTCAATGCAAACCCTTATCCAGCCGGTCGATGACATAACGCCCATCCTCAAAATGCCCGAAAAGACGCTTGGCGTCCTGATCGGCCCAGGCGTCGCACTCGTGCGTGCTGCCTTTGTGTTCCCCTCCCTGGAGCGGCTTGAAATCCAGCGAGCGCGGATTGTAGGTTTCACCTTCCTCCAGGCGTCGCGCCAGTTGATCGAGGCGTTCGTTGATGTGGCGCAAACGATCCGGCCCCAAACCGGTTAGCGTCTGCTGAAATCGAGGCCCAAAGACCAGCTTGGGCGTGATCGGCTCCAACAACCCCGCGCCATAAACGGCGCGGTACGCCTCCCGCCAGATCAGCTCGCCCCAGAGAGAGCGCGTTGCTTGCCCGCTGTCCACGTTCACCAGCGATTCCGGCACGTCGGCGACTTCCGCCTCGCGGACCGGCAAGCCCGCCGCGATCCGCCGAAATACCGCCAGATGCCGGCGCAAAATGTCTTCAGAATCGAGTTGGACCGGCAGGCGCGGCAAGCGCAGCAATTGCTCGGTGCGCTCGAACACGTAGACGCTTTCATCGGCATAAATCATCCCCAGCGCCTGCATGAAACCCTGCACGCTCGTGAAACCGCCGGTGCGATTGAACACCACGCGATGGCCGGCGTCCCGGTAGCCTTTGAGCGTCTCGGCGCACCAGGGCATCAGCTCATCGGACATGGCCCAACGAAAACTGGCCGGATCATCGGTGCGCAAATCCCGCACCCGCTTGACTTCAACGAGATGGCCGTGGCGTTCGAGGACATCCGCCACGATGCGGGCTGTGGCTTCACCCAGCCAGGTATCGGTCGCCAACAGAACGTGCTGGTCGCGGGCGACGCCGGGATTGCCGCCGTAAAACCGGATCACGCCGTTCAACTCGGCGCTGAGATCCATCAGCCGTTTCAAATCGGTTTCCCGCGCGAATTCCTCGCGTCGCGCATCCAGGTGTTGTTGGATGCACTGGCGCTGTTCGGGCGGTACATCTTCCGCTCTCGATTGGTTGGCATAATCGGTCAGCATGTTCCGCAGGTCGGAACCGACATTGTTGGTCAGCAGGCTCGTGCCACAGGTAGAAACAATCAAACAAGGTTTGGGCATGGAAAATACCTGTTTAGTGTTTGGAAACAGTTGGCTAGCAGGATTGAGTTCATTCAACCGAACGGCAACTCAACCCGCCCCGGAAAATCCGGCGCCAGCGCGCTGGCCGAGAGTTGGGTGTGGTTGTTGTAAATCCGCATCCCGCCGTCTTCCTCGCAAATCCAGAACTCCCGCGCCCCACGGGCGAAATACAGTTCCTTTTTTTCCTCCATTTCCGCCAGCGTGTTGGACGGCGAGAGGATTTCGATGACGATTTCCGGCGCTTCGGGATACGGGTTGGCGACGCCGTGCCGGCGCAAAAAATCGGCGCTGGCCCACGCCACGTCCGCCACCTACACCCCGTCGGCAGTCTGGATACTGCATTCGGGAATCGCTTCGCCATCCGGCAGGAGGCGGTCGAGCAGCTTGGCGATGAGTCCCTGGTACCGTGAGTGCCTGTTGGATGCCGGACTCATTTCGATCCTCCCCCAGCGGTTGGTTTCAAACTTGAAAGGCATGTCTTGAAACAAGGGGTTATCGCAGATGGCTTGCCAGTTCATGGGCGTGGTCCTCGGGTTACCGGAAATCGGCTGGTTACTTTTTTCCCTCCAGATAAGCCAGTACGGCGAGCGTAGCCTGATAGGGCTCATCCTTGTCCGGTTTTTTCTTTTCGCTCTTGATTCGCCAAACCCGATCTTCTGCCATCAGATGACGAAGGTGCTCGGCGGCCTGTCTGGCCTCATCCCCGGACCATCTACCCTGTTTCAGCGCATTGAGGATTGCTTTATAGCGGTGTTGACCTTGGGGCGCGGCGGCAACGACCTCTGCAATCGCACGATCCAGCGGCGACATTGCAGCCAGATTTTTCTGATGATCCGCCTCCTCGCGCGCTTTCTTTTCCGCTTCCTGTCGCCGCTGGACGGCTGCCTCGCGTTCGGCCCTGGCTTTTTCCAAGGCGTCGCTGGGAAACTGCCCGTAACCGACCGCCGTTTTCGCGCCGAATCCCAGCCACTCAAAGGCGTGCCGAAACGCCGCTTCCAACAGGATTTTCCAGGAGTCCTTCAACGATTCCGGCAACGCGGCGGGATCGCACTGCACGAAGAACTCGAAGCGGCTGCCCGGTGGCACGGTCAGGAACAAAATCGGATTGGGTTGGCCGCTGTCATGCGGCGTGGCGTTGCCTTGGTAGTAGTCCCCGTAATGCGGGGTCATGATATCCACAGCTAGCCTGCCGCCAGCCGGGTCGGGAATGACATCCCAATACCTCAATGAACCCCGGTTGCGTACCGCGTCGCGCAATTTCTGGCTGGCCATCAGTGCATCCAGCAACAGCAACGGCTGTTCCCGATACCGCTGCCGCTGCTCGCCATTCAACGTGGCCTCGATCAACGCCTCCAGCCGGTCGCGGGGCACGGCATCGTGGGTTTCAGGGTTGCGGTAGGCATCCTGCCAGCGTTCGGCTTCCTCGCGCTGCGCCGGCGGCATCCTGTCGCTGGGGCCAGTCAGATAAACGCTGTCGGGCTCGAAACCGAACAGCCACCACAGACTGACGATGTCCCAACCGCCGGTATCGCCGTAAAACCCCAGCGCCAGTTCCTCCGCCGCGCGCCGCAGCACGCCCTTGACGCCCGAACCGGGCAAATAGGGCAAGCCATACGGATTGAGGAAGGCGAAACCGTTTTCCAGTGGATGTTCCATGCCGGTGCCCGTCATGAACGGAGCCGTGGAAATCGCGGGCAGGATCAGTATTTCGGGTGCACAACATTCGGCAAGCGCGGCCTGACGCTGGCGCAACGCCTTGATTTGCCGCTGGCAACTCTGATCCAAGCCGATAACTTGCTTCAGCGCGGCGGTTTTCTGGTTCGAGTCCGCTTCCCAGGTCGTATCCTGCCAATAAGGAAAATACAATCCGAAACGGTGGCCGGGCGGTGCTCCACTGAAATCCTGCCCCAGATAGCGGGGAACGGCTGCAATACCCATTTCGCTGACTCCTTTAACTGTTAGCCGCCGCGAACTGCCGAATCCAGCGCAAAAGCGCCAGAGTTTCATCGGTAGCCTGAGGGTAGAAATGCGGGTCTTCACAACCGAACAACCCTTGCATGACTTCGGCGTAATTACCACCAGCAAACTGTTTGGGAAAACGTGTTTTGAGCCATTCTCGAAGATGCTTGTTCAGCGCCAAGTGATGCGGCTTGCTCTTGCTTTGATAAAAAGCCAGAGCCTGCATCAAGCCATTGTTCATAATCAGTGCCGGAGCAGCTTTGGCAAGATTGGTGTAATCGCCACTACACCCTTGCACGCATTGCCAGGCATAAGCCGCACGCTGTTGATCGAGGCTGGTGGTCGGCATGGGAGTTTTGGATTTCAAGGAAATCGTCGCCTTGGGCGTGTAGTCAGCCATGTTCGTTACCCCGCTACCTTGCAGATCACCTGCCCGCGTCCGGTCGTCGCATCGCCGCCGATTTGCAGCAGCTTGCCGTCCAGTCCGCCGAAACCATTGCCGTCACCCGCAAGCACAATTTCGAGTGCCTGCTCAGCATCGAAACGCGCTTTATCGCCGCGAATCTTATCGGTGGTGCGTTCCACCGACGCCATGACCGGTGCGAGCAACAAGCTCTCCGGTGGCAGATTTTCGGTATAAAACAGCCCGCCGTCATCCGCTGTCCCGGTTTCATTATTGATCCGCACATGCGGTTCAACCACGGTGGCGTTACGGACGAAATAGCTAAAATCCTCATCGGACAACAACACCAGATCCATTTTCAGCTTTTCGCGGAAGAAATCGTAAGCGGTATCCGATGGTAGCGTGTGCTTGGAGAGCCATTCACTGACTTTCATTAGCTCTTTGTCCATTTGCGCCGTGAATTCAAATGCTTCCAAATGCAATTTATCGCCGTTCAGCAAAGCGGGATTAACGAATTTGCAATGGCTGGCCTCAACAGTCGTTGCCGACCAGTCGGGATTAGCCCCAACCAGCGCCAAGGTTCTCGCCGCCCTCGCCAGCGCCGTCGGCGATGTGGCGTACACAAAAGCATTTTTGACGCACCGCACCGGGAACAAGACCAGTTGCGCATCGCCAAAGCTGATCGCTCCAGCGAAGTCCGAAGCATTCGTATCCGGCCCGAACAGCCGATTGAGCAGGTTGGCTTTATCCTTGCGGCTACCGTCGTCTAACTGACTCCAAAAATGATGCCGCACCGCGCCTTTCAGCCCGGAACCGGCGACCATGGGATATTCGGTATGGCGTTCGCGCTGAATCGGGTTGTCGATCAAACCGATGGCCGTACCCGCGCCCATGTGGACCGGGCTGACGCAGTAGATGAACAGTGCTTGTTGTGCTTGGAACATGATCTTTATTCCTTATTTTTCCTGAATAAAATGGTTATCTCGGCCACGCCGCGATAAAAAGATTGTTAAAACCTTCGGCGCGGCGGCTGGGGTCAGGGTAATCGCCCATCGTCCAGAAACCGTCGGCGGCAAGCTTGCCGAGCGCCTCGGCCTTGCCCTGGAAATCGTCGAACCAGTACACCGAACCCACCGGCGCGATGCGTTGCGCCGGTTTCGGATGCCAGTTCGCCAAGTCCCAGCCGCTGACCGTATCGGCGCGATGGACCGACGCCGCGACCAGCCGCGCCGTGCAGCCGTTCGGCCCCCGCCAGCGGTTGTCGGCATCGAGACCGGGCAAGCGCCAGCCGTCGGCGAACAGGCCGGGCGTCGCCAGCACCAGCCGAAACCGGCGCTCCTGTTCGACGCGCCGCCCGTCGGGAGCCGGCAGCAGGTTCTTGGGCGAAACCGCTTGCAGCGCCGCGCCGCGTCCGTCGCCGCCGAAGCGCAACAGCCCGTTTTCCGGCAACAGGCCGTTCGCGCCGTCCACGCCGACCAAAAAGCCCACATCCCGCCCTCGATGGCGACCATCGCGGCGGTTCAAAGCGACGGTCTGCGCCGTGTACAGCATTCCCTTGGCGACGGTGCGTTGCGCGCCGTTCAAGGCGATGCCGAGACGGTGATCGAATTGCCAGAGTTCGCCGCCGCGCGGGAGGTGTTCCTCGCCGAGTTGTTCGCCGTTGAGATACGCGCCCAGCCCGGCGGCGTTCAACCACAGATTGCCTTGCGGCTTGGCCGGATCAGCGGCGCGCAACAGCGGCGCTTGCGACAGCGCGTAACTGCTGGACAGGGCGGGATGCGGCGCGGTGGGCTGGAGATACGTCGCGTTGTCCAACGCTTTCGCCGTGACCACCACGTCCGCCGGCAGCGGAAAATAGGGCTGTACCCGCCCCTGTTCCCGACAGGCCAAGGTAAACAGGCTGACCCGGAATTCGCCCGGCTTTTGCGGCGTGCCGAGGCAGGCGTGCAAGGCGTCGGACAGCTCCGGCAAGCGGTCGCCGGCTCGGGCGAAGGCGGCCAGATCAATGCCGTGATCCGCCAGCATCCGGGAACGCAACGCGCCGGCGGCCAGCGACGGCCAGGGCGGCATCAGCGCCTCGCCGTAGCTGCCAGCGTCGCCAAACAGCTTGTTGCCGCGCAGATAAAGCACGTCCAAGGGTTCGATAAAACGGTACTCAGTCATGGCGATTGAACTCCTTACCGCTGTCCGCGCGGCCTTCGCGGGCCAGAAATTCGGCGACCGCCAGAAAATCGCGGATGAAGTCGGGGGCGGCGCCTCGGTCTTCTTCCGGCTTGGTGGGTGAAGCGGCGAGAGCCACCGCCAGCTTGCCGAGTCCCCGACCCAGATCGTTGGCGCGCGGCTTGTCGTTCCCCTGGCACTGCCGGGCGAACTGATAGGCCAGATTGTCGGCCAGCAGCTTTTCGTACAGCGCCGGGTCGCTGAACTCGTCAGGGGGCGGCAGTTGCGGTAGCCAGGTTTGCGCCAGATAGGCGACGCGCCGCGACAGTTGCGGGTTGGCTAAGGCTTCCTGCAAGCGCAGCAGCATTCCGATGGGGGTGCTTTCCAAGCCTTGCGCCGGGTCGAGACCGCCGAACCAGCGGCTGACCAGTTCCACCCTGCCGCCGGACCGCTTGAGCACGCGAATGGCGAACGCATCGCGGTCGCCGCGATTCTTGGCCTGTTTCTCCGCGTCTCGCAGTTGCCGCAACACCGCGCCCAGCGGGGTGGAATGATGGGCGACGACCGCACCGGCGGAAGCGGTCGCCTCGCGGCCCATCACCCGATACAGCCGGTCGCGAAGCCGCACATGGCCCTTGCGAATATCCAACCGGCCGTCGTCCACCCCCAGCAAGCGCCAAGCGTGATCGGCGGCGTCGCCCGTTGGAAAAACGCCGCTGTAGGCCAGCCGCAGCAGCGCCAGCGCCGGCAGCAGATCATCCACCGACACCATCGCCAGCACGTCGTCGCCGCCCGCGTAAATCAGTTTGCCCTTGCACACCGTCTCGACGATATACGGGGCCAGATGCAAGGCGAAGCTGTTGAGCGCCGAGGAAATGGCGATGTGGCGGGCGGGCGAAACCGGGCGCTGGGCCTTGGCGTAACTCTGTAAATCCGCCTGCTGGAATTTTCCGGCGATGGCCGCGCGAATTTGCGGATGCCAAGTGTCTTGATAAGTCAGCGAATAGTTTTCATCACCGGACAGCCACGCGCCCATCTTGTCGCCGTCCAGCATGATCAGGGCGTAATAGGCTTCGGGCTTCTGGCCGAGTACCTTCTCGATCGAACCGGTGACCCCTTGCAAAGCGTCATCGTCAACGCTGTCTTCGGCCTCGCGCAGGGTGTCCAGCCACGCCGGCAGCCGCTCGGCGATCCGCCGGACATGAGCCGGATACTGGCCCCAGCGCAATTCATCCGCCATTTTCCGGGGCAGCGCGGCGCGCTCGGTCGCGCCTTCGATTTGGCTCGCCAGCTTGCCCACGTCCCGATCCATGATGTCGGTTTTGCCCGCGTGGCCTTGCAGCCAATTCCATAGGCTGGTCGCCAAGGCCATCGTATGGGTGGACACCACATAGCGCCGCATGTCCCGATCGAGCAGGTCCTCGATCTCACGGACAAATAGACTCGGCCACAGTCGCTTGAGCGCGCACGGGGCGCAGAGGTGTTCGCCCTTGCGCGCCCAGGATGGTTTACGCTCGGCAACCGACGTCCAAAGCGTCTTGCGTTCCTGGCGCTCGCCGGGCGGCAAGGCCAGTTGCTCGCGGTCGGTCGTCAGCCACTCCCGCTCGCCGCACAGGGAACAGCGATAGCCGGTTTGCTCCAGTTGCGGAAACGGCCGTACCGCCTTGGCCGCCGCCTGCATCCGGTCCAGCAAATCGTAAAGCGCGGGATAAAGCACACCTGGATTCGGGTGGTAGAAGCGCGCGCCGTCTACTGTCATTTCCCGGCTCAACAGTTTCCAGGCGTCCCCGTCCAGAAAACCCCTGTCGCCGACGGGCCGGAACGGTGCTTGCGCCGCTTCCAGTTCCTTGACGTCCACGCCCTGCCCGGTTTCCCGCGCCAGCGGGGCGAATGGAACCAGCGCCCAATGCACTTCCGGGAAGTTTTCCAGTTGGGCGGTGATTTGTGCGTGGGCGTACAGGTCGGGGGCGTCGGTCACGCCAGCCGCTTTCAATAACTCCGTCAAGGTGGCTTCCGCTTTCTCTTTCACCCACGCCCGCACGGTATCGGTGATTTGTCGTGCCAGTTCCACACCCAGCGCCGCCGGGACGATGGCGACCAACTTGTTGGGCAATGCGGCGGCGAACAACGGATTGGCGTCGGTTTGCCGGTTCAGCCAGTCCGCGCCGTCAAAGTAATGCTCCGGTAGCCCCACTTCCTTGAGCAACCACAAATCCACCTGCGGCACGCCGCGCAGTTGCGGAAAGATCACCGCGTCCGGCCCCAATTGCTCGCAAATCACCTTCAAGCCTTCCCAGGCCAGCCGGGACAGCAGGTGCGAACCCGCCCACAAATCGGAGGTGGTGCGCGCTTGGGCGATGAAGTCCTGCACCGGTCCGAAACTCATCGCCAGCAGCGCCGGATTGTGTTCCGGGTCACCCGCAAAGGCGCTGGCGAAGGCGGAAGTCAGGTCCAGATGATTCCAGATGGTGTGATCGGGTACGCGGGTGTCGGCGGGGAGCAGTTGCCAGAGCGCGCCCAAATCGCTGGCCGGCGACTCCGGCCCGAAGCGCCAAAACGCCAGCGCCGTTTTTTTCCAGTCCACCGCTCCGTTATCCCGGACAATGAATCGCTGAAAGTGATCGGTGCTGATCGCTTTCAGTTGCGCCGGTTCCAGCTCCATTTTTTTCAGGTCATATTCTTCTCCGGTCAGCGGGTGCTTGAGTATCGGCTGTTCGGCAAAGTTGACCTGAGTCCATTTCTGGTAGCGCCCGCCGTCCTGATCCTGCGGAAATTGCGGACGGTCGGCGGCGGCGGCCCAGCGATCCGCCGGGTGAATGTGCTGTTTGACGGCGGCGGGAATCCCGTCGGGAAAGATTTGTTGCCGCAACTTCCGCACGGTGCCGCCCTCGTGACCGGCGGGGTCGCGCAACAGCACCAGCGCCTTTTCCGCCGGGTCGTGAATCCAGGCGGCGAGTTTGGTTTGCCAGAGAGAATCGGTCATTGGGTCAAATCCTTATGGTTCGGTTTCGAACAACCGGCACAGTGGCAAACTGGTTTTTTTGGGAAAATCGGTGCTGGAATTCTTGGGAGGAGGCGCATTCCAGAAACAGTTCGACGGCTTCGCGTAGATTGTTCCGCGCCCCTGGAACATCATCGCCTTGACTGGCGATATCCAATTCCGGGCAAAGGGCGACATATCCGGTTCCTTCCCGTTCGATGATGGCGGTGAGTTTCATGGTTTTAATTCCTGAATTGGGATCAATCGAAAAGTAGCTTTAACCTACGACTTGCATTTAAATGGCGATGTATGTTTTCCCATATTTTCTGCTCGTTCTCTTCAATCCAAGCTTTCTGCTCTCCCTCCAGATCGGTGCTCAATTTATCGGGGAAACGGCAAGGTAAATGGAATACCATACCCCGTAACCGATCCTCAATGTCTCTTACAACCTTGAAACGAAGTTGACTTGCCAATCTTGCTTCTTTCTTAAGTTTACGAATCTCCCATTTGCCACCTGCTGGGTAACCGAGAAGATGAATTCCTCCAATACCGGACGGACCTTGGATGGTTTTTGCGCTGTGCCTCACTTCAACTTTGATGTTTGCAAGACAGCCCATAACGGCCCTCCAATCCGGTTTCGGCTCCGTAACCCAAATAAGTGGTTTTCCTGCTTCAGTGCCCAAGGCGTGCGGCCAATCCTCTTTAATGCACTGTCTCCAAGGCCGACAAATTTGGTTGAGTACGATATCATCAAGTTGCGGCAATACTGATAAAACCAGTTTATTTTCTTTAGCAGGTTCAAGCACAACAGACCCCCACCCGTTACGAGATCGACTTCCCAAGGATCCAAACCATTGGATCAATTGCAGAGTTGTCGAAATATCATCCTTCAAGTCGTGCTCAAACCCCAAACATAGCTCTTTGGAATCTGTAGGATTAATAGCGTTCCGAATCGTAATACACGGACGATTTTCTTTTTTGCTTGGAGGCATAACCGGCCCATATCCCATATAAACATCAGCACGAACTCGACCTTTGCCATCGCGTGTAGTCACAACATCATCAATTGAACCGTCTGGCCATGTATTGGATGAGAATCCACCCATACCCCAAGAATCAAGGCGTAGCGATACGCGGCTCTTGCAGAATCGAGATTTACCATTTATTGGTTCCAGCCACGCATTCCCAAATAACCACCCTTCCGCTTCACGCAGCTTGACATGATCGTAATCGTAATTCTTCGCCGCCACTATCCGCCACCATTGCCGCAATAGCGCCTTGAACGGTGGAGTGCGCCATTGCCCTTGCTGCTCCGCGTTGCCGAGGAATGCGGGAGTCACGAAGCGCACGGTGTAGCTTTGCTTGACCATCATGGGGAAGTCTCCTTAATGGATTCAAAATCGCAGGGGTTATAGCACTCGGTAACAGGCGTTGTCCGCTCGGCAAGCTTGCCGCCTCATTCCCCCTCCAAACTGGCGAACCGAATCTGGTGCGGTTCCAGGCCCAGCGCATAACCGGCCAGCCGCTGGGCCCCCTGGCGCTGGGGCGCGTAGCGGGCCGCCGTCGGCCCGCCCAGCGCCCGGCGCAACTCGCGCTTGAGCTTGCTGGTGCGCTCCTCGAAAAATTCCTTGGTGATGCCCTCCCGGCGCCGGCTCGCGATCGGCGGATGGTCGTCGTCGGCCAGCGGATCGTGCAGCGCCGCCTGGTGCTCGGCCAGGAACGCCTCCACCTCCGCCGGCCCGATCCGCTTCCAGTGCAGCGGCGGCAAGCCCGCCAGCGCCCGCCGGGCGAACCAGGCCAGCCA
>REEE01000381.1 GCA_007695245.1 Candidatus Competibacteraceae bacterium | reverse complement strand
GGCCGTAAAGATGGAAGAACAAGGCATCCAGCCGCGCCAGCCGGTGACGGCGGTCGTCTTCGTCCCAAACGAACGGTTCGCCTTCGTAGCCCAGGTCGGCAGCGAAGGGCCGCATATCCACGGCGGTGTAAGTGAGGCGGAGGACTTGCGCGCGGATGAAGTCGGCGATGGTTTGGTCGCCGATGGCCGCCTCGAATCGGTGCGGCGGGATGACGGGAATTTGCTCCACGATGTAGAGATTCAAATGCTGCCCTTGCACCTTTTGACGCGCGATGAAATCGAACACGAACGAGTTCAGGTTGGCCAGCAGCAGCGGGGCGAAACGGCGGTAGGCGGGTGCGCCGTTCGCGCCATCGGGTAGCAACACGGGCAAGGTGTTGCCAAACCCGCTCATCCCCACGACCATCGCGATCATGGTGCGCATGTTGGTCGGCGCGGTGACGTCCTTGAACGCCAGCGTCCATTGGATGCTCGACGGCGTTTCGATCTGTGGCCGGTCGATCCAAAACTGCGGCTCCGGCAACCAAGTCATGTCCTGATGCTGTTTCAAGCTCGCCGGCTCGGGCTGAGCGGGTCGATGCAGATTGGCCGGGTTGACCACGATGCTGGCCGCGCGATGGTCATACGCCTGCACCATTTTTCCTTCATATAACGACACATACTCGTCCGTCCCCTTGTGCCACCGATGGCCGCCCACCGGATAAAATCCCGCCGCCTCCAGTTCATCCTGCCGTTTGAACCGATGGGAATCGTTGGTCATGTCGAACATACGCAGGTAACGCACCGGCCAGACCTGCCGGGGCGGATCGGTGCGCCGGTCCACCAGCACCGGGCAACGGCTGTAAATAGCCCTGGTGATCTCGGCATCCCGCCGATAGCGGAAAATCGGCGCGGTGCCGGTATTGGGATTGACGGCGGCGAAGTCCTCCGCGCTCAAGGTGAAGGAACGCTGTGGATCGTCGAATTCCGCCACGGCATGGAGAAAAAAGGCACTGCGCGCTTCGGGAAACGTGCGTTTGGCCCCGCCGAACACCAAGGCGCAGAACTTGAAGCGGCTATCGACATCGGGGAAAAACCCCTTCCGGTTCTCGAAATCCAGCAACGCCGCCAATCGTCCCGTGGTGGCGATGCTCTTGAAAAACGCGCTGGAACCCTTGTCCGAGGCGATCCCGGAAGGCGTCAGCAACCCCACGATGCCTCGGGCGTTCACCAGGCTTTGCGCCCGTTCCACGAACAGCGCATACAGGTTCACGTCGCCGCCGGACAACAGCGGATACTCGCCGCTGTCCCGCGCGATCCGGGCGGCGGTCTCGGCCCGATTCCTGGCCTGCTGGTACTCCAGCCACAAGCCATCGCCGGTTTTTTCCAACTGACCGATCAACCGCTTGCGGTCGGCGGCGCGGACGGCGTGGGCGATTTCCGGCTTGCGCGCGGCGAACCATTCCACTTCATGAAGTTTCATCCGGTCCCACGGCGGATTGCCGATGATGGCATCGAAACCGCCCTGCGGCTGGCCGCTGTCCAGATGACGCCAAACCGTGGGAAACGCGATGGCCCAGGATCAACTGCGGCGGTGCCTGGATCAGTTACATCTGGAGGTCGAGCGGCGCCTGACCGACCTCCGGGGGCTGCGGGCCAGCGAAACCTATCAAACCCTGGCGGCGCACGCCGACTGGGACGCCTATTTCGCCGACGTCCGGTGCCGGCTGGCAGAGGAATGTGCGGACTTGCGCCGGAAGTTGGAGGAAGAAACCGATGACGAATGAGCCGCGGGCGCTGGTTCCGGGGCGACGTTTTGCTTTTTGATTGGGCCTGTCCATGCTCGGCTGCACGGCGGTCGTGCAACTCACGGACTACGAAACCGGTCTTCGCGGCAGTCTGTGCATCTGGGGCATCCATGGCACGGCGGCCCAACCGCTGCCCCTGACCGAACTGGTCCAGTCGGCCGATGAGGCGTTACGCAACGCCCTCGCGCAGGAAAATTTCCGTACCGGCCAGACCGTGAAAGCGCGCGGGCTGGTGATCCGTTCTTCCCTCGCCCAACAATGCGAGTTCGCCACGCAACCCGTCCATCTCGCGTATGGCGTCACCCACCTCAGCCATGGAATCGAGCCGCGACCGCCCGATAACGGCTTTCCCGATTATCGCTCTGCTAGAATGATCGACGCGCGGCCAGTCGCTGGTCCGGTCGTTCAACCGTCCGACCCTGATATGCCGGACGCTCGGGACATCGCGCCCGGATGAGATGCAACGACAGGAAGGCCTGGGAATGCATGAAGTCTTTAGCGAATTCGCTCTGTTGCTGCTGATCTCCACCGCCGCCGGTGCCTTGGCCATGTGGCTGCGCCAGCCGGTATTGATCGCCTACATCCTGGTCGGCATCATCGTCGGGCCGGCGGTGTTGGGCCTGGTGCAAGCGCACGACGAAATCAACCTGTTGGCGCAGGTCGGGGTGGCGGTGCTGCTGTTCGCGGTCGGTCTCAAGCTCGACCTCCAGCACGTCCGCCACATCGGCCCGGTGGCCCTGGCCACGGGGCTCGGCCAACTGAGCTTCACCATCATCTTCGGCTTCATCATCATCCTGTTCCTGGGCAAGGGCGTGATGGAAGCGCTGTACGTGGCGGTGGCGCTGACCTTTTCCAGCACTATCATCATCATCAAGCTGCTGTCCGACAAGCGCGAACTCGATGCGTTGCATGGCCGTATCGCGGTGGGTTTCCTGATCGTGCAGGATCTGGCTGTGGTATTGGCCATGATGACCATGAGCGTCATGGGCGGCGACCACGAAGCCGCGCCCTTCATGGTTGTGTTTTCAATCGCCTGGCGCATCGCGGCGGCGACCGCGCTGCTTTATGTTCTGATGCGCTACGTGCTGCCCAAGGTCGTGGCCCGCATGGCGCGTTCTCAGGAGATGTTGTTGATCTTCGCCATCGCCTGGTGCATGAGCCTGGCCGCGCTGGGCGAATGGGCCGGTTTCAGTAAGGAGGCTGGGGCTTTCCTGGCCGGCTTCTCGCTGGCCTCGACCGCCTACCGCGATGCCATCAACGCCCGACTGACCAGCATCCGCGATTTTCTGCTGCTGTTTTTCTTCATCGACTTGGGCGCGAAACTGGATTTTTCCACCCTCGGCGGCGAGTTATGGTCAGCCGTTGTGTTGTCCGCGTTCGTCCTGATCGGCAATCCGCTGATCGTCATGGCCATCATGGGCTACATGGGCTACCGCAAGCGCACCGGGTTTCTCGCCGGACTCACGGTGGCGCAGATCAGCGAGTTCTCCATCATCTTCGTGGCCATGGGCATCACGCTCGGCCATATCGGCGTCGAGGCGCTCGGGCTGACCACGCTGGTGGGATTGGTGACGATCGCCCTGTCCACCTACATGATCCTCTATTCCCATCCGCTGTACGAGCGCCTGGCACCTTGGCTGAAGGTATTCGAACGGCGGCGTCCGCATCGGGAACTGGCGATGGAAAGGGAACGCCGGGCGCCGGACCAGCCCGACGTGATCGTCTTCGGCCTCGGCCGCTACGGCGAGCGGTTGGCCTTCGGCCTCCAGGAGGCGGAACTGCAGGTGCTGGGCGTGGATTTCGATCCCGAAGTGGCGCGGAGCCTGCGTCGCAAGGGCCTTGCGGTCCGCTACGGCGACGGGACCGATAGCGACTTCCTCGAAGGTTTGCCCCTGGCGGGAACGGCCTGGGTCGTCAGTACGCTCCCCGACCTGGCTTCCAACCTGGACCTGTTGCGGGTGCTCCGGGAACACCACTGCCGGGCTGACGTGGCCATCGTCGCGCGCGAGGAAGAGGAAGGTCTGGCGCTCAAGCGGGCGGGCGCGCCGACCGTCATCTACCCCACGCGCAACGCCGTGGATTACACCGTGGATGCCCTCACCGCCATCATCGGTCCGCGGGGGAACCGGTCATGACATCCTTTACCTCATCCCAATCCACACCAACGGTGTACCTGTAAATTTTCCAGCGATACCTGTGTCCAGCAACCGCGATTTGTTTCGAGCGGCGCTATCGATCGGGAACTTGACGATGCCCTCCATCACGAACCTGCTCGATCCGCTACCCGCCGACCTCGACGAGGAAGCGATCACCGAGCTGCTCCGCCAGGGTCCGGTGCGCATCGAGCGCATCGTCTCTAACGGCCACGCTTCGCCGGACGGATTCTGGTACGACCAGGACACGCATGAATGGGTGCTGCTGCTGGAAGGCGAAGCGGATCTCGAATGGGCCGACGGCGAACGGGTTCACCTGCGTCGGGGTGATACGCTTCATATTCCGGCGCATACCCGCCACCGGGTCGCCGCCACCTCCCGGCCCGCTGTCTGGCTGGCGGTGTTTTACTGAAGTGGGAGCGATGATTTCGCCGAGCGATGGGGCAACATTCCCCGCTCGACGATGAAATCGATCACCTGCGTCAGACCCTGCCGGGTCTTAAGATTGGTGAACGCGAAGGGCCGTTCGCCGCGCATCCGGCGGGCGTCGCGCTCCATCACTTCCAGCGATGCTCCAACATGGGGCGCCAGGTCGATTTTGTTGATCACCAGCAAATCGGAACGGGTGATGCCAGGGCCGCCCTTGCGTGGAATCTTGTCGCCGGCGGCCACGTCGATCACGTAGATGGTCAGGTCCGACAGTTCCGGGCTGAAGGTGGCGCTCAGATTGTCGCCACCGGATTCCACCAACACCAAATCCAGGTCAGGAAAACGCGCGCACAGTTGCGCTACCGCCGCCAGATTCATCGAGGCATCCTCCCGAATCGCGGTGTGCGGGCAGCCGCCGGTTTCCACCCCGACGATTCGCTCGGGTTCCAAGGCTTCGGCGCGGGTCAGGAATTGCGCGTCTTCGTAGGTGTAGATGTCGTTGGTGACCACGGCGAGGTGATAGCGGTCGCGCAGCGCCTTGCACAGAGCCTCGACCAAGGCGGTCTTGCCGGAACCGACCGGGCCGCCGACGCCGACCCGCAGGGGGGATTGATTCATGGTAATCACCTGATTGGCCATGTAGGGGTTTTTGGAAAGGCTTTCCTCACAGCGACCGGTATCCTGCCTGGATTGGGTGGCTTCCGATCCAGCATCATACAATCGATCAGTTCAATCGATAAGTGGCGAGGCCGCACATCATAATGGCGATAGGACGATCACTTTACCCGTTTTCCGCCGAATTTCTGGTAGGATTCGCAACTTCCCCGCCCGCGGTTGCGCCCGTCTCCTTTCATCTAACATGCCATGACCCTGATTTACCGGACTCGCGTCAAGATTTGCGGCATCACCCGTCCCGAGGATGGCGCGATGGCGGCCGGTTTGGGCGCGGACGCCGTCGGCCTGGTGTTTCATCGGCCCAGCCCCCGCTGCGTGACCGTGGATGGAGCGCGGCGGATCATCGCGGCCCTGCCGCCGTTCGTCAGCGTGGTGGGTCTGTTCATGAACGCCGAACCGGCGGCGGTGCGCGCCGTCTTAGCGGAAGTCCCCTTACACGAACTGCAATTCCACGGCGACGAGGAAGCGGACGCTTGCGCCGCTTTCGGTCTGCCGTATATTAAAGCCGTGCCGATGGGTGCCGGTGCCGACGTGCGGGACTACGAGCAACGGTTCGCCAGCGCGGCGGGCCTGCTGCTGGACAGTCACGGCGGCAACCAGATGGGCGGTACCGGCCACGGCTTCGACTGGACGCGGATTCCCAGCGAATGTCACAAGCCCCTGATTCTGGCCGGCGGACTCCATCCCGGCAACGTCGTCGCCGCGATCCGCCAGGTCCGACCCTATGCGGTGGATGTGAGCAGCGGCGTGGAATCGGCCAAAGGTATCAAGGACGCCGAATTGATGCGCGCATTTTTACGAGGTGTGTACGACTGTGAAAGCCTTGCATGAGAAGGTCGATTACCGCCAGTTTCCCGACCGTACCGGCCATTTTGGCCGCTACGGCGGCCGGTTCGTCGCCGAAACCTTGATGGAGGCGCTGCACGAACTGGATGAAGCCTGGCAAGCCTATCGCCACGATCCCGAATTTCTGGCGGAACTGGACCGGGATCTGGCCCGCTACGTCGGTCGCCCCAGCCCGCTCTATCACGCCGAACGCTGGAGCCGGCAACTGGGCGGCGCGCAGATCTACCTCAAACGCGAAGACCTCAACCACACCGGCGCGCACAAGATCAACAACACCGTCGGTCAGGCGCTGCTGGCCAAGCGGATGGGCAAGACCCGGCTGATCGCCGAAACCGGTGCCGGCCAGCACGGCGTGGCTTCCGCCACCGTCGCCGCCCGGCTCGGCATGGAGTGCGTGGTCTACATGGGCGCGGAAGATATCCAGCGCCAGGCTCCCAACGTCTACCGGATGCGCTTGCTGGGCGCGACCGTCCAGCCGGTGACGTCCGGCTCGCGCACCCTCAAGGACGCGCTCAACGAGGCGCTGCGCGACTGGGTGGCCAACGTGGACGACACTTTCTACATGATCGGCACGGTGGCCGGCCCACATCCCTACCCGCTGCTGGTGCGCGAGTTCCAGGCGGTGATCGGGCGCGAGACGCGCGAGCAGATGCTGGCCGATCACGGCTGCCTGCCGGACGCGCTGGTCGCCTGCGTCGGCGGCGGTTCCAACGCCATCGGCCTGTTCCATCCGTTCCTGAACGACCGCGAAGTCGCCATGTACGGCGTCGAAGCCGCCGGTTCCGGCATCGAAACCGGCCGGCACGCCGCCACGCTCTGCGCCGGTCGGCCCGGGGTCCTCCACGGCAACCGCACCTATCTGCTCAATGACGCCAACGGCCAGATCACCGAAACCCACTCGGTCTCGGCTGGACTGGACTATCCCGGCGTCGGCCCGGAACACGCCTGGCTGAAAGATATCGGTCGGGCGCACTACGTCGCCGTCACCGATGACGAAGCCCTGCAAGGCTTCCACGATCTGACCCGCATTGAGGGGATTATCCCGGCGCTGGAAACCAGCCACGCCCTGGCTTATGTCACCCAACTGGCCCCGACGATGCGTTCCGATCAGCGCATCGTGATCAACCTGTCCGGCCGCGGCGACAAGGATATCTACACCGTCGCCGCGCTGGAAGGCGCTCAACTCTGAAGAGTCCCACCGCAATGAATCGTATCGACCGTCGTTTTCAGGAATTGCGTCGCGCCGGCCGCCAGGCTCTGATTCCCTACATCACCGCCGGCGACCCGCGCCCGGATCTCACCGTGCCGATGCTGCACGCCCTGGTCGAAGCGGGGGCGGATATCCTCGAACTAGGCGTGCCGTTCTCCGATCCGATGGCCGACGGTCCGGTCATCCAGAAAGCCTGCGAACGGGCGTTGGCCCACGGTATGTCGCTGCGGGGCGTCCTGGAACTGGTGCGCGACTTCCGCCGGACCGATGCTGAAACGCCCGTGGTGCTGATGGGCTATCTCAACCCCATCGAGAGTCTGGGATATGATGCTTTTGTCGCGGGGGTCCGCGACGCCGGCGTGGACGGCGTGCTGACCGTGGACCTGCCGCCGGAAGAAGCCGCCGAGCTGACCGAACCGCTTAAAGCCGCTGGCATCGCCCCAATTTTCCTGCTCGCCCCCACCAGTTCCAGCGCTCGCATCCGACGGACCGCCGAACTGGCGCAGGGCTATCTTTATTACGTCTCGCTGAAAGGCGTAACCGGTTCGGCCGCCCTCAACGTCGCTGAGGTTGCGGACAAGCTGGCCGAGATTCGCGCCCTGACCGATTTGCCATTGGGTGTCGGTTTCGGCATCAAGGACCCGCCGACCGCTGCCGCGATCGCCCGCGTCGCCGATGCCGTGGTGGTCGGCAGCACGCTGGTCGCCAAAATGGGCGAACTGGCCGACGACCCCGCACGGATGCGCCGGGAAGTGGCGGAGGTGATCGCCGCCATGCGTCGGGCGATGGATGAAGCGAGAGGTTGAAGGGGCAAGGGGCAAGGGGCAAGGGGCAAGGCTAAAAATTAGGTATCGCTCATGAGTTGGTACGAAAAGCTGGTTCCCGCGCGGATTCGCACCGATGGCCGCAACAAGCACCAGATGCCCGAGGGCCTGTGGAGCAAGTGCGAGGAGTGCGGCGCGGTCTTGTACGGCGCTGAACTGGAACGTAACCTGCGGGTTTGTCCCAAATGCGGTCACCACATGCCGCTCGGTGCCCGGCAACGCTTGCAGGGATTTCTCGACGAAGCGGATCGGGTGGAAATCGGCGACGATATCGAACCCACCGATTTCCTGAAATTCAAGGATGGCAAGAAATATAAGGACCGGCTGCTCCAAGCGCAGAAAGCCAGCAACGAAAAAGATGCGTTGATCGCCATGCGGGGCCTGCTCAAGGGGATGCCGGTGGTTGCGGTGGCGTTCGAATTTCAGTTCATGGCCGGTTCGATGGGCTCGGTGGTCGGCGAGCGCTTCGTCCGCGCCGCTCAGGTTGCGCTGCACGAACATATTCCCTTCATCTGCTTCTCGGCCAGCGGCGGCGCGCGGATGCAGGAAGCGCTGGTCTCGCTGATGCAAATGGCCAAGACCAGCGCGGCGCTGGCTCGACTGGCGGAGCATGGCGTGCCCTACCTGTCGGTGCTGACCCACCCCACCACCGGCGGCGTCTCCGCCAGTCTGGCGATGCTGGGCGACATCAACATCGCCGAGCCCCGGGCGCTGATCGGGTTCGCCGGACCGCGGGTGATCGAGCAAACCGTGCGGGAAAAGCTGCCGGAAGGCTTCCAGCGCAGCGAGTTCCTGCTGGAACATGGCGCCATCGACCTGATCGTGGACCGTCGCGAGCTGCGCGACCGGCTGGCCGTGCTGCTGGCGATGCTGACCGGCCGCGCGGCGCGGGTCGATCCAGCTCCCGCGGACTGAAGGGTCGCGGCCCATGCCCGACCCGCGTTTCACGACCCTGGATGACTGGTTGCGCTGGCAGGAAACCCTGCACCCTCGCGCCATCGACCTGGGCCTGGAGCGGGTCCGGACGGTGCTGCGGCGCTTGCAACCGGAGCCGCCGCCGTATGTCGTCATCACCGTCGGTGGCACCAACGGCAAAGGCTCCTGCGTCGCCTTTCTCGACGCCATGCTGCGCGTCGCCGGCTATCAGGTCGGTGCCTACACCTCGCCGCATCTGCTACGCTATCATGAACGTATCCGGGTGAATGGCGCGGAAGCCGATGACGAGTCGCTCTGTCGGGCGTTTGCCCGCATCGATGCGGCGCGTGGCGAGCTGTCCCTGACCTATTTTGAATTCGGCACGCTGGCGGCGTTGGAACGATTCCGGGACGCTGGCGTGGAGGTCGCGGTGTTGGAAGTCGGACTGGGTGGGCGTCTGGACGCCGTCAATGTGGTGGATGCCGATGCCGCGCTGGTGGTCAGCGTGGACCTCGACCACACGGACTGGTTGGGCGCGGATCGCGAGAGCATCGGTTACGAGAAGGCCGGAATCTATCGGGCCGGGCGGCCGGCGATCTGCGCCGATCCCGACCCCCCCCGACGCCTGCTCGACCACGCCAGGCATCTCGGCGCGCGGTTGTATCAAGTGGGTTGTGACTATGACTTCGTCCGTACCGGCGCAACCTGGCGCTGGTGGTCGGAAGCCGCGCGGTTCGATGACTTGCCGATCCCGACGCTGACCGGCGATCATCAAATGCGCAATGCCGCCGCCGGGCTGATGGCGCTGGTCAGCCTGCGCGATCGCTTGCCGGTCCGTTCCAGCGCCATTCGCGCCGGATTGACCCAGGCCCGACTGCCCGGCCGGTTGCAGATCATTTCCGGACCTATTGAGTGGATTCTCGACGTTGCCCATAATCCCCACGCCGCCGCCGTGTTGGCCGAGTATTTACGACAGCGCCGCCGCCCGGGACGCACCTGGGCCATCGTCGGACTGTTGGCCGACAAGGATGCCGGCGGCGTCATCCGGGTTATGACCGACGTGGTGGACGACTGGTGCGCGGTCACCCTTTCCGGTCCGCGCGGGCGGACGGGTGCCGAATTGGCGACGCTGCTCGGTTCGTCCGGTGTCGCGAACTCCGCCGCGTACGAGAATACGGAACGCGCCTGCCGGGTCATACTGGATAGAGCCCGCACCGGCGACCGGGTCGTCGTCTTCGGTTCTTTTCACATCGTTGCTCCCGTGCTGGCCGCCCAGCCGTGGAGCGCCGATTTTTCCCTGCCTCGTTTACGGGAGACTTGATTGTGGACAATCGCCTGACTCAACGCCTGGTCGGCGCCGCCGTCATCGCGGCGCTGGCGGTTATTTTCGTACCGGAACTGCTGGAGCGGTCGGAACCGCCGCCGGACGAACGGGCTGTCGCCAGCCAGCCCCAATCGCCACCTCAGCAAAGTTCCGCCCCGCCGGTTCTGACTATCGTTCGATCTCCGCCACAGTCGCCGGCGCTGGATGCAGTGTCCGCGGCCGATCGGCCATCGTCTGCTCCGGAAGAATCGGTCGCCACCGCGGCTGAGCCGACGGAAACCGCTGCGGAAGAGGCCGCGCGCCCGCAATTGGCCCAGGAAGCCCAGGAAGCCCAGGAAGCCCAGGAAGCCCAGGAAGCCGCCAGGGCCGAACGCCGCGAGGCCGAACGCGTCGCCGCCGCCCGGGCTCGCGAAGCCGAACGCCGCGAGGCCGAACGCGTCGCCGCCGCCCGGGCTCGCGAGGCCGAAC
>REEE01000204.1 GCA_007695245.1 Candidatus Competibacteraceae bacterium | reverse complement strand
TTCCTCGATAGTCCGAACGGCTACGGGATCTTGACCCTGCATCGCCCCTCGAACGTGGACGATCCGGCGACGTTGAAGCGCCTGCTGGCGGTGCTGAGCGAACTCAGCGCCGACTTGCCGCTGGTGTTTCCGGTGCATCCGCGCACTCGGGCGATGATCGAACAGGCGGGACTGAGCGCGGCGCTCGACAGCCCCCGTTTCTGCTGTTTGCCGCCGCTGGGTTATCTGGAAATGCTGGGGCTGATGCGGGGCGCGCGGCTGGCGCTGACCGATTCGGGTGGGGTGCAGGAAGAGACCACCGCCTTGGGCATCCCCTGTCTGACCCTGCGCGAGAACACCGAGCGGCCGAGCACCGTGAGCGAGGGTACCAATACCGTGGTGGGCGCGGATCCCGAGCGCATTCGCGCCGCCTTCCATGAGGTAATCGCCGGGGGCGGCAAGGCGGGCCGCATTCCCGAGTATTGGGATGGTCGGGCCGCCGAACGGATTGTTGCGAAGCTGGCGGAATGGCTGGGAGCGTCGGCATGACCCGACCCCTCCACTCCAGCTCACCGCCGGTCAACGCCATGACCGTGGATGTCGAGGACTACTTCCAGGTCTCGGCGTTCGAGCCGTACATCGCCCGCGAACAGTGGGAACACTGGCCGCGGCGGGTCGAGCGCAACACCCATCGCATTCTCGATCTGTTCGCCGAACGGGGAGTCAAGGCGACGTTTTTCACCCTGGGCTGGGTGGCGGAGCGGCATCCCGACTTGATCCATCGTCTGGTGGCCGAGGGTCACGAGTTGGCCAGCCACGGCTACGCGCACGTGCGGGCGACCCAGCAGACCCCGACGGAATTCCGGGCGGATGTCACCCGGACCAAGGCGCTGTTGGAAGATCTGGGCGGGGTGGAAGTGCCGGGTTATCGCGCCGCCAGTTATTCCATCGGTGCCGGTAATCTCTGGGCGCTGGCGGAGTTGGAGCAGGCTGGCTATCGCTACAGTTCCAGCATCTATCCGATCCGTCACGATCTGTACGGGATGCCGGAAGCGCCGCGTTTCGCCTTTCGGCCGGACAATGCCCCGGCCCTGTTGGAAGTGCCGGTGACCACGGTAACCATGTTCGGGCGGACCCTGCCCTGCGGCGGCGGCGGCTGGTTCCGGCTGTGGCCCTATGCGGTATCGCGCTGGGCATTGCGACGGGTCAACCAGCGGGACGGACAGTCCGGCCTGTTCTACTTCCATCCCTGGGAGATCGACCCGGACCAGCCGCGCCCGCCGGGCGTGAATCTGAAAACCCGCGTGCGGCATTATTTGAATCTAAACCGCATGGAGCGGCGGCTGGACGCCTTGCTGCGCGATTTCCGCTGGGATCGGATGGACCGGGTGTTTTTGCGGGAGTCGGAGACGGCATGAGCGGGAGCGGAGATTTAGCGATCCGCCCCCTGGACGCGGCGAACGCGGCGCGCTGGGATGCCTTCGTGCTGGCCTGTCCCGAAGCCACCTTTTTTCATCGCGCCGGCTGGGCGGAGGTATTGCGTCAGGCGTTCGGCCACGACGCTTATTTTCTCTACGCGGAACGAGATGGCGTCATCCAGGGTGTGCTGCCGTTGGGTCATATTCGCAGTCGGTTGTTCGGCAACGCCCTGATCTCCACCCCGTTCGGCGTCTACGGCGGCGTGGCTGGCGGTGACGAGACCGTCCGCGCGGCGCTGGAGCAGGCCGCCATCGAACGGGCTCAGGCGCTGCAAGTGGACCATCTGGAGCTGCGCCATTCGCAACCACGCCATCCCGACTGGCCGGCCAAGCGCGAATTGTACGTCACCTTCCGCAAGGCTATTGACCCCGACCCTGAGGCCAATCTGAAAGCCATTCCGCGCAAGCAGCGCGCCATGGTCCGCAAGGGCATCGACGCCGGCTTGCGGGGCGAGATCGATGCCGGCGTGGACCGGCTGTTCGCCGCCTATTCGGAAAGTGTGCGCAATCTTGGGACGCCGGTCTTTTCGCGCCGGTATTTCGCCACGCTGAAAACCGTCTTCGGGCCGGATTGCGAGGTATTGACCGTGACCCATCAGGATCGACTGGTGGCCAGCGTCTTGAGTTTCTATTTTCGTGACGAAGTCTTGCCGTACTACGGCGGCGGCACGGCCCTGGCCCGCGATCTCAAGGGTAACGATTTCCTGTACTGGGAACTGATGCGGCGGGCCTGCGGGCGCGAGATTCGGGTATTCGACTACGGCCGCAGCAAGGTCGGGACCGGTTCCTACAGCTTCAAGAAGAATTGGGGGTTCACCCCGGAACCTCTGCATTATGAATTCCAGTTGGTGAAGGCCAAGGCATTGCCCGACGTGAATCCGCTGAATCCCAAATACCGCCTGTTCATCGAAGGGTGGAAGCGCCTGCCGCTACCGGTCAGTCGCTGGCTCGGGCCGTTTCTGGCCCGGAGTCTGGGCTGAACCGCCATGCGCGATCTGCTGTTCCTGGTCCATCGCATCCCCTTTCCCCCCAACAAGGGCGACAAGGTCCGTTCCTTCCATCTGCTACGCTGCCTGTCCCAGCATTACCGGATCTGGTTGGGGACCTTCGTGGATGATCCCGACGACTGGCGGCATCTGGACGAGGTACGCCGCTATTGCGCCGAAGTCTGTTGCCGGCCGCTGTCCCCCCGGTGGGCCAAGCTGGGGGCGCTGCGGGGGTTGGTGACCGGCGAGGCGCTGACCCTGCCGTATTATCGCGATGCCCGGTTGCAACGCTGGGTCGATCAGGTCGTTACCGAACAGGGCATTCAACGGGCGCTGGTGTTTTCCTCGGCCATGGCCCAGTACCTGCGCGGGCCGCGCCATGCCGGGTTGCGGCGGGTCATGGATTTCGTGGATGTGGATTCCGCCAAGTGGGCGCAATACGCCGCGAGCGCGGCGTGGCCGCTGAATGAGATCCAACGCCGCGAGAGCGAACGGCTGCTGAAATTCGAGCGGACGGTAGCGGCCGAGTTCGCCGCCAGTGCGTTCGTCACCGCCGAGGAAGCCGCGCTGTTTCGCCGGCTGGCGCCGACTGTAGACCCGGAGCGCGTTTCCGCGATCTCGAACGGGGTGGATACCGATTATTTCACGCCGGATCGGGACACTCCGAACCCTTATCCAGTCGGCGAGCAGGCGCTGGTGTTCACCGGGGCGATGGATTATTGGGCGAACGTGGACGCGGTGCGCTGGTTTGCTCATGAGGTCTTTCCCGAGATTCGCCGGGCGGTTCCGGACGCCAGTTTCTCGATCGTGGGCGCGCGGCCGGTCGCCGAGGTCCGGCAACTGGCGGAGTTGCCCGGCGTGCGGGTGACCGGGACGGTGCCCGACGTGCGGCCCTGGCTCGCCCATGCCCGGCTGGCGGTGGCGCCGCTGCGCATCGCCCGCGGCGTGCAGAATAAGGTTTTGGAGGCGATGGCCATGGCTCGGCCGGTGCTGACCACGCCGGCGGCGATGGAAGGCATCGCGCCTTGTCCGGAATTGGCGGGTTGGGTCGTGCGGTCGGCGACTGCGGAGGATGACGAGCCCTCCGCCAGTGAATTCGCGCAAGCGGCGGTGCGTTGGTTGGCGGATCAAACTGAAGCGGAGCGGTTGGGCCGCGTCGGTCGGGATTGGGTGCTGCGCCATTACCACTGGGAAACGAATCTAAGCCAGTTTGTGACGCTTTTGGAGGGGGCGTGAGTTCGCCATCGGGCGCGATCCCCGCCGACGCGCCGCCCTTGGTGGTGCACGTCATTCACCGGCTGGATTACGGCGGTTTGGAAAATGGGTTGGTCAATCTGATCAACCAGATGCCGCCGAATCGCTATCGCCATGCCATTCTTTGTCTGACCGATTTCAATCCGGAGTTCCGGCGGCGCATTCGCCGTCCGGATGTCGAGGTCTATGCCCTGCGCAAGCGGGAGGGGCGGGATTGGGGGCTCTTTCGGCGGTGCTGGTCGTTGCTGCGCCAGTTGCGACCGGCCCTCGTTCACACCCGCAATCTGGCGGCGCTGGAAATGCAGGCGCCCGCCTGGCTGGCCGGGGTTCGGGCGCGGGTGCATGGCGAACACGGCTGGGACCGCGATCCACGGCTGATCGGTTCCCGCTACCACCGCCTGCGGCGCGGACTGCGGCCGCTGGTCGGGCATTACATCGCCCTGTCCGGGGAGATCGCCGCCTATCTGGAGACCCAGGTCGGGGTGACCCCGGCGCAGATCAGCCGGATTATCAACGGCGTGGATAGCCAGCGGTTTCATCCGGGTCCCGACCGGTCGCCGTTGCCGCCGGACTTCGCGCCAGTCGGGACGCAGCTCATCGGTACGGTCGGGCGGCTGGAGCCGGTGAAGGATCAGCTGAACCTGGTTCGCGCTTTCATTCAATTGCTGGAGACAGTTCCCGAGGCCCGGCGGCGGTTGCGGCTGGTGATCGTCGGCGCGGGATCGTTGCGTCCGGACATCGAGCGGTTATTGACCGAGGCGGGCGCGCGCGATTTGGCTTGGTTGGCCGGCGCTCGCGACGACATCCCGGAACTGTTGCGGAGCCTGGACGTCTTCGCGCTGCCGTCACAGGCCGAGGGGATTTCCAATACCATCCTGGAAGCGATGGCCAGCGGCCTGCCGGTGGTGGCGACCGCCGTGGGCGGCAATGCCGAGCTGGTGGCCGATGGCGAAACCGGGCGGCTGGCTCCGGCCAGCGATCCAGCGGCGTTGGCGGCGGCGCTGCGCGATTATGTGGACGATCCTGGTTTGGCGCGGGCGCACGGCGCGGCGGGGCGGCGACGGGTTGAGGAGTGTTTCAGTCTGGAAGCGATGGTTGCCGCGTATTTGCGGGTTTATGACGGGGTGTTGAGGAAGTTTTAAGACGTTTTAAGTTTTAAGGGTTTATGGATTGATAGGGAGGGGGCGTCATGTGCGGGATTACCGGGATTTTTGACACGCGGGGTCGGCGCGACATCGACCGCGATCTGCTGCATCGTATGAACGAGTCCCAGCATCATCGGGGACCGGACGAGGGTGGGTTGCACGTCGAACCCGGCGTGGGCCTGGGCCATCGCCGCCTGTCGATCATCGATCTCTCCACCGGCCAGCAACCGCTCTTCAACGAGGACGGTTCGGTGGTCGTGGTCTTCAACGGCGAGATTTACAACTTCCAGGAGCTGGTCCCGGAACTGGAAGCCTTGGGCCACGTCTTCCACACCCGCAGCGACACCGAAGTCATCGTCCACGCCTGGGAAGCCTGGGGCGAGGCTTGCGTCGACCGCTTTCGGGGCATGTTCGCCTTCGCGCTGTGGGATCGCCACCGGGAAACCCTGTTTTTGGCCCGCGACCGGCTGGGCGTCAAGCCGTTGTTTTATGCATTGCTGCCGGACGGGCGACTGCTTTTCGGCTCCGAACTGAAATCGTTGCTGGTATGCCCGAACTTGCCCCGTGAGATTGATCCGTGCGCGGTGGAGGAATATTTCGCCTTGGGCTATGTGGCCGAGCCACGCACCATTTTCACCAGCGCCAGGAAATTACCCCCGGCGCAGATGTTGACCCTCCGGCGCGGCCAGCCCATGCCCGAGCCGCGCGCATACTGGGATGTGTCTTTCACCGACGAGCGGTCGCTGACGGTCGCGGAAGCCAGCGAGGAGCTGCTGGCCCGTTTGCGCGAGTCGGTGAAGCTGCGGATGATTTCAGAAGTGCCGCTCGGCGCGTTTCTGTCCGGGGGCGTCGATTCCAGCGCGGTGGTGGCGATGATGGCCGGTCTGTCCGCCGATCCGGTCAACACCTGTTCCATCGCCTTCACCGACCCCGCTTTCAACGAGGCGCACTTTGCCCAGCAGGTGGCGGATCGCTACCGAACCCGGCATTTCGTCGATACCGTGGCCAGCGAGGATTTCGATCTGATCGATACCCTGGCTTGGCTGTACGACGAACCCTACGCCGACAGTTCCGCCATTCCCACCTATCGGGTCTGCCAGTTGGCGCGCCGGCATGTCACCGTGGCCCTGTCCGGCGACGGCGGCGATGAGAGTTTCGGCGGATATCGACGCTATCGGATGCATTTAGCGGAGGAGCGCTTGCGGTCGGTGTTGCCCCTGGGCGTTCGCCAACCGGTGTTCGGGTTGCTGGGGCGGCTGTATCCCAAGGCCGACTGGGCGCCGCGCGTCTTTCGGGCCAAGAGCACCTTTCAGGCGCTGGCGCGGGATTCGACCCAGGCGTATTTCCATTCGGTGTCGATCCTGCGCGACGACATGCGCCAGCGCTTGTTCTCCGAGCGGTTCAGGACGCAACTCGGCGGTTACGACGCGCTGGAGGTGTTTCGCCGTCATGCCGCCCGGGTGGGGAGCGACGATCCCTTGGCGTTGATTCAATATCTCGATCTCAAGACCTATCTGGTCGGCGACATCAACACCAAGGTGGATCGGGCCAGCATGGCCCATGCGTTGGAAGTGCGCGAGCCGTTGATGGATCATCCCTTGGTGGAGTGGCTGGCCGGGTTGCCGGCCCGGCTCAAGATTCAGGGAGGGGAGGGGAAGTACCTGTTGAAGAAGGCCATGGAGCCGCATCTGCCGCATGAGATCATGTACCGCCCCAAGATGGGCTTCGCCGTGCCGCTGATCCGCTGGTTCCGGGGACCATTGCGCCAGCGGGTGCGGGATTCGCTGACCGGCGACCGGCTGTTGAGCACCGGGTTGTTCGATGCGGACTACTTGCGCCATCTGGTGGAGGCCCATGAATCCGGCCGGCGCGATTACAGCGCGCCGATCTGGACCGTGCTGATGTTCGAGGCGTTTTTGCGGCGGGTGGATGGAGGTGGAGGGGGTGCGGATCGGGCCGTCTTATAGCGGTTCCTTCCGCCCGCCGAAAATTTATCCAGGCGTAGCCGGATTCCTGAACTCCGCCGACCGCGCATGGGCCGTCAAGCCCTCGCCGCGCGCCAGGATCGATGCCGTCCGACCCAACGTCGCGGCCCCGCCAGGCGAACAATAGATCAGACTGGTGCGTTTCTGGAAGTCGTAGACGCCCAGCGGCGAGGAGAACCGCGCCGTGCGCGACGTCGGCAGCACATGGTTGGGTCCCGCGCAGTAATCGCCCAGCGCCTCGGCGGTGTAACGGCCCATGAAGATGGCTCCCGCGTGGCGAATCAGCGGCAGCAGTGCTTCCGGTTGCTCCACCGACAACTCCAAGTGCTCGGGGGCGATGAAATTGACCACTTGCGCCGCTTCGGCCAAATCGCGGACTTGAATCAGCGCCGCTCGTCGATTGAGTGACGCGGTGATGATCTCCCGCCGTTCCATCTCGAGCAACAACCGTTCGACGCTGGCCGCCACCCGGTCCAGAAACGCCGGGTCCGGGCTGAGCAGAATCGGTTGGGCGTCTTCGTCATGCTCGGCCTGGGAGAACAGATCCATGGCGATCCAGTCGGGATCGGTCAAGCCATCGCAGACCACCAGAATTTCCGAGGGTCCGGCGATCATGTCGATGCCCACGGTGCCAAAGACCTGCCGCTTGGCGGCGGCGACATAGATATTGCCCGGCCCGACGATCTTGTCCACGGCGGGCACGGTGGCGGTGCCGTAGGCCAGGGCGGCGACCGCCTGCGCTCCGCCGAGGGTGAAGACCCGATCCACGCCGGCCACGGCGGCGGCGGCCAGGACCAGTTCGTTCGGTTGGCCATCGGGCGTCGGTGCGACCATGATGACCTCCGGCACGCCGGCGACCTTGGCCGGCACGGCGTTCATCAACACCGAGGAGGGGTAAGCCGCCTTGCCGCCGGGCACGTACAAACCCACCCGGTCCAGCGGCGTGACCTGTTGCCCGAGCACCGTCCCGTCGGCCTCGGTCCACCGCCAGGATTCCAGCTTCTGCCGTTCGGCGTAAGCGCGGATGCGGGCGGCGGCGGTTTCCAGCGCCGCGCGCTGGTCGGCGGGAATCGCGGCCAGGGCCTGTTGCCACCGGGCGGCGGGAATTTCCAGATCGGCGGCGCGGGCGACGTCCAGCCGGTCGAAGCGCCGGGTGTATTCCAACAGTGCCGCGTCGCCCCGCGCGCGCACCCGCGCGAGAATCTCGCGCACCGTGGTGGTGAGGGCCTCGTCGGCGACGCCCTCCCAGGCGGTCAGAGCTTCCAACCGGGGCCAGAAATCGGCGTCAGCGGTATCCAGGCGCGGGATGTTCGGCATGAGCGGGCTTCCAGGGAGAAAAACGCGGCTTTCTCCTTGCGGGAGAGAGGGTGAGAGAACGACTTACGGGCCGATCGCAACGGCCATCCGTGCCATGACCGCCTTGACCCGAGCGTGCTTCATCTTCATCGCCGCTTTGTTGACGATCAGCCGCGAGCTGATGTCGGCGATGTGCTCCAGCGGGGCCAGACCGTTGGCCTGCAGGGTCTTGCCGGTATCCACCACATCGACGATGTAGTCCGCCAACCCCACCAGCGGTGCCAGCTCCATCGAGCCATACAGCTTGATGACTTCCACCTGCCGGCCCTGGTCGGCGTAATACCGGCGCGTGGTGTTGACGAATTTGGTGGCGATCCGCGGCCGGTTCGATCGGGTTTGCTGGTCGGGCCGGCCCGCCACCATCAGCCGGCAGCGGGCGATCTTCAGATCCAGCGGCTCATATAACCCCTCGCCACCATGCTCCATCAACACATCCTTGCCGGCTACCCCCAGGTCGGCGGCGCCGTACTGGACATAGATCGGTACGTCGGTGGCGCGAATGATCACCAGCTTCACGTCCGGCTGTGTGGTGTCGAGAATCAGCTTGCGGCTGGTTTCGGGATCATCGGTCGGCACGATGCCCGCCGCCGCCAGCAGCGGCAGGGTTTCCTGAAAGATCCGGCCCTTGGAGAGCGCGATGGTCAGAGGAGCGGTCATCGGTGCTTCATCCCGTGGTCCGGCGGATGCGCGCGCCCAGATGGGACAGCTTTTCTTCGATGCAGTCGTAGCCGCGGTCGATGTGATAGATGCGATCCACCACTGTTTCGCCGTCCGCCACCAGCGCCGCCAGAATCAGGCTGGCCGAAGCGCGCAGGTCGGTGGCCATGACCGGTGCCCCGGTCAACTGGGAGACGCCGATGCTGACCGCGGTGTTGCCTTCCAATTCGATCCGCGCGCCCATCCGATGCAGTTCCTGGACGTGCATGAAGCGGTTCTCGAACACCGTCTCGGTGATCATGCCGACCCCCTCGGCCACGGCGTTGAGCGCGACGAACTGCGCTTGCATGTCGGTGGGAAACGCCGGATAGGGCGCGGTGCGGATGCGCACGGCCTTGGGCCGGCGGCCGTCCATATCCACCTCGATCCAGTCGGGGCCGGTGTTGACCCAGGCGCCGGCCTCCTCCAGCTTGAGCAGCACGGCTTCCAGGATGCCCGGTCGGGTGTCCTTGACCTTGATGCGCCCGCCGGTGATCGCGGCCGCCAGCAGATAAGTGCCGGTTTCGATCCGGTCCGGCAGCACCTGGTAATTGGCACCGTGCAGGCGCTCCACCCCCTCGATGACCAGGGTATCGGTCCCGGCCCCTTCGATTTGGGCGCCCATCGCATTCAGGCAGTCGGCCAAATCCACCACTTCCGGTTCGCGGGCGGCGTTTTCGATGATGGTGGTGCCTCGGGCCAGGGCGGCGGCCATCAACAGGTTTTCGGTGCCGGTCACCGTGACCAGGTCCAGGACGATACGCGCGCCCTTCAGGCGGTTGGCGCGGGCGCGGATGTAGCCGTTTTCGACCTTGATCTCGGCCCCCATCGCTTCCAGACCCTTGATGTGCAGATTCACCGGCCGCGAGCCGATGGCGCAACCGCCCGGCAGCGAGACTTCGGCTTGCCCGAACCGCGCCAGCAACGGGCCGAGCACCAGGATCGAGGCCCGCATGGTCCGCACCAACTCGTAAGGAGCCTGGAAGGTGTGGATGGAGCGCGGATCGACCTGAATGTTCATCCGTTCGTCCACCACCAGGTCCACGCCCATGCGGCCCAGCAGTTCCATGGTGGTGGTGACGTCCTGCAAGTGAGGCACGTTGCGGATGGTCATGGGGGAATCGGCCAACAGGGTAGCCGCCAGGATCGGCAGTACCGCGTTTTTGGCCCCGGAAGCACGGAGTTCCCCCCGTAGCGGCGTCCCGCCGTTGATGATCAATTTACTCATGGTGTTGGAAGATTCGTCCGTGGAGTCAGGATTGCCGTTTTTGCCAGGCTTCCGGGGTGTAGGTTTTAAGGGCCAGGGCGTGGATCTCTTCGCGCTCCATCCGCTCGCCCAGAGCCGCGTACACCAGACGGTGTTGTTGTACCAGCGACTTACCGATGAAGGCCGCGCTGACGACCACGGCTTCGAAGTGAACGCCGTCGTCGCCTTGGACCAGGGCCCGCGCGTCGGGTAATTGCTCTTCAATCAATTGCTGGATGTCTTGGGCTTGCATGGCGTTGAGTTTGATAAAAAATCGGGGAAGGATGCTGAAAAAAGACCGGCGACCAGCACGCGCTGTCAGGCGACGGGCAGCACCGTGTCCAGGTCAGCCACCTGAATAATCGCCCGCATTTGTGCGGGCACGTTGAGAAAAACCAGCTCCCGCTGGCGATGACGCGCCTGACTGAGCCAGTCCACCAGCAGGGCGACTCCAGCGCTGTTGGAATGACTCACCTCGCCCAAATCGATTCGGACGGGCGGATCGGTGGCGAACAACGGCCCGGTTGTCCGCCACAGATCCGCGACCGAGGCGA
>REEE01000296.1 GCA_007695245.1 Candidatus Competibacteraceae bacterium | reverse complement strand
ATTGCGATCGCGGCGGTGCATGGCGCCGATTACCTGCTGACCTGGAACTGCAAACACATCGCCAATGCCCGGCAACGCCCGATCATCGAGGCGATTTGCGAGGCGTCCGGTTACCGGCCCCCGGTGATTTGCACGCCCGAAGAACTGTTAGGAGACCACTATGTGGACTGACCCGATCGTGGAAGAACTACACCATTTGCGCGAGGCCCACGCCGCCCGGTTCCACCATGACCTCCGGGCGATGGTGGAGGACTTGCGAGTGTTGGAGCACGACTGGCCCGCACCGACAATCGATCCGCCCCCCCGGCCGCCAGCGCATACCCCTCGCATGGATACGCTGGCGATCGAGCCGTAGCAGCCTGTTCATCCTGGCGAACTTTTTCGGTGACCCTGTCCGACCGTCGTTGATGCGGGTTTATTTTGTCCCCACTCGAACCGGAAAGACGGGCGCGTGACGGGCGCCGATCTCGCCGTTACAATCTCTCCCCTTGCCAACGCGGCGCCAACGACGACAGCCATGCAGGAATTGAATCTCTATTTCAACCAAATTAGCGACTTGCGGGGGCGCTGCGCGTCTCTGAGGGGGTATCTTTGACTTCGAGACCAAACGCGAACAGTTGGACGAAGTCAACCGGGAATTGCAGGAGCCGGATATCTGGAACAACCCGGAGCGGGCGCAGGCGCTCGGCAGGGAGCGCGCGCAACTGGAAGCCGTGGTCGACCGACTGGAAAGTCTCGATCGAGGTTTGAACGAAGTCGCCGAACTGCTGACCCTGGCTGGGGAAGAGGGTGATGCGGCAACGGTGATCGAAGTGGTCAAGGATCTGGAAGATCACGACCGGGTGGTGGCCGCTCTGGAATTCCAGCGGATGTTCTCCGGCGAACTGGACCCCTGTAACGCTTTTCTCGACGTTCAGGCGGGTTCCGGTGGCACCGAGGCCCAGGACTGGGCCGAGATGCTACTACGGATGTACTTGCGCTGGGGCGAGCGGCGCGGCTTTAATACCGAACTACTGGAAGTGTCGCCCGGCGAAGTGGCGGGCATCAAGAGCGCCAGCGTGCGTTTCGAGGGTGACTACGCTTACGGCTGGTTGCGGACCGAGACCGGCGTGCATCGCTTGGTGCGCAAATCGCCGTTTGATTCCGGCAACCGGCGCCATACCTCGTTCGCGGCGGTGTTCGTGGCCCCGGAAGTGGACGACAGCATCGAAGTGGACATCAATCCGGCGGATTTACGGGTGGACGTGTACCGCGCCTCCGGAGCGGGCGGCCAGCACGTCAACCGCACCGAATCGGCGATCCGGATCACGCACCTGCCGACCAATACCGTCGTGCAGTGCCAGAACGACCGTTCCCAGCATAAGAACCGCGCCACCGCCATGAAGCAACTCAAGGCCAAACTCTACGAGTTGGAATTACAGAAGCGCAACGCCAAGGCACAGGCGCTGGAAGACACCAAGGCCGATATCGGCTGGGGCAGCCAGATCCGCTCCTACGTCCTCGATCAGTCGCGCATCAAGGATTTGCGCACCGGCGTCGAGACCGGCAACACCCAGCCCGTGCTGGACGGCGACCTCGATCAGTTCATCGAAGCCAGCCTGAAGAGTGGGTTGTAGGCATGGGCCGCCGAGTTCGCTGGAATTGAATCGTGCCACACCCCACACCCGGCAAACGACCGATGAGCGAAGCCATGGATTACCCCGAAGACCTCCTCGACGAAAACAAACTGATCGCCCTGCGCCGGCAGAAGCTGCATGACTTGCGCCAGCGCGGCAACGCCTATCCCACCGATTTCCGCCGCGATGCCTTGGCGGCGGAACTGCACGCGGCCCACGGCGCGCAAGAAAACGCCGCACTGGAAACCGAAGCCCGCCGGGTCCACGTCGCCGGACGGATGCTGGCCAAGCGGGTCATGGGCAAGGCCAGCTTCGCCCGGCTGCGCGATATGTCCGGCGACATTCAACTGTTCGTCCAGCAGAATGCCCTACCGGACGGGGTGTACGAGGATTTCAAGGGCTGGGATCTCGGCGATATTCTCGGTGCCGAGGGGACGCTGTTCAAAACCAAAACCGGCGAACTATCGGTGAAGGTCGAGACGCTGCGGCTGCTGACCAAGGCGCTGCGGCCGTTGCCGGAAAAGTTCCACGGCCTGGCCGATCAGGAAACCCGCTACCGCCAGCGCTATGTGGACCTGATCATGAACGAGTCCACCCGCGCGACCTTCCGGCTGCGTTCGGCCGTCGTCGCGCACATCCGCGAATTCTTCAACCAGCGCGGTTTTCTGGAAGTCGAGACGCCGATGATGCAGCCGATTCCCGGCGGCGCGGCGGCGCGGCCGTTCATCACCCACCACAACGCCCTGGACCTGCAACTGTACCTGCGCATCGCTCCGGAGCTCTATCTGAAGCGGCTGGTGGTGGGCGGCTTCGAGAAGGTCTACGAAGTCAACCGCAATTTCCGTAACGAGGGACTGTCCACCCGGCACAATCCTGAATTCACCATGCTGGAGTTCTATCAGGCTTATGCCGACTACCACGACCTGATGGACTTGACCGAGGAATTGCTGCGCGGCATGGCGCGGGCGTTGCTGGGACAGGACTGTGTGTATTATCAGGGCGAGAGCTTCGACTTTGCCCGACCCTTCCAGCGGCTGACGGTGCGCGAGGCGATCCTGCGATTCAATCTGGCCATCGACGCCGCGCAACTGGATGATCTGGACGGCGCCCGGCGCATCGCCGAGGGCCTGGGGTTGAAGGCCCAGCCGGAGCATGGCTTGGGCCAGGTGCAACTGGATATTTTCGAACAGACGGTCGAACACCAGTTGCGCGACCCGACCTTTATCATCGCGTATCCGACCGAAGTTTCGCCGCTGGCCCGCCGCAACGAGGCCGACCCAAGTATTACCGACCGGTTTGAATTATTTGTGGGCGGACGGGAAATCGCCAACGGCTTTTCCGAGTTGAACGACCCCGAGGATCAGGCGGAACGGTTCCGCCAGCAGGCGAACGCCAAGGCCGCCGGCGATCATGAGGCCATGCACTACGACGCCGACTACATTCGGGCGTTGGAATACGGCCTGCCGCCTACCGCTGGAGAGGGCATCGGCATCGACCGGCTGGTGATGCTGTTCGCCGACGCCCCATCCATTCGCGACGTGTTGCTGTTTCCCCACCTGCGGCCGGAATGATGCTCAAGCATCGGTCGGCCGGTGACGAGCCTGACGGGCGGCGGTTTTGGCGGGTCTCAGCGGAACGGGCCGGGTGAACTGATATAATCATAACCCCAGATCAAAGCCCAGTCGCGGGAGTCCATCCGTCATGAGTCAAACCCTTGCCGAATTGCGTCATGAGTACGCCTTGGGCGCCTTGAGCGAAACCGAAGTCGATCCCGATCCCATCCAGCAGTTCCAACGCTGGTTGCGGGAAGCGATCAACGCGCAATTGCCCGAACCCAATGCCATGACCCTCGCGACCGCCGACCGGACCGGCCGGCCCTATGCGCGGGTATTGCTACTCAAGGATTGCGACGCCGACGGCTTCGTATTCTTCACCAACTACCGCAGCGACAAAGGCCGGCAACTGGCGGAAAATCCCCATGCCGCCCTGGTGTTCCTGTGGCTGGAACTGGAACGGCAGGTGCGGATCGAGGGCACGGTCGGCAAAATTCCCTTGGCGGAATCAGAAGTCTACTTCCACGGCCGGCCGCGGGAAAGTCGCCTGGGCGCGCTGGCGTCGCGGCAGAGTCAGGTCATCGCCAGCCGCGCGCTCCTGGACGAGCGCTTCCAGCAATTAAACGCGCAGTACCCGGACGACAATATCCCGATGCCGAATCAATGGGGCGGCTACCGGGTCCGGCCCACGCTGCTGGAATTCTGGCAAGGCCGGCACGGCCGCATGCACGACCGGCTGCGCTACCGGCGGCAAGCCGACGGGCATTGGTGGCTGGAACGACTGGAACCTTGAGCACCGATGTCGTGTCCCCCTGCAATTCGACAGCATCAGGATGGCACGGACGGCTGCTCTACGGATTATTGCTGGTCCTGATCCTGTCCGGTGCGTCCGGGCGGGCGGCGTCCGAACCGCCCGCCCCAGAGTGGGTCACCTGGACCGCGGACGGCGAACCGCGCGTGCGGCTCTATTTTTTCTGGACGCAAACCTGCCCGCACTGTCGGGTGGCGCAGCCCTTCGTCGACGCCTTACCGGACGCATACCCCTGGCTGGAACTGCACAGTCATAACCTGACCCAGGACCTGGCCGGGGTATTGCGCTACACCCGGCTGGCCGAAGCGCTGGGGGAAACCGCCAGCGCGGTGCCGGCTTTCCTGTTCTGCGGCCAGATGCTGACCGGCTTCGGCAGCGCCGCCACTACCGGCCGCCAGATACGCGAGCAATTGGAGGCGTGTCACCGTCACGCCAGCGAACCCGCGACCACCGAGCCAATGCCCGCCCCGCCACAAATCGTGGAACTGCCGCTGATCGGCGCGCTGGATCCGGCCGCGCTGTCGTTGCCGGTGCTGACCGTGGTGCTGGCCGGGTTGGACGCCTTCAATCCCTGCGCCTTCTTCGTGTTGCTGTTTCTGCTCAGCCTGCTGGTCCATACCCGCGACCGGCGGCGCATGCTGCTGGTCGGCGGCGTGTTCATCTTCTTTTCGGGATTCATCTACTTCATCTTTATGGCCGCCTGGCTGCATCTGTTCCTACTGGCCGGCGAACTGCGGATCATCACCGTGTTGGCGGGATTGCTGGCGATCGGCATGGGCGGCTTGAACGTGAAGGATTACTTCGGACTCCGGCATGGTCCGTCGTTGAGCATCGCCGATGAGGCCAAACCCAAACTGTTCAAGCGCATGCGGGCGCTGGTCAGCGGTGAGCATTTACCGTCGCTGCTGATGGGGACCGTGGCGCTGGCGATCGCCGCCAATAGCTACGAGTTACTCTGCACCGCCGGCTTTCCCATGGTCTACACCCGCGCCTTGACCCTCCACGACCTTCCCACCAGCACCTACTATCTCTATCTGGTGTTCTACAACCTGATTTATGTATTGCCGTTGCTGGTGATCGTGTTGGTCTTCGTCCGAACCCTGGGCTCGCGCAAGCTGCAAGAGCGCGAGGGGCGACTGCTGAAACTGCTGTCAGGCGGGATGATGGTCGGGCTAGGCGCGCTGTTGCTGTTTTACCCTGAGGGGTTGAGCCACTTGGGGATTTCGGCGCTGGTGATCGTCGGTGCCCTGATGCTGACCGGACTGGCGGCGCTGTTAGAGAGGATGGAAAAGCGGTTTTAACCTTAAAAGAGTTGCGGGATCGAGCACGGTCGGTATAATGTATTCAGATGTCAGAAAGCGTAAATATAACAAAATCGCCGGCGTCTCCCGTAGATTACGGAGCTTCCGAACTGACGCAAAGAAGACCGGGCGCTTCGCATCCCGGCTCAAAACCACCAAAAGGAGGGTTGCGCGATTGATTGCCCGGTAGAGAACCTACCACGCGTCGCCAATCATAGAATTCCGGTCCAGAGCAAGCTACCCAAACAGTCTCGACCCATTGACCGATCCCCGGTGGATCGGTTTTTTTCGTGCGCTGCTTCCCCATGACTGGCTGGCCAGGGCATCCATTGAGAGGATGAGGATGTTCAGGCCGCGAGCGTCAGACGTTCGCTCAGATAGTTCTCGCAGCCATTGAGCGTCGACAGTTTGGGATAGTCGAAGTCAAAAATCGTGACGTTCAACTCTTTTTCCAGATTCATCATCAGCCGGAGGAAATCAATCGAATCCAATTCGAGTTGATCGTGAAAGCTGATGTTGGGTTCGAGCGCCTGGTTGGCGGCATTCGGAACCACATCCTCAAGGACGCGAAGGACTGTCTCGCGGATTTGTTCTTTGTTCATGGTCGTCATGGGTGTTTCCCTCTACGAGCGAAGCGGGCTCAAAACCTGTCGTGATTTGATCTTGGGGGAGCGGCATGTTGCGCCGCAACATAAGTATCTCATTGGCCACTGGAAAAAACAAGCCGTTCCAGGCCGGTGGTCTTCCACTGACCTTGCAGGTTATCAAGCAAAAAACCTGCCATTGTTGCTCTAAAAACACCCGCTTGCCCGAATCCTCCTACGTTTCTTCACCCTCGACGGTCGAGAGATCGCCCGGCGGCAGTCCCAGTTCTCGGGCGCGCAGCAACCGCCGCAGAATTTTCCCACTGCGGGTTTTAGGCAGATCCGTCATAAATTCCAGTTCGCGCGGTGCCACCGCCGGTCCCAGCCGGGTCCGGGCGAAGCCGATCAGTTCCTTGCGCAGGGCATCGCTGGCGACATAATCCGGCTTGAGCGCCACGAACGCCTTGACGATCTGCCCGGCATAGTCGTCCGGCTTGCCGATCATGCCGGCTTCGGCCACCGCCGGATGTTCCAGCAACACGCTTTCCACCTCGAACGGACCGATTAAATGGCCGGCGGTTTTGATCACATCGTCGGACCGGCCGACGAACCAGAAATAGCCGTCGGCGTCGCGGCGGGCCAGGTCGCCGCTGAGATACCAGCCGTCGGCGAAACAGGCCCGGTAGCGTTCCTCGTCATCCAGATAACCGCGGAACATCGAGGGCCAACCGACCCGTAGCGCCAGCTCGCCTTCCTCGTCGGACGCCAAAAACTCGACGCCACCCTCCGGCCGCCGCCGGACGATGGCCGCTTCGATACCGGGCAACGGTTGACCCATGGAACCGGGCCGCACGGGGTGACCCGGATCATTGGCGATCATGATCGCCCCGGTTTCAGTCTGCCACCAGGTATCGTGGAACGGCTGCCCCAGGTGTTCCTCGCCCCAGAGCACCCCTTCGGCATGGAGCGGTTCGCCGACGCTGGCCGCCAACCGCAGCGCGCTCAGGTCGTGGCCGCGCGCCGGCTCGGGGCCGGCCTTCATCAACAGGCGGATGGCGGTCGGCGCGGTGTACCAGACATTCACCCGTTCCCGTTCGAGAATGGCGTACCAGCGCCGGACGTCGAATTCGGCTTCATCCACCACCAGGGTGGCGCCGTTGGTCAGCGGGGCGATGATGCCGTAGGACACGCCAGTGACCCAACCGGGGTCGGCGGTACACCAAAAAACGTCACCAGGCCGGAGGTCCAATATGGACCGACCGGTCAGGCGGTGCGCGGTCACGGCGTCGTGAACGTGGATCGCGCCCTTGGGCAGACCGGTGGTGCCGCTGGTGAAATGCAGCAGCGCCCAGTCCTCGGCCGTGGTGCGCGGGGGCGCTCGGTCGTCCGGTTCGGCGTCGAGCAGCCCCTGAAACGCGCGGACGTCGGCCCCGTCCTCCCCGTCGGCGAGCAGCACGTGGGCCAAGTCCGGCAGTCCGGCGCGTTGCGCCCGCACCTTGCGCTCGTACAACAGCGTGGTGGTGACCAGCACCCGCGCCCGACTGCGGGCCAATCTGACCCGTACCGGCTCCGGGCCGAAGGCGGAAAACAGCGGACAGAACACCGCGCCGGCTTTCAGCGTGCCCAAGGCGGTGATATACAAATCGGGAACCCGCCCGATGAGCGCGCAAACCCGGTCGCCCCGGCCGACGCCCAGTCGTTCCAGGCCGTTGGCGAACCGGTCGCTCAGTCGGGCCAGTTCGGCATAACTGAACTCCCGCCGCTCGCCGGTTTTGCCCAACCAACGCAGGGCCGTTGCTTCACCCCGGCCGGCCCGAACCTGCCGGTCCACCGCCTCCCAAGCGATGTTCAGACCGCCACCGGGCAAACCGTCCAGTTCGGCGCGAGCCGCCGCCCAGGAGAATTCAGTCCGTACCGGTTCAGCAACTTTTGGGTCCGACGCCAACGCGCCGGGCGAAGGGGAGTGATTGATCGTCGTTTTATCCATGCGGATTCCTCGTCTACGGGTTGCGGGATCGATCGCGACATTGTAAAGAAAACCCGCATGAACCACCGGGTCAACGCGCCCGCAACGCAAGAATCGCGTTACCATAAAAATTATTCCCGACTGGCCCCCTCGGATCCGTCCGACGGCCCGGCATCACGCGAGACGCCCCATGACCATTCGCAATCTCCAATATCTGTTCAAGCCGCGCTCCATCGCCGTCGTCGGACGCGGCAAGCCCGCCAACGGTCCCGACGCCACCCTGGAATTCAATCTGATCGAAGGAGGTTTCAAGGGGCCGGTCATGCCGGTCAATCCGGACCACCGCTCGATATCCGGGGTCTTGGCCTACCCGGATATCGCCAGTCTGCCGGTCACGCCCGATCTGGCCATTCTGACCACTCCGCTCGATGAGGCACCGGATCTCATCCACGAACTGGGCGAACGCGGGACCCGGGCGGTGCTATTGCTCAGCCGGGACGTATTGCAAGACCATCGCGGGACCCGGGCAGCGCTGTTGAGTCCGGAGATGCGAAGCAAATATGCCGACGAGGGAGAAGCCTTGCAGCGGCAGATTCTGACCGCCGCCAAACCGTACCTGCTGCGCGTCATGGGTCCGTGCAATATCGGTTACGCGGTGCTATCGGCCCATCTCAACGCCAGCCTGAGCGGCACCCGACCCCTGACCGGCCATATCGCGCTGTTGTGCCAGTCCGCCGCGGTGATGCGCAGCGTGATCGACTGGGCCACCAGCCGCAACATCGGTTTCTCCCACGTCATTTCGGTGGGACTGCGCTGGGACGTGGACTTCGGCGATCTTCTGGATTACCTGCTGCGGGATGGCAGTACCCGGTCCATCCTGATGTACATGGAAAACACTCGCAATCGCCGCAAGTTCGTGTCCGCCGCCCGCGCCGCCGCCCGGGTCAAGCCGGTGATCGTGCTCAAGCCGCGCGACTTCCGCGCCGGACCGATTGAGGACGCCGTCTACGACGCCGTATTCCAGCGGGCCGGCATCCTGCGGGTGAACAACATCGAGCAGTTGTTCGGCGCCGCCGAGACCCTGGCCACCGCCAAGCCGGTCTACAGCGACCGGCTGACCATCCTCAGCAACAGCTACAGCCTGGCGCTGTTGACCAGCGATACCCTGCTGCGCCACGGCGGTCATCTGGCCGAGGTCAGCACGGCGACCCGCGAGCAACTGGCGCACGACTGCCGGCCCGACTATCCGATCGAGAATCCGGTGGATTTGGGCGACATGGCCGGCCCCGAAGAATACGGCAAGGCCCTGGATTTACTGTTGCGGGAGCCGGGCACCGATGGGGTGTTGGTGATCCATGCCCCGGCTTCGCTGGGTCGCGCCGAGGACAGCGCCCGAGCGGTGATCGAACGCTCCAAGAACAGCCGACGCTTGATCATGACCTGCTGGATCGGCGAGTCATCGGTGCAGTCGGCGCGCGAGCTGTTCAAGATCGCGCAGATTCCGACCTATGAAACGCCCGGCGAGGCGGTGGAAGCTTTCACCCGACTGGCTCAGTACCGGCGCAGCCAGGAACTGCTGATGGAAACCCCACCGTCGATTCCCGAGGAATTCACGCCCGATACCGAGACCGCCCGCCGCATCATCCAGATCGCCCTGACCGCGGGCCGCCGCCGGTTGAACGCCTACGAAGCCAGCCAGATTTTGAACGCCTACGAAATCCCGACGGTGCCGCTCCATTTCGCGTCCACGCCGGAAGCCGCTTCCGAGATCGCCATGGACCTGCGGACGCCGGTGGCGCTCAAGATTCTCTCGCCCGATATCGCCAATAAATCCGACGTCGGCGGGGTGGCCTTTGGCCTGAACAACCCGCTGGAGGTGCTGGTGGGTGCCACCGACATGCTGGCGCGGGTGCGCGAACTCGCCCCCGAGGCCGTGATCGACGGGTTCGCGGTACAGCCGATGCAGTCCCGGCACGGCGCTTATGAAATGATGGTGGGCGTGCGGACCGGCCTCCGGTTCGGACCGGTGATCTTTTTCGGGCAAGGCGGCACCGAGGCTGAGGTGATCGATGATGTCGCTTACGCCCTGCCGCCATTGAACATGCATCTGGCGGTCGATTTGATGTCGCGCACCCGGTTGTACCGGCAGATCAGCACCAACCGCGGCCGGCCGGTGGACGTGGGCAACATCGCCCTGACCTTGATCAAAGTGTCTCAGATGGTGGTCGAACTGGCGGAAATGATCGAGATGGATATCAATCCGATCTGGGTGAGCACCGGGGGCATGCTGGCGTTGGACGCCAACGTCCGGATCGAACCCAGCACGGTGCCGGCGTCGCAGCGGCTGGCGATCTCGCCGTATCCGAAACAACTGGAACGACGCTACGAATTGCCGGACGGCCGCGCCTTGCTGATCCGGCCGATCTTGCCGGAGGACGAGCCGGAGCTGAGGAACCTGGTCAAGCGTCTGCCCGCCGAAGATGTGCGGATGCGGTTCTTCCAGCCGCTTCGCGAGCTGTCGCACGACATGGCCGCCCGACTGACCCAACTCGATTACGAGCGAGAGATGGCGTTCGTGGTGACCGAGCCCAAGGGCGTACCGGGGAAAATCAAAATCTGGGGCGTGGTGCGCTGCAACGCCGATCCGGACCTGGAACGGGCCGAATATTCGATCCTGGTGGACCGGGCCATGACCGGTCTGGGTCTGGGGCCGATGCTGATGCGTTATATTATTGATTACGCTAAAAAAATAGGGATCAGGGAATTGTACGGCGAAGTGTTGCGGGAGAACGAGCCCATGTTGCGACTCAATCGCGCCCTCAACTTCCGGGTTCACGCCACGCCCGACGATCCCGGCGTGCTGCATGTGACCCTGCCGCTGGTCTGAGG
>REEE01000293.1 GCA_007695245.1 Candidatus Competibacteraceae bacterium | reverse complement strand
GAAACGGCTGCGGCAAGTCCTGCTCTCCCTGCGACGCCTCTTGTTTCCCGATCCCATCTGGATGCGCGTCGGCGGCGCGCGGTTGATTCCGAATCGGGCTGAATTGAACGCGGCGCTGGATGAAATTGTTGATGGGGTTCGGGAAGCGGTGTTAGGTCCGTCGATGGACGATGGACCGTTGACGGATCGACCGCGTTTCGAGCGCTGGTTGCGCGCCGCCGAGACCCCCGCTGCTGGAAACCTGCGTTTTATCCACGACTGCGGTCTGGCCGATTTTGGCCGCAACGCCGTGGAACCCTTGCCCGAGTTTGATCGGGTGCGGTTCGAGCGGCAGTTGGCGAACGATGCGGACTACTCCTTCTGCGCGCGCCCCAATCTCGCCGGGCAGGTCGGTGAAACTGGTGCCTTGGCCCGCTGCTGGGAGCATCCGCTGATCGCCGCGCTGCGCGCCGATTACGGCAACGGCTTGCTCGTGCGGTCGACCGCGCGGATCGTCGAGTGTGCGGCGCTCGTCGCCGAACTGCGCGAGCAGGCGCGAATGCTGGACGATGAAAACCCCGAAACGGCGGTTCCGGACACGGCCAGCGGTTCCGGTCTGGGAGTGGTGGAATGCGCTCGTGGGCGGCTGGTCCACTGGCTGGCGATGACGGAGGGGCGGGTGAGCGCGTACCGGATTCTCGCGCCCACCGAATGGAACTTTCATCCGGAGGGTCCGCTGGCGCATGGGCTGACCGGAGCGCGGGTCGGGCCGGGAACGAATATTCGTCAAGCCATCGAATTGTGCGTCACCGCGCTCGATCCCTGCGTGGCTTTCGAAGTCGATCTCGCCGTCCGCGCTGGTAAAACCCGCCAGACGGGATAAGCTCTAGGGGTTAATCCAACGATGAGGTGATCGTCATGTGTCTTGCGGTGCCGGCCCGAGTGTGCGCGTTGTTGGACGGCGAACGCGCCGTGATCGAATTGGACGGACTGAAGCGGGAGATTTCCATCGAACTGGTGGATGACGTGACGGTGGGCGATTACGTGATCGTCCATGTGGGCCACGCGCTCGGCAAGCTCGACCCCGAGGAAGCCGAGGAAACGCTTGCCCTGCTGCGGGACTTCGCCGAGGCGCAAGCCTGATGAAATACATCGACGAATTTCGCGACGGCGCGGCGGCCCGTGGCCTGGCTCGACAGCTCGCGGTGGAGATCCAGCCCGATCGTGAGTACCGCCTGATGGAGTTCTGCGGCGGCCACACCCACGCCATCTATCGCTATGGCGTGCAGGACTTGTTGCCGGCGGGGATCCGCATGATCCACGGTCCCGGCTGCCCGGTGTGCGTGTTGCCGGTCGGGCGGCTGGACATGGCGCTGGATCTAGCCACTCGTCCCAATGTGACCCTGTGCAGCTACGGCGACATGCTCCGAGTGCCCGGTTCGGGCGGACAGAGTTTGCTGAGGGCCAAGGCGGCGGGTGCCGAGATCCGCATGATCTATTCCGCCGCCGAGGCGTTGGAACTGGCGCGACGGCATTCGGAACGGGAAGTGGTGTTTTTCGCCATCGGGTTCGAGACGACGACCCCGCCCACGGCCTTGGTCATCCAGCAGGCGGCGGCGCTCGACCTGCCCAATTTCAGCGTGTTCTGCAACCACGTGCTGACTCCGCCGGCTATCGTCCATCTGCTGGATTCGCCGGAAGCGCGCGAACTGGACGCGGTCGCCATCGACGGCTTTCTGGGACCCGCCCACGTCAGCGTGGTGATCGGCAGCCGGCCTTACGAGGCGTTCGCCAGCGGCTACCACAAACCGGTGGTGATCGCCGGCTTCGAGCCGCTGGATGTCATGCAGTCGATTCTGATGCTGGTGCGCCAGCTTAACGAGGGGCGCGCCGAGGTGGAAAATCAGTACACCCGCGCCGTAACCCGCGACGGCAACGCCAAGGCCCAGCGGCTGGTGGCCGAAATTCTCGAACCGCGCTCGGTGTTCGAGTGGCGCGGGCTGGGACCAGTCCCGCGCAGCGCCCTGCAAATTCGGGCGCCCTACGCCCGCTTCGACGCCGAACGCCGGTTCGCGCTGGAGCCGCGCACGGTGCCCGATCATCGCGCCTGTCAGTGCGGCGCGGTGTTGCGCGGCGCGATCAAGCCCACCGACTGCAAGGTGTTCGGCACGGCCTGCACCCCGGAAACTCCGCTCGGCGCGTGCATGGTCTCCGCCGAGGGCGCGTGCGCGGCCTATTACAGTTACGGCCGCTATCAGGAGGCGGCGTGAGCGCGCCTTCCCGGCGGCGGTTCGCCACCCCGCTGGATTTCGAACGCGGTCAGGTCGAATTGAGCCACGGCAGCGGCGGCCGGGCCATGGCCCAATTGATCGAGGAACTGTTCGCGGCCGCCTTTCGCAATCCCTGGCTCGACCAGCGTAACGATCAGGCTTGTCTGGAACTGCCGCCGGGCCGGATCGCCATGACCACCGACAGCTACGTGGTCTCGCCGCTGTTCTTCCCCGGCGGCGACATCGGCTCGCTGGCGGTGCATGGCACGGTGAACGACCTGGCCATGGCCGGTGCCCGGCCGCTGCATCTGTCCGCCGGCTTCATTCTGGAAGCGGGGTTTCCCTTGGCCGAACTCCGGCGCATCGTCGAGTCCATGGCCCGGGCGGCGCGGGCGGCCGGCGTGACGATCGTCACCGGCGACACCAAGGTGGTGGAGCACGGTAAGGGCGACGGGGTGTTCATCAACACCGCCGGAATCGGGGTGATTCCCGAGGGCATCGAACTCTCCGGCGACCGGGCGCGCCCCGGTGATGGCGTCCTGCTCAGCGGTTCCCTCGGCGATCACGGGGTGGCGGTGATGGCGCAACGCTCGGGTCTCGAATTCGAGACCGCGCTCGAATCCGACAGCGCCGCCCTGCACGAGCTGGTGGCGGTGATGGTGGCGACGGCGCCGGGGTTGCGCTGCCTGCGCGATCCGACTCGCGGCGGTCTGGCCGCGACTCTGAATGAAATCGCCGATCAGTCCGGGGTCGGCATCCGCCTTTGGGAAACCGCGATTCCGGTCAAGCCCCCGGTGGCGGCGGTCTGCGAACTACTCGGCCTGGACCCGCTGTACGTCGCCAACGAAGGCAAGCTGGTCGCCATCTGCCCGCCCGAGGACGTCGACCGGTTGCTGGCGGCGATGCGCGCCCATCCCCTGGGAGCGGCGGCGGCGCTCGTCGGCACGGTTCGCGAGGACGCGCATCATTTCGTCACCATGGAAACCCGGCTCGGCGGCCAGCGGATGGTGGACTGGCTGAGCGGCGAGCAGCTTCCCCGCATCTGTTGACGGTCGCCGTGCTTAAGCTTCGGCCATTATCGATCGCTTCGCGGAGCATGGCCATGTCTCAATCCGCATCCCTTCTGACTTTCACTTTCGACGACTATCTGCACTGGGAAAACCAGCAGGCGCAGCGTCACGAATTCATTCGCGGCGAAGTGTTCGCCATGACCGGGGCCACGGATCGGCACAACGAGATCTCCGGTAATTTCTATATGACATTGCGCCAACATCTGCGCGGTACGCCCTGCCGGGCGTATATGGCCGATGTCAAGGTCCGGGTAGACGCGGCGGACTGCGGCTTCTATCCCGACTTGCAGGTCACTTGCGCCGAATGCGACCACGCCGACCGCTACGTCAAGCGTTCGCCGGTGCTGGTGGTCGAGGTCTTGTCGAACCGCACCGCCGCTTTCGATCTGGGTGAAAAATTCACCGCCTACCGGCAACTCGACAGCCTGCGGGAATATGTGGGGGTGGATCAGGAACGCATCCGGGTCCTGATCTACCGGCGGCAAGATGAAAAGTGGTGGGTGGATAGCGTCGGTCCCGGCGAGCGGTTGCGCCTGGACAGCATCGATCTCGATTTTCCGGTGGAGACGCTTTACGAAGATCTGAGCAAACCACTGAATGTATTAGATATTTAACTCAATAGACGCCTAAATTAGGGAAAACGCAAAATATTTTGCAATGCAACATCGGCTGCGATAAACTGACAACCATTGGTGATACCAAGAGCGGAAGCGCTGGAGTTTCTGGTTCGCGAGCAGGATTGATCGCTTCCGCGTGCAGGGATGAAATGACTTGTTTGAGAGACATTCTTGGATACGCCGGGTACTGAACAGCCCCGATAGGCGGATGACTTGGGTCTTTTTTGGACTGCAAGATCATCCGAAAGCGGGTTTTCGAGATTTAACACTGAACTTTGGAGGACGCGAGCGCTGCTCGTCCAGGAGGATGGGGTTGGTGCCGCGTGAATGGCTTATGAACGAACTGATCAAAATTGCGGTGTGTACAATTATCGTTATCGCGCTGTCCCCGTTGTTGGGTTTCTGGATCGTGGCGCTGGTTGGCGCGGGTCTAATCCTGCTGCCGGCGGGCGTTATTTTCTCGACGATCTTTCCGAAAGCGTGGAAGCATGTTGAAGACAACCTGTTTCCTACTAACCCATCATCCTTGTCTCCATCTTGAAAATAAAATTTCCAAGACATTGTTTTTCTAAAACTAAAAAGCCCGGAGTGCCGGGCTTTTTTATTGGTCGGACAAGTTTGGGAAGATGCGTGATGACGGTTTGTGGTTCGACAAGGGTTAAAATTTAACGCTGCAAAAACTGATGCCTTATTGAGGTGGCTGCCTTCATGTCTCGTGTCCAGACCGGTTTGGAAACGCTTCTCAATGAATCTCCTGAAAAAATCCGCCACGCCCGCATCGGCGTGGTCTGTCACCCCGCCAGCGTCGATGCTGAATTGCGCCATGCCCTCGATCTGTTGCAAGCGGCCGGTGCCCGAATCGTCGCCATCTTCGGCCCGGAGCACGGCGCTCGGGGCGAGGCGCAGGATATGGAGGATGTCGAAGACTTGCCGCAAGATCCCCGGCTGGGCGTGCCGGTGCATAGTTTGTACGGCGCGACCTTCGCGAGTCTGACGCCGCGCCGGGAACAGCTTGAGGGCCTGGATGCGCTGGTGATCGACCTGCAAGACGTGGGCGCGCGTTATTACACCTTCGTCTGGACCCTGGCGCTGTGCATGGAAGCGGCGGGCCAGGTCGGGGTGCGGGTGCTGGTGTGCGACCGCCCCAATCCTCTCGACGGAGTGACCACCGAGGGCAATTTGCTCAAACCCGGTTTCGAATCCTTCGTCGGCCTGCATCCAGTGCCCAACCGGCACGGCCTGACGCCCGGCGAGATCGCCCGCTACGTCCAGCGTCATCGGGGGATCGAATGCGAATTGGATATCGTGCCCATGCGCGGCTGGCGGCGCGAGATGGACTTCGCGGATACCGGACTACCCTGGGTCTATCCGTCGCCCAACATGCCCACGCTCGATACCGCGTGGGTGTATCCCGGCATGTGTCTGGTGGAAGCGACCGAACTGTCGGAGGGGCGGGGGACCTGTCGGCCCTTTGAGGTGGCCGGCGCGCCGGGCGTCGATCCCGAAGCGCTCGCCGCCGATCTGACCCGGCGCAATCTCCCCGGTTGCCGGTTTCGTCCGCTCTATTTCCGGCCCAAGTTTCAAAAGCACGCCGGCGGCACCTGCGGCGGCGTGCAGATTCATGTCACCGACCGCCGCCGTTTCGATTCCTACGCGACCGGCGTCGCTTTCCTGCAAAGCATCAAGCGCATCGCCCCGGAGGCGTTCGCCTGGCGGGCGAAACCCTACGAATTCGTGGCCGACATCCCGGCCATCGACCTGTTGGCCGGGGATGACCGGCTGCGCCTGGCGTTGGAGTCGGACGCCGATCTGGCCGAGCTTGCCAGCCAGTGGGCGCAAGAGCGGGCGGCGTTTGAGGAAGTGCGCCGGGAGGTGTTTCTCTACTGATCGGGGTCCGCCAACTCCGGCTTGGTGTGATAGCCGCGCGGGGTGTAGACCCACTTGCCCACCCGCCGGGTTTCGCTGTTGCCGACCATCACCAGCGACAGCATGTTCAGCGGTTCCGGGTCCAGTTCGCCCAAGGTGGTGACGGTGAGCTGCTCGCCCTTGCGGGTGACGTTGAAGGCGACGATGACCGGCGTTTCGGGCTGGCGGTAGCGCAACAGGGTCTGCTGGGCCTCCAGCAGTTGCCAGGAGCGTTTGTTGGACACCGCGTTGTAGAACGCGATCGCGAAATCGCCCTGACCGGCCAGGTCGATGCGCTTGGCGATCAGTTCCCAGGGCGTCAGCAGGTCGGAGAGGGAGATCACGCAGAAGTCGTGGGCCAGCGGCGCGCCGACCCGGGCCGCCGCCGCCTGCATCGCGGAAATGCCGGGGATGACTTCGATGTCGACCGTCGCCCATTCCGGTTTCGGCTTGCGCGCCAGCAGTTCGAACACCAGCGTCGCCATGCCGTAGATGCCGGCGTCGCCGCTGGAGATCAGAGCGGTGGTGCGACCGCTGGCGGCCAGGTCCAGGGCCAGCGTGGCGCGGGCGATTTCCTCGCCCATCGGCGTTTTGTGGCGGGTCTTGCCTTCGGTCAGAGGACCGAGCAGGTTGAGATACAGGCCGTGGCCGGCCAGGTCGGTGCAGGATTCCAGCGCCGTATGGGCGGCGGGACTGAGGTGTTCCAGCCCGCCGGGGCCGGCGCCGATGAGGTAGAGGCGGTTCATGATGTCTTTGAGGGTGAGGTGGGAACACGGGTCGATCCGTCGAAAATCTTGCCCGGATTCATGATGCCGTTGGGGTCGAACGCCTGCTTGATCGCCCGGAGATAGCCGATCTCGGTCTCGTCGCGGGTGTAGTGCAAGTACGGCTTTTTGGTCAGGCCCACGCCGTGTTCGGCGGAGATGCTGCCGCCGTGGCGGCGCAGGATCTCGAACAAATGTTCGCTCACCGCCCCGCATTGTCGCGCGAAAGTCGCCGGTTCCAGATTCGCTGGCTTGAGGATGTTGATGTGCAGGTTGCCGTCGCCGATGTGCCCGTACCATAGCACTTCGAAATCGGGATATTCCCGCGCCAGCAGTTCGTCCATCTCCGCCAACAACGCCGGCACGCGCGAAATCCGCACCGAGACATCGTTCTTGTAGGGCTGATGCTCGGAAATCGATTCGCTGATGTCCTCGCGCAACCGCCATAGTTCCTTGGCCTGCGCCTCGCTCTGGCTGATGACGCCGTCGGCCAGCCAGCCCTGCTCGGCGCATTGCTCGAACAGGGCCAAGGCTTCATCGGTCTGCGCCTGCTCCGGATTCTCGAATTCGATCAGCACGTAATAGGGCGTCGCGGTCTCGAAGGGGCGGTGGAGACCTTTTTTCAACACATGGCGCAGGGCCAGTTCCGAGAAGAATTCGAAGGCGCTGAGTTCCAGTCGGCCGCGGAACGCTCCGTAAAGCGCCATGATTCCATCCAAGTCCGGCACGCCCAGCACCATGACGCTCGGTTCCCGCAAGGGCTGGGTCAGTTGCAGAGTCGCCTCCACGATGATCCCCAGCGTGCCCTCGCTGCCGATGAAGAGATGCCGCAAGTCATAGCCGCTGGCGTTCTTGATCAGCCCCCGGTTGAGATCGAGCAGGTCGCCGCGTCCGGTCACGACTTTTAATCCCGTCACCCAGTCGCGGGTCAAGCCGTAGCGGATGACCTTGATGCCCCCGGCGTTGGTGGCGATGTTGCCGCCGATCTGACTGGAGCCGCGCGCGGCGAAATCCACCGGATAATACAAGTCGTGGTCGCGCGCGAAGTTTTGCAGCGTTTCGGTGACCACGCCGGCCTGGCAGGTGACGCTGCGGTCGGTCGGATCGAAATCCAGAATCCGGTTCAGGCGGTCCAGCGAGACCACGATCTCACCCCGACAAGCCACCGCCGCGCCGCTCAAGCCGGTGCGCCCGCCCGACGGGACCAGCGCCAGGCGGTGGTCGTTGGCGTAGCGCACTAACTGTTGCACCTGCTCGACCGTGCCCGGCAGCACCACCGCCAGCGGGTTGGGAACGTATAGCCGGGTCCAGTCGCGGCCGTAATTCAAGCAACTTTCCGGATCGACGCGGACGTGGGCGGGTTCGATGAAGGCGCGGAGGCCGTCGAGCAGGGCGGTGGCCTCTTGGGAAGGGACGGATGGGGTCATCGGCGGTTGTCGCTCCTGAAAGTTTCGTGGACAGTATACTGATTCCGTCCGGTGTAAATCGGGGTGAGGCGTGGCGAGCAGGGTGCGGGTCGAGACTCCCCGTCCCGAGAGAGATTAGCCGAATCGCCCTTAAACTGGAAAAAACCGTAGCGGATACTCGGATTACTCCTCTCATGCCCAAGCTCTCCCTCGCCAAACTCGAACGCCACCTCTACTCGGCCGCCGACCGCCTCCGTCAGGAAGGGTTGGATGCGTTGGGTGAAATGGTAGCTTCGGTGGTAGATGGCCCTTTCGGGTCAAACCTAAAAACTGAGCACTACGTTAGTCAATCTGGTGTCAGAGTCGTCAGGCTCAACACACCAAACTGGCGTTCGTAAAATCCGCCCTCATGACCGACCTGCTCACCGGTCGGGTTCGGGTGCCCGCCGATATTTTCCAGGAACACTCATGACGACCGTTGCTATCCCTTCTTGGAACGCCCAGGGCGCAATCCCGCCGATCAACGAATCCAGTCCAACCGCAGACCGTTCTCCCTATCGAGTGGCCTTGACCGACCTGGTGTTGCGTTTCAGCACAACTGCCGAGCGTTGCCGCATCCTTGACGGCCTGTTGCGATTCCGCGCGGAACTTCATCGTCTGGGTCTGACGCGAGGGTTTCAGTGGCTGGATGGCAGCTTTCTGGAGCACATCGAAGCTCTGGAAAATCGGCCGCCGCGCGATGTGGATGTCGTGACCTTTGTTGATGTTCCGCCAAGTTTTCAACCGAACTCGCGGGATCTGCTGTTTTTCGATCACGACTGGGTGAAGCAACATTTTCTTGTTGACAGCTATCTTGTCGAACTCGGCTTACCGCCAGACGAATTGGTGGCGTTATCCGCTTACTGGTACAGCCTGTGGTCGCATCGGCGCTCGCAACTTTGGAAGGGATACCTGCAAATTACCTTGTCGCCCGATGAGGATGAAAGGGCGCGCGCTCATCTACCATTAAACCCATGACGGAGGAACTCACTCATGAACCGTCAGGATTATCTGCACTTACAGGCCGAGCAAAAATTTCTCAACGAGCGACTTGTCTCACTCCCTGAAAACGCTTGGATCACCCGCCAAAGCACGGAGTTCAGATTGCGCACCATTGAAGAACAACTAGAGGGTATTCAAATCAGCGAACGTGAACCCGCGCGGATTCATCTGACTTTCAACGGCCGACCCGTGGTCGGCAACCATGGTATTTTTGCCGAATTTGGCATGAAAGCGGTAAACAGCTTTACCGAGGCAATTATCGCCGTGGCCGCTTCACTGGCAGCCCCACTCAAAGCCATGGGACCCATTCCCAACAAGGATCAAAACCAGTTGCTGATCACCAATACCGCCTTGGGATCGTTTGGTTTTGAGCTGGAAGAATACCACATGGGACAATTGTCGCTGGACGAGCAGACCGCCGTGGAGCAAGCCGTGGAGCGCACCCGGAATCTATTGCAAGGCGCGATCAATCCTGACGACGAATTACTGGCGGATTCGGCGGCGGAACTCGACCAACGGGCGCTGGATAAAGTGCGCGCTTTCGTGAATACGCTGGCCGAGAACGAGGCTATCTGCGCCTTGCAATTCCGTGATCGAATTTTTCATTTTACCGACGTGGGGCAAGTCCGTACCAGCCTGGCGCGGATCAGTCAGGATAACCTGCGCGAAGAGGAACAGTGCCTGGAAGGTGAATTCCAGGGGGTGCTGCCGAAACGTCGTACTTTTGAATTCAGGCTGGCCGACAGGCCCGACGTGATTACCGGCAAGGTGGGGCCAGCAGTGTTGAATCCTGAAGAACTCAATGCGCATTTGTATCAGTTCGCCCGTATCAAGGTTATGATGACCCGTGTTGGCAACGGGCGCCCCCGCTATTTGCTGCTGGAACCACCGGAATGGGGAACAACCGCTTGAAGCCGATCCAAACGGATGCTAGAACGCGCCCCATGATCTTCCAGCCGCGCTTCAGTTGACCCATCAGCTTTAGCGCAATTTCACTAACCCGATCAATGTGCTCTATAATTTCCATGAATTTAACTCATTCAGTGATTCTGGATATTCAATGATTACAACAGTCACCCAGAAAAATATGGTTACCATACCGGCTGATGTCGCGCGGGCGCTTGGCATCAAGCCGGGTTACAAACTCGACTGGCTGCCGGTGGAGGGCAAGGACGAGATCATCATCCGCGTTATTCCTGACCGGGCCGAACTGGCGCGGCGCCTGATGGGGATAGGCGCTCATCTGGCTCCAGAGCGCGATGTCATCGCCGAACTGGATGAAGAGCGCGAGCGTGAAGATCTTGAACGGATGCGGGAACTCGGTCGATGAAATATCTCCTGGATACCTCGGCTCTGTTGGTGTTCTATCGAAAGGAACCAGAAGTAGACCGAGTGCTAACGCTCTTTGAAGATTCGCAAAACGATGTATTGCTATGCGCGCTGTCGGTGGCGGAGTTTGGACGGAGACTTCGCGAACTGGGACAGCTCCACCTCGTGCATAGGGACAAGCACATGGCGGCTATCCCACCCGAAGTGTTGCCCACGCTGAATCTTGCCCAATCTTGAACCACCCCATGAACAAGGTCCAATGGGAACGTGATCTCGTCGAACGCCCGTTCTGCCAGGTAGGTTGTCGCTCCTGAAGGAAAAGGTTAAGGTTGCCAGCCGCAATCGATAGAACCCTGTTGAAACGCATTCTCACACCAGCCCCAACTCGCGCCCCATGAGCCAGACCTCACTCGACAAGAGTAAAATCAAAATCCTGC
>REEE01000243.1 GCA_007695245.1 Candidatus Competibacteraceae bacterium | reverse complement strand
TGTTCGGTAACAATATGAATTGCGGTCGGTTCCCGAGATTATGCCCGGAAACCGATTTTTCTTTACCCCATGTCTATTTCAGACTATTTTCCGCGCCATTTCGCCCGTCGTGCAAACCCCACGATCAATGCCTTTGAAATCCGTAATCGTTCGCTTTGGCCTTGATGGTCGGTTCGGTGATCGCGCCTTTCTGGTTTTTCTACCGGAAGGGGTGGCTGAAATAAGCGTGTGGTTGATTGCGCCGGACGGGCGATATGCTACCGTAAACGATGTCATGGCAAATTTACCTGTTTCCAACCTCCGAAAGTCAGGAGATCGCTAATGTCCGTACAGCAGCACCCAGCACAACAAAATCTTTACGAACTGGCGGCGCAAATGGGCACCGCCCTGCGCACTCGGAGTCAGACCCTCGCCATCGCCGAATCCTGTACCGGGGGTTGGATTTCCAAGGTGGCCACCGACGTTCCCGGTAGTTCCGGTTGGTTCGAGCGGGGTTTCGTCACCTACAGTAATGCCGCCAAATCCGAATTGTTGGGCGTGCGGAAAGAGACTCTTGCCAGCCATGGCGCGGTCAGCGCCGAGGTGGTCGCCGAAATGGCCAGCGGCGCATTGGAACGCAGCCCGGCTGACGTGGTGGTCGCTGTGAGCGGCATCGCCGGTCCCGATGGCGGCACCCCGGACAAACCCGTGGGTACGGTTTATCTGGCTTGGGCGCTGCGGGAGGGTCCGGTCCACACCGAGCGCCGGCAGTTCCAGGGCAATCGCGACCAAGTGCGCCTGGAATCGGTCGCGGCCGCCCTGCAAGGGGTGTTGGGTGTGTTCGCCAAAGAGTGACGAGCGTCGGCTATTTCTGGCGCTCTGGCCGGAGAACCGCGAGCGCCGACAACTGGCGGAACTGGCGGCAACGGCAGCCGGCCGGCGACGGGTACCCGACGCCAACCTGCATCTGACCCTGGTGTTTCTGGGTGCCACCCCCGCCGACCGCCTGACCGCCTACGCGGCGGCGCTGGCCGATCTGTCCGTGCCGCGACTGGAGCTACTTCTGGATCGTTACGGCCACTGGTCGCGTTCGCGCATCCTGTGGTTGGGGTCGAGCCACACGCCGCCGGAACTGTACGAACTGGTGGCCGATTTGCACCGGCGGTTGCGCGGGTGCGGCTTTGCGCCGGAGCGGCGGACGTTCCAGGCCCATATCACCCTGGCCCGGAAGTTTCCCGGACCGGCTCCGGCCCAACCGCCCGCCACGCCGATCCGCTGGCCGGTCGAGGACGTGGCCCTGGTCGAGTCGTTGCGCGACCGGACCGGCTCGCGCTACCAGGTGCTGCGCCGCTGGCCGGGGGGCTAGGTTGACGGGGTCTTCTTATGGAATAATCGCCGCAAGCCAATGGTTCCGGTGGTGTTGCCCGGTTTTCTCACTGTCCGAGGGGATTCGCGAAATGGATGACAATAGAAAAAAGGCGCTCGCTGGCGCGCTGACCCAGATCGAACGCCAGTTCGGTAAGGGCGCGGTGATGCGCATGGGCGACACCAGCGTGGCCCGCGACGTGATGACCGTCTCCACCGGTTCGCTGGGACTGGACATCGCCTTGGGCATCGGCGGGTTGCCGCGCGGGCGGGTGACCGAAATCTACGGCCCCGAATCCTCCGGCAAGACCACGCTGGCGCTGCAAGTCATCGCCGAAACCCAGCGGTTGGGCGGTTGTGCGGCCTTCATCGACGCCGAGCATGCGCTCGATCCCATCTATGCAGGCAAACTGGGCGTCAATGTGGACGAACTGCTGTTGTCGCAGCCCGATACCGGCGATCAGGCCCTGGAAATCGCCGATATGTTGGTGCGCTCCGGCGCGGTCGATATCGTGGTGGTCGATTCGGTGGCGGCCCTGACTCCCAAGGCCGAAATCGAGGGCGACATGGGCGATTCCCACGTCGGCCTGCACGCCCGGCTGATGAGCCAGGCGCTGCGCAAACTCACCGCCAACATCAAGCGCTCCAACACCCTGGTGATTTTTATCAATCAAATCAGGATGAAAATCGGCGTCATGTTCGGCTGTTTCAACTATGGTGCCCGCGTGGTTTTGGCCGACGGTTCCACGGAGAAAATCGGCAAGATCGTCAACCAGAAACGGCCGGTCGACGTGCTGTCCATGGACCCCGCCACCGGCCGCATCGAACCTCGGCCGGTCGTCAAATGGTTCCGCAACGGAGCCACGGATGAATGGCTGTATTTCGAGGCGGCGGCGGGCGGGGGTTCCGGACGCCGTAAATTCACCTGTACCGCCAATCACCTGATTTTCACGCCCGACGGTGAACGGCGGGCGGGTCAACTGCAACTCGGCGATCAAATCCTGGTTGCCGTGAAGCACTATGGTTTAAGCGAAGACCAGACTTGCTCGGACGAGCTCCCGCTGGCGGCTCGTACCGAATTGCGGGCGGCGCCAGCACGAATCACTCGCAGAGAAATTCGCCCGGCCGCGCCGCGCCAGCGCATCCGTTTCGACTTGGGCGTGCAAGGCCGCCACACTTACCTAGTGGACCATGTGGTCGTTCATAACTCCCCCGAGACGACGACCGGCGGCAACGCCCTCAAGTTCTACGCCTCGGTGCGGCTGGACATCCGCCGCATCGGCGCCGTCAAAAAGGGCGATGAGGTCATCGGCAACGAAACCCGGGTCAAGGTGGTTAAGAACAAGCTGGCCCCGCCTTTCAAACAGGCCGAATTCGAAATTCTCTACGGCGAGGGCGCGTCCCGGTTGGGTGAAGTCATCGATCTCGGCGTCAAGGCCGGACTGATCGAGAAATCCGGTGCCTGGTACAGTTGCGGCGGCACCCGCATCGGCCAGGGCAAGGACAACGCCCGGACCTATCTCCGGGAAAATCCCGAGCTGGCCAAGGAACTGGAAGATAAGATTCGCACCCATTTCCTGTCGCGTCCCGAGGCGGTGCCGGTTACCCCCGAACGAGACGAGAGCGAGGCGACCAAGGACCCCAGCGTCGATGATCTGGAAACGGACCTCTGAGCACATCGAGAACGCTGGTGCCGCCGACCCGGTATTGATTCGCGCCAAAGCCCTGGAACTGTTGGCCCGGCGCGAACATACCCGCCTGGAACTGCGCCAGAAACTGCTCCAGCGCGGCTTTCCCGCCGACCGCATCGAGTCGGTCCTGGAGCAACTGGTTGAGGAACGCCTGCTCGATGAAACCCGGTTCGCCGAACTTTACGCCGGCGCGCGAGCCGATAAGGGGTACGGACCGTTGCGGGTCGCCCGCGAACTGCGCGAGCGCGGCGTACCGGACGAGGTGGTGACCGCGACGCTGGGTGCGCTGGAGGACGACTGGTTGCCCAAGCTGCGGGAACTGCACCGCAAGCGGTTCAAGGCGCACATTCCCGCCGATGTCGCCGGACGCTTGCAACAGACCCGGGTGTTCCGCCAGCACGGTTTTACCCTCGATCAGATCAAGCACCTGTACGATAGCTTTTAACAGATCCGCCATCCGCCATCCGCCACCGACCCGAAGCCCGACCATGATCCGCAGCGCCGAACTTCGCCAGCTTTTTCTGGATTACTTCCACGACCACGGCCATGAAGTCGTGGCCAGCAGCCCGCTGATCCCGCTCAACGACCAAACCTTGCTGTTCACCAACGCCGGCATGGTGCAGTTCAAGGATGTGTTCACCGGCCGCGACCAACGGCCCTACTCGCGCGCGGCCACCGCCCAGCGCTGCGTGCGGGCCGGCGGCAAGCACAACGATCTGGAAAACGTCGGCTACACCGCCCGTCATCACACCTTCTTCGAGATGCTGGGCAACTTCAGCTTCGGCGACTACTTCAAGCGTGAGGCCATCCATTTCGGCTGGGAGTTTCTGACCGGGGTCTTGAAGCTGCCGGCGGACAAGCTGTGGGTGACGGTCTATGAAACCGACGACGAGGCTTATCAGGTCTGGGCCGAGGAAATCCGGGTCCCCCGAGAGCGCATCGCCCGCATCGGCGATAAGCCGGGCGGTAAGCGTTACGAGAGCGATAACTTCTGGGCGATGGGCGATACCGGCCCCTGCGGTCCCTGCTCGGAAATCTTCTACGACCACGGTCCGGGGATCGCCGGCGGCCCGCCGGGTACGCCGGACGAAGACGGCGACCGCTACATCGAAATCTGGAACCTGGTGTTCATGCAGTTCGACCGGAGCGCGGATGGCGTGCTGCATCCGCTGCCCAAGCCCTCGGTGGATACCGGCATGGGACTGGAGCGGCTGGCGGCGGTGATGCAGGGCGTCCACAGCAACTACGAGATCGACCTGTTTCAGAACCTGATCCAGGCCGCCGCCGCCGCGACCGGCGCCAAGGATTTGCACTCCAGTTCATTGCGGGTGATCGCCGATCACATCCGCGCCACCGCGTTCCTGATCGCCGATGGGGTGCTGCCGTCCAACGAAGGGCGCGGCTACGTGCTGCGGCGGATCATGCGCCGCGCGATCCGTCACGGCTACAAGCTGGGCGCCGAAGGCACCTTCTTCCATCAACTGGTTGCGCCGCTGGCGGCGGAAATGGGCGACGCCTATCCGGAGCTGGTTAGCGCCCGAGATCAGGTCGCCCGCGTCATCCGCCAGGAAGAAGAACGTTTCGCCGAAACCCTGTCCCACGGCATGAAACTGCTGGAAGAGGGCATCGCTCAGTTGTCCGGCGACACCCTTCCCGGCGAGACCGTGTTCAAGCTTTACGATACCTACGGCTTCCCGGTGGACCTGACCGCCGACATCGCCCGCGAGCGCAATTTGCAGCTCGATTCCGCCGGCTTCGAGCGGGAAATGGCGGCGCAGCGGGAACGCGCTCGCGCCCACAGCCGATTCAGTGCGGTGGCCACGAATGAAACGAGTTGGGAGAGCGTTTCCGCCACGCAATTCCACGGTTACGACCGGTTGGAGGAAGAGGCGACCGTGACGGCGCTGTTCCGTGCCGGACAGGCGACTGAGACATTGGACGCCGGCGATGAAGGCGTGGTGGTGCTGGACCATACCCCGTTCTACGCCGAATCCGGCGGCCAGGTCGGTGACAGCGGCTGGTTGCGCGCCGACGGTCTGGAATTCGCGGTTCGCGATACCCAGAAACAGGGCGAAGGGGTTTTCACCCACATCGGCGCACTCAAGCAGGGCCAACTACGGCGCGGCACCAAAGTGCGGGCGCAAGTCGACGCCGCCAAGCGTCAGGCGACCGCCCTGCATCACTCCGCCACCCATCTGTTGCACGCGGCGCTACGCCAGGTGCTGGGCACTCATGTGACCCAGAAAGGCTCGCTGGTGGACCCGCGGCGGCTGCGCTTCGACTTCACCCATTTCGAGCCGGTCACCCCGGAACAACTGGAGACCATCGAGCGACTGGTCAATGCTCAGATCCGCGGCAACGTCGCGGTCGAGACCACCCTCATGGCCCCGGACGAGGCCATCGCCACCGGAGCCATGGCGCTGTTCGGCGAGAAGTACGGCGATAAAGTGCGAGTGCTGCGGATGGGCGAGTTCTCCACCGAACTGTGCGGCGGCACCCACGTCGGCCGGGTCGGCGACATCGGCCTGTTCAAGATCGTGGCCGAAGGCGGCGTGGCCGCCGGCGTGCGGCGCATCGAGGCGGTCACCGGCGAACGGGCGCTGGACTACGTGGCCGCGCTGCAGGAGCGCGCCCGGCAGGCGGCGCAATGGGTCAAGGGTGACCACGACAATTTCCCCGACAAGATCCGGCAACTGGTCGAGCGCGCCCGCCAGTTGGAGAAGGACCTCGAACAACTCAAGGGCCGGCTGGCCAGCGGTCAGGGTGCCGACCTGTTGAGCCAGGCGGTGGAGATCGACGGTATCAAAGTGCTGGCCGCCCGGCTGGATGGCGTGGACGCCAAGACCCTGCGCGAGGCGGTGGATCGCTATAAGGCCCAGCTCAAGGCCGCCGCGGTGGTGCTGGCCACGGTCGAGGATGGCAAGGTGCGGCTGGTGGCGGGCGTGACCCCGGCGGAAACGGCGCGGATCAAGGCCGGCGATCTGGTCAATGAAGTCGCCCGGCGGGTCGGCGGCAAGGGCGGCGGGCGTCCCGACCTGGCCCAGGCCGGCGGCACCGATCCCGCGCAACTGGACGCCGCGCTGCGCGCGGTGCCGGAATGGGTGCGCGTGCAGGTGATGAAGGTCGCCGCGATCTAGGCAGCGGGCCGACTCATGGTCCGATTCGCTTTCTGATGGAAATCTCCTTCGAAAAACTGACTCACTGAAGACGGGTTGCCGCCAGACCCGGCGGCCGCTTATGTGTCAAACCTCAAACATGGTAGCCCTATGGCATTGATCGTACAGAAATACGGTGGCACCTCGGTCGGCAGTCCCGAGCGCATCGAGAGCGTCGCCGAAAAAGTCATCGACTGGCGCGAGCGCGGCCACCAATTGGTGGTCGTCGTCTCGGCCATGAGCGGCGAAACCGACCGCTTGATCGGCTTGGCCAAGGCCATCACGCCCCGCCCCACGCCCAGGGAACTGGACGTACTGCTGGCGACCGGCGAGCAGGTGACCATTGCACTGCTGTGCATCGCACTGGAGAAGCGCGGCTGTCCGGCTCGCTCCTACACCGGTGGCCAGGTCCGCATCCTCACCGACAACGCCTTCAACAAAGCCCGCATCCAGGATATCCAGGCCGACGCCATGCGCGCCGATCTCGACGCCGGGCGGGTGGTGGTGGTGGCCGGGTTCCAGGGTGTGGATGGGGACGGCAACATCACCACGCTGGGCCGGGGCGGTTCCGACACCACCGGCGTGGCGCTGGCCGCCGCGCTCAAGGCCGATGAGTGCCAGATTTACACCGACGTGGACGGGGTGTACACCACCGATCCGCGCATCGTGTCCGACGCCCGCCGCCTGAATCGCATCACCTTCGAGGAAATGCTGGAAATGGCCAGCCTGGGCTCCAAGGTCTTGCAGATTCGCTCGGTGGAATTTGCCGGCAAACACAATGTCCCACTCCGTGTGCTCTCCACCTTTCAGGAGGGGCCGGGCACGTTGATCACCTTCGAGGAAGCGCTAGCAGTGGAATCCATGGAAAAAGAACAGATTTCCGGTATTGCCTTCAACCGCGACGAAGCCAAGCTCACTGTGTCGGGAGTGCCCGACCGACCTGGCATCGCCTTCAGCATTCTGGGACCCGTGTCGCAAGCCAACATCGAAGTCGACATGATCGTCCAGAATATCGGTCACGATGGCACCACCGATTTCACCTTTACCGTGCATCGCAACGACTACGAACGCACCTTGGAAATCCTCAAGGATCATGCGGCCCGGCTCGGCGCTCGTGAGGTGTCCGGCGATAACCGGATCGCCAAGTTGTCGCTGGTCGGGATCGGCATGCGTTCCCACGCCGGCGTCGCCAGCAAGATGTTCGAGGCGTTGGGGAAGGAAGGGATCAACATCCGGATGATTTCCACCTCCGAAATCAAGATCTCGGTGGTGGTGGACGAAAAGTATCTGGAGTTGGGCGTACGCACCCTGCACGAGGTGTTCGAGTTGGAGAAGTCTGTGTGAAGACCCCGTACTCGGGCTGCGCGCGGACCGCCGGACGCGTTCCCGACTTTTCGGGGTAATGATGACGGAGCGATTAACGACGTGGATTGTCAAAAGCCGCAAGATGACTTGGTCGTGTTGATGGAAAACACAAGGAGTAGCTTGATATGTTGATTCTGACGCGCAGAGTTGGAGAAACGCTCATGATCGGTGATGAAGTCACCGTCACCGTCCTGGGTGTGAAAGGTAATCAGGTTCGCATCGGGGTCAACGCCCCCAAGGATATTGCGGTGCACCGCGAAGAAATCTACGAGCGGATCAAACGCGAGCAGGACGGTAACCTGGTGGCGGAGCAACCGCAACCGGGGTCTGAAGCGTAGGCCCTCAGGTAGGCTTGGCCACGGTCGGTCAGCACCGCCAAAGAGTCACTGTTCCGGTCAACCCTCAAGGGTTTTTCCAAAATCATCAAGTTTCCGCCCTGACCGGGCGATGAGACGACGCCCCGACCCCGCCCAGTGCGGGGTCGTCGGTTGGGGGGCGAACCGCGGCACCATCCTGGCTGGCTCGGGGTCTGGCATGACGGACTCAACTCACCTCCTTCAAGTTCGCCGCCGCAGCAGCACGTAAATCGCCCCGGTCCCCCCGTCCACCGGCCGCGCCGAGCAGAACGCCAGCACCTCATCGCGCTGGCGCAACCAGTGGTTAATCTTTTGTTTCAAGACTGGTCCCCGATGCCGGGAACCGTTACCCTTGCCGTGAATGATCCGCACGCAACTCAAACTTTCGCGACGAACTTCATGGAGAAAATCGCCGAGCGCTTCCCGGGCTCTGACGACCGTCATCCCATGCAAATCCAGTACCGCGCCCACTTGGAACTGACCGCGCCGCAACTTGCGCAACACCGCCTGCTGGACGCCCTCGCCGCGATAGGATAATTCTTCACCGGTCTCCATGTCGGCCGGCTCGAAATAGTCCGAGACCATATCAACCAGCACCTGCCGCTCGTCGGCCCGGGAGAAATGGGGAATCGGGGCTGGAGGGGATGGGGGGTTGCCGACGCGATCGCAATGCACCCGCTCCACGGGGCCGACGGTGCGGCGAAACAACTCCCGATCCTGGGGATCGAGGATAAATAACTTGTTCATGGTCGCCTCGCTGGCAGTGGCTGGGGCGTCCCGTCCAGGATGGAATAACGTCATTGTAGCTTCAGCGGCACCAGATACCTTAATAGGATCCCTTCATGCCCCATTCCTCGTCTGAAAGAGACTTCCCCATCATGCGGATCCTGGTCAGCAACGATGATGGTTACCTGGCCCCCGGCCTGCTCCGCCTGGTTGCCGCCCTCAGCGAATGGGCCGAGATTACGGTGGTGGCCCCCGACCGCGACCGGAGCGGCGCCAGCCATTCGCTCAGCCTCAAGCAACCCCTGTACGTCACCCGCCACGATAACGGGTTTTACAGCGTCGAGGGTACGCCCTCCGACTGCGTCCATCTCGCCATCACCGGTCTGCTGGAACCGGAGCCGGACATGGTGGTTTCGGGTATCAATAACGGCGCTAATCTGGGCGATGACGTCATCTATTCCGGTACGGTGGCGGCGGCGATGGAAGGTCGGTTTCTCGGCTTGCCCGCCATCGCGATCTCCCAGGCGGCACCCTGCCCCGAGCATTTCGACACCGCGGCCCGCGTTGCCGTCTGGCTGATCCGCCGCTTGCGGGAATGGCCGCTCCCACCCGACACCATCCTCAATGTCAACGTCCCCGATCTGCCTTGGGAACAACTGGCGGGTTTTCAGGCGACCCGACTCGGCCACCGTCACAAATCCGAACCTGTCGTCGGCAGCCTCGACCCGCGCGGGCGGCCGATCTACTGGATCGGGCCGGCGGGTCCCGAGCAGGATGCGGGTCCTGGTACCGATTTTCATGCCGTGCGCGCCGGTTATGTCTCCATCACCCCCTTACAGGTGGATTTGACCCGACATAGCGCGCTGGAATTCCTGACAGCGTGGCTGATTTCCGTATGAGCCGTGAGGATTGAGACAGGGGAGACCGTTTGCCGTGTTGCAACATGAACACGATACTAGTAGACGCGTCGGTTAAGGAAAGCTTATCATTCGCGGGCGCTTGGAATCCGGAACAAGGATAGGGTCATTCCGCCATCTCCAGCGCCGGTGATTGCGTGGAGCCGCCTATGATGGGCTCCCCGAACCATACCGATTCTCAAGATAATCACAAAAAAAGACGCGACCGGCATCCGCTCTCGCGTCAGCGCCAAAACCCACCAAGCGAAGTGTATTTGAGGAGGCCATCTAATGTCCCGAAGGATGAACGCCTGTTTGGAGGCGGTCGTTTGTGATGACGAATTGCCTATGGACGATTCCCTGCTGGACGAAGACAAACTGGAGGATACCGAGGAGGAGGTCATGGAGGACGAACTGGAAACGGTCGGGCTATCCTGGCCGACCCTCCCGAAAGCCAGCCGGGAAGTGACCCAGGAGGAGCTGGACGCGACTCACATGTACCTGAGCGAAATTGGTTTTTCCCCCCTGCTGACCGCTCGGGAAGAAGTCTACTTCGCCCGTTTGGTATTACGCGGCGACGCCAGCGCCCGCAATCGCATGATCGAGAGCAACCTGCGTCTGGTGGTGAAAATCGCGCGCCGTTACATGAATCGAGGGCTCAGCCTGCTCGACCTGATCGAGGAAGGCAATCTGGGGCTGATTCACGCCGTCGAAAAATTCGATCCCGAGCGCGGCTTTCGCTTTTCGACCTATGCGACCTGGTGGATTCGGCAGACGATCGAACGGGCGCTGATGAACCAGACGCGCACTATCCGCCTGCCGATCCATATCATCAAGGAAATCAACAGCTATTTGCGCACCGCCCGGCACCTGACGCAGACCTTGGACCACGAGCCCTCCGCCGAGGAAATCGCGCGGGCCATGGGCAAGTCGGTCGCCGAAGTCAAGCGCATGCTGCAACTCAACGAGCGCGTGACTTCGGTCGACACGCCGATCGGCAAGGATGAGGATCGTTCGTTGCTGGACGCTATCCCCGACGAGAACAATCCCGATCCCGCGCAATGGTTGCAAGACGCCGACATCAACGAGAAACTGGACCTGTGGCTCGACCAGTTAAACGACAAGCAACGGACGGTCGTGAAGCGACGCTTCGGTCTGGGCGGCCAGGATAAGGCGACGTTGGAACAGGTCGGTAACGAAATCGGCGTGACCCGCGAACGGGTGCGGCAAATTCAGATCGATGCCCTGCGCCGGTTGCGCAAGATTCTGGAAAACGAGGGATTTTCCCGAGGCTTCCTTTAA
>REEE01000320.1 GCA_007695245.1 Candidatus Competibacteraceae bacterium | reverse complement strand
CGACTCCCCGTCATCCACGATAGTGTTCGACACCGATGGCCAGTTGCTCCAGGGCGTGCCGATACGCGTTCCAATGCGGATTGGTCGCCGTGATCTCCTGAAGATAGGACAGGCGGGAAACGCGGACTTGGCTTTTCGCCCCACCATTTCCCCAAGGTGAGCGCTTTGCCGTGGCTCACCCGACGCTCCTTGTAGCACTCAATCGACAGCGGTTTGATCGGAAACTGGACCTCAATGAAAGATTTGCCGGTTCTTTGGTGGTTCATTTTCGATCTGTCACTCCGGCATAAACCCCCTTCGGCGTCGTCGCGGCGGTCATCCCTGGTTCGCGTCATGCGACGGCCGAGCGCTCAGGATCAGCAGGGCGGCCTCGGGCATCGCCACGAAGGCTTCAATCTCATCTCTCGATGCACGAAGCAGGCGGAGGATCAGCGATGTTCCGCCATTCCCGACACTGAGCCAGACCACCTTGGGAGGTGCGCCGTATTGAAAGCTGCGTTGACGAAAATCGTTGTCTTTCGAGACGAGCACATAACCTCCCGATTTCGCATACTCCCAGACGACGGAGTCCGTGGCGCCTCGTAGACCCGCCTGCTCGACCTGTTGACTCCCAGGATAAAGATCGCCCAACAACGCGGGCAGCCGGGGGCTTAGATTCTCGTCAAGCAGCAATTTCATGATGCTCAGCCATCGCCAGGCGCCGCTCGCGTTGGGCTGCAAACATCAATACGGCATGCAGATGTTCCGCTTTGAGGCTGGGGAAATCCGCGAGGATCTCAGCCTCGCTCATGCCGCCCGCCATGTACTCCAGGATGTCATAGACCGTGATACGCGTGCCGCGAATGCAGGGCTTGCCGCCGCGGATGTCGGGATCAATGGTAATCAGTTCAGTCCAGTCCATCATGATCGTGTTTCCTCGGAGGCGAATTCTTGGGAGAGCAGCAGATCCATCTCCGGCCTTCAGGCCGGGGTAGTTGACCGACTCCCCGTCATCCACGATAGTGTTCGACACCGATGGCCAGTTGCTCCAGGGCGTTCTGATAGGCGTCCCAATGCGGGTTGGTAGCCGTGATCTCCTGAAGATAGGACAGGATCGCGACCAGCCGGTTGCCGCGCAGGTTTTGGAAATCGGTGCAGTCCGCCAGATGCTTCGCCGCACGGTCCACGTCGGCACCCGCCTGCAAGAGCTTCAAGCTGTGATAGATGTGACGGGTCGGCGAATGGCGCCGCGGGGGCTGCTCGCTGGCCGGCACTTCATCGTAACCGCCCGCCTTGGTCTCCACAAGAAACTCGAAGCAGTCGCCATGCTCGGGGACCACACCGAAGTCATGCATCAGTGGGGCTGTCATTGCGTCACCTGTACGGCGCATTTCATCGGCCAAGACCGAATCCGCGCCGACAACGCTTCGGCGAACTTTACGTTGGACGTAATAAATACTATCCTCTCCCGGTGATCAAGAGCTTTGCTGACAAGGCTGCAGCCGCCCTCTTCTCCGGTCTTCGGCTTTGACCGATGAGCATCCAAAGAGAATATCTGGACGAAATCGACTTCTCCGATGTGGCGGAGATTTCCCATCTCATGCCTCCAGTAACGCCCGGCGAAATCCTGCGCGAGGAGTTCATGGAGCCCCTCGGCCTTTCGGCCAATGCCTTGGCCAAGGCGCTACATGTCCCTCCGAACCGGATTACCGCCATCCTCAATGGAACTCGTTCCATCACGGCCGACACCGCGCTCAGGCTTGCCCGGTATTTCCACACCACCCCTCAATCCTGGCTGAACCTTCAAAAGAATTATGAGCTGGAGGTGGCAAAAAGGACAGTCGGGCAAATAATCGAAATCGAAGTGCAACCTCGTGCGGCTTAGCTGCTAGAAAATACTCGGAATCTGAGGCTCTCTGACTCGGCTTCCTACATCTCGGCCTGAACAGACCCTGTTGACTTTATGCCCTTTCCTGGTGGCGGTGCGGACAAGGTGGGCAACCGCTACGAACTGCGGTGGACCGTCCGGCAGTTCATTCGGCTGCTGAAGGGCGATGCCACTTGGATCCACCTCGAACCCATCGGAGCCGAAGGCGAGCGCGTCGAGTTTCGCTTGGGCCACAACGACGGTCGGATCGAGGTCCATCAGGTCAAGCGCCAGCAGGCTAACAGGGCTCATTGGACCGTCGCGGATTTGGATCGGGTTGGGGTGCTGGAGGGAGTCCGCAAGCATACGGTGGATGGCGGCGCGGATTTCGTCTTCGTCTCGACACAGGCGCCGAAGTCGCTTCCAGAACTCCGAGTCCGAGCAGAGATTGCTCCGGACTTCCCAGCGTTTCAAGCTTCTCTTCCCCCGGAATTGCAGAAAGATTTCGACGACCTCCAATACCGCCTCTTTGGAGTCAACAAAGATTTCGACGACCTCCAACACCCTCTCTTTGGAGTCAACAACGACCAACAAACTTGGAGAACCATTCGGCAAAGCCGTTGGATTGCGCAGGACGAACGGGAGTTGGATGACACGATTCTAGCGCTTCTTGGCGCTTACCTGACGGGAGATCCGCAAGCCGCTTTGGGCGTACTTGCCATGTTCGCTCTCGATGCGGTGCATCGCCGCATCACGCCACAGGATCTGTGGGGCGAGCTTGAGCGAGAGGGCATCCTTCCTTCAGACATAGCACGGGATAAAAACCTGGTCGTCCGTCTGCGGCAATGCCGGGAGGACTATCTCCAGTCTCAGGAATTCACCATCGGGGGCTTGGTGCTGCCGCAGACCGAGGCCGATACGGCCGTCGCGAAGTTCCGGGACCCCACGGAATCAAAAAGTAGTATCTTCCTGGTGGGACCGGCTGGGGTGGGTAAGACCGGAGTGGCCGGTCAGATCGTGCAACGCATGGCAGAAATCGGGTGGCTCGTCCTGCCCCTGCGCTTTGATCGGTTGGATCCGACCCAGCGGCCCGTGGAGATCGGACAACAGCTTTTTGGGCGTGAAAAATCCCCGGTAGCGATCCTGGCGGGCTTGGCGGCAGGTGGGGATTGCCTGCTGGTCATCGAGCAACTGGACGCGGTCAGCGTAGTGTCGGGTCGGCGGCCGGAGGTCTTCTATGCGGTCGATGCCCTGGTTCGGGAAGCCAGAGCCTATTCCAACATGCGACTGCTGCTGGTTTGCCGAGCCTTCGACCTGGATCACGATCAACGGCTGAGAGACCTACGGCAACAGGAAAAGATCCGTGCCACGTCGATCTCCGTCGGCCTGCTCGATCCGGTACAGGTCAAGGAGGCAGTCGCGCATCTCGGCCTTGCCCCGGATCGTCTCACCCCTGGCCAGATCGAATTGCTGCGCTTGCCCCTGCACCTCGCCCTGCTGGCCGGCATGACCGGTGGAGACGATAGTCGGTCGCTGGATTTTGTCTCGCCGAAGGACCTCTACGATACCTTCTGGCGCCGAAAACGTACTGACTTGCTTCCGATGCCCGGCGATCAAAATTCCTTCGAGATTCTGCTCTACGCCCTCTGCGATGCGATCAACGACCAGCAGGCTTTGTTGGCGCCGCGCGGTCTGCTTCCCTCGGGCGATGCCGACTTGGATCGTCTGGTCTCCGCCCACGTCCTGGTGCGCCAAGGGAGCCGAATCGGCTTTTTCCACGAAGGGTTCTTTGACTACGTCTTCGCGCGTCGCTTCTGCGAGATGGGTGAACCCCTCTTGGACTTTCTGCGCTCCGCCGAGCAAGACCTCTTCCGCCGCTCCCAGGTGCGCCAGATCCTGGCCTATCGCCGCGACGACGATTTCGACGCCTACCTCGATGATCTTCGTAATTGCCTCGCGGCCCCGGATATTCGTTTCCACATCAAGAAGCTGATGATCGGCGTGGTTGGGCAAGTGTCTGATCCTCGGCCGGAGGAATGGGCGATCTTCAAGGACTATCTCCAGGAGTGGACGGGAAGACTGGCCGATTCGGTGCGGAGTGCATTGTGGTCCCCCACACCCTGGTTTCGCTTCCTGCACGACCAAGGCGTTTTGGCCACCTGGTTGGCAAGCGATTGCTCGGAAACCAGGACCTTCGGCTTCCACTGGCTGAGTCGTATGGTGGAATCAGAGCCGAATCGAGTGGCGGACTTGCTGGAAGGGCTTGCCGGTTTGTCGCAAGAACAGGACGACCGGGTTCTGGCGGTCGTGACTTGGTCCGGTGCGGCGGTTTTTTCCGAGCGGATCGAGACTCTCTTCCATCGCTTGGCCACTCAACCAGAGCGCGATTGGACCTTCACTTGCAAGGCTTATCAGGGGTTCATCAACACGTACTGTTACCATCCTAACCGAGGAGGCATCGGCGTTGCCTGTCGCGCTTTGGGTTGCTGGTTGCGTTTGCTGATGAAAGAACCGGGCAGGGCCGACCTGTTTGCCCATGATCGAGAAACCCAAAACGTCATCACCGAACATCAACTCGCCGAACTAGCGAAGCGCGCTCCCGAGGCGCTCGTCGAGGCAGCGATGGAGCCATTCCGAGAGTTGCTCGAACACGCCGCCGTTCGGGAAGGCGCCCCACCCTTTGCGGACCGGATCTGGCATCCAGGGTTTCAAGAGTTGACTCATTGGGCACCAGAGTATCTGCTCGTTTCGCTGGTGGATGCGCTGAAACAGATCGCTGTATCGTCGCCCGATCAATTTTCCGCGGCCATCGACCGTTTGCGACGGTCGGAGTGCCGCACGGCCCATGGGGTTCTGCTGCGCGCCCTTGCCGTCGAAAGCGGGGGCCTGGAAGTCTTTCGCCATCGACTACCTGGCGGAGACTTGGAGCCGGTGGGGATTCTGGTATGACGACCAGGCGCGCTGGGATTGCCGCTGCCTGTTGCAAATTCTTGCTCCATTTCTCGACGAGGCCGACGTCGCGCGGTTGGAGCCCTGGCTTCTCAACCATTTCGAGCGATGGCGGCCATCGTGTGCCGAGAAATCAGTTGGGGAGACAGATTACATTCGGCAGCGGGTCCGCAGGTTCTGGCGCAGGCATGGACGAGAGCAATTCGAACTCCTTGGCGCCCTACCTTCGAACAAGCTGTCTCCAGTCGGCCGACGGCGCATCGGGGAGCTTTCTCGCAAGGCATCGTCCTTGGGCTGGCAATTGGAGCGCCCCTTATCGATCAGGGGCGGAACGGTTGTCTCGCCACTTCCCGAGCAGACCACCGCCAGGATGACTGATGCCCAGTGGCTTTCCGCTGTCCGCAAGTATGTAAATGATCAAGAAAGGGTGTGGCTGAAAGATCGGATTCTCGGTGGAGCAGGGGAACTCGCACAAGATCTTAAGTCGCAAACCAAGGCTCAACCGGAGCGGTTTGCGCGTCTCATGCTCGCCTTGCCGGATGAGGCGAATGAGCACTACTTCGAGGCCATCGTCATGGGCCTACAAGACGGCGGTTTGCCGCTGAATCTCTTGGAACGGGTGATCGAACGCGCCCACAATCGGCCGGGCCGCCCGCACGGGCGATGGCTTAACCGTGCCATCGCCAGCCACGGTGGCCAGGGTCTCTCGACCGCTTTGCTTGATGTTGTCGCCTGGTACGCGACCGAGGATCCTGATCCGGCCGAAGAATTATGGCGAAAAGAGGCAGGGGAGAATCGCCCTTATTACGGCGGTGATCCCTATATGCATGGCATCAACACGGCGCGCGGCAGCGCCGCGATGGCGATTGCCGACCTGATCGCCCTGGAACAAGATTACTGGGAGCATTTCGCCCCGGTGTTGGAACGCATGGTGGCCGACCCGTCGATCGCGGTGCGGACCTGCATAGCCAGAGCCTGTACTCAGGCGCTGCGCTACGACCGCCCCAAGGCTATCGCCCAGTTCCTAAAACTCTGCGCGGCCGAAGACGCTCTGGTGGCTACGCACCCAGTTGAAGAGTTTCTTTACTACACGGCGGGCACCGAGTTTGGGCAGGTTCAGCCACTCCTGGAGCGCATGCTGGCGTCGCCGATTGCGAACGCCCGGCGTGCGGCGGCGCGACAGGCTACTTTGGCCGCGCTGTCGGAAGAAGCGGCGCGGCCCTTGGCTGAAGCAGCGATCAACGACGAGCCTGAAACACGGAGAGGGGCGGCCGAGATTCTGAGCCGCAATATCCTGGCGGCACCAGACCGCGCCTATTGCGAGGCATCGCTGAGGCGCTTTTTCGACGATTCCGATCACGAAGTACGTCGAGCCGCCGGCGATTGGACGCGATACATCAAGGATCAGCGTATCGATCCTGTCTTGCCCGTGGCCGAAGCGTTTGTGGAAAGTCCGGCCTTTGCGGAAAGCGCCGAGACTTTTTTCCGGGCCATCGAAGAGGCGGTCGATGCTCCTCCAAGCCTTCTGTTCAGAGCCGGTTATCGCTTCATCGATCTTGCGGGCTCGGCGTCGGCTGACCTGAGAGAATCCTCAGCATTCACTGCAAAAAGCCTCAGTAACCTCATCCTCCGCGCCTACCGCCAAGCCGAGAAGGACCCGAACCTCCGCCGGCAATGTCTCGACCTCTTCGACCGCCTGCTGGAGGCGGGAGGCTATGGCGCTGACGAAGCCATTGAGGAGTTCAGTCGATAATGGCCTTCAAAGGAACCACCCCCTCTGCCGTTGGGGCATGGCCGGTGACGTGCGCCGGCGAGGCCACGGCATCAACCCATCCGTTCAGCCATAGTCCACCTCCACGCCCATTTCCAGGCTGCCCAGCGCGTCCTGCGCCACCAGCAGCAACGCCCCGCTGACCACCGCCGCGCTCAACAGGCTCAGCAGTGGTTTCGGGCCGAGAGAGTCCACGGGAACCCGGTGCCCGGCCCGGAGCATCCGGGGGTGATCGGCGCTGTACGCGCCCTCGGTTTTAGGACCAGCCGGCAGCCAGGGGAGTCGCGCATTCCGGTCGAGCGCGTCTTTGGTGATGCCCAAATCGGCGAGCGGATGCGGGGCCAAGGGCCACTGAGGATCGGCCGCGAGTCGCGCGGCCAGCGCAAATCCCTGCGTTGAAGCATCGTGCAGCAGTTGCACCGGCGTCTGGGGATGACGGCGGAGAAACTCCCGGCAGGCGGCGAGCAGGTGCGCCGGATACCCCGATTGACTGATCACCGCGGTTTTGGCGGTGAGATGGAAGCGGTTGCGCACCAGCAGGTCGACCAGTTCATCGCGCTCCACCACCAGAATCCGCTCGGGCGCATAGTACAGATCCTGGAGATCATCCAGTGGCGGGCTCTGCTGGGCGAACGCGGTCCCGTCCGCCAGGCCGGCGATGGGGTGCGCCTGATGGTAGCGGCGAATGAGATCGCTGGCCTTGTTGAAGGGCAGCACGGTCGCCTGTCGCCGGCTCAGATGGATGATCAGGGGCAAGGCGACGACAAACAGGAGGGCACCGATGAGCCCTTGTCCGTTTATGATCAGAACCCCCACGGGGACCAGCAGGGCGATGAGCCCACAGCCGATCGGACCCCAGGCGGACCGGCGCCAATGGCGGCACAGGACCAGAGCCAGTTGCGTCGCGGTGAAGGCGTACTGTCCGTTGTCGGACAGCCGCTGGATCATCTGGCGCAGGGTAAAGTCGGCAATATCGTCGGTTTTTTTTCTGAAGACGAACCGGTAACCACACTGGCCGCAGCGCGTGCCGCTTCGATATTTCTGAAAATGGTTGCAGTCGGGACAGCGCATGAGTTTCTCCCATCCAGCATGTTTCACGTGAAACACGGCTCACGCCGGGATCAATCCGCCGCGCGTCGGGCTATAATGGTCTCACGGCGATTATTACAAAATACCTCGGGACCGTTACCGTCCCTAAATTATTGGTTTCGGAGGCGCTCGTGCGCGACGTTTCGACTTTTCAGGGGCTGATCCTGGCCCTGCAGGACTACTGGGCTCGTCAGGGTTGCGTGTTGCTCCAGCCCTACGACATGGAAGTCGGGGCGGGCACCTTTCACCCCGCGACCTTCCTGCGCGCCATCGGTCCCGAACCGTGGAGCGCCGCCTACGTGCAGCCGTCCCGCCGTCCCACCGATGGCCGCTACGGGGAAAATCCCAACCGCTTGCAGCATTATTACCAATATCAAGTCGTGATCAAACCTTCGCCGCTGGATTTGCAGGATCTCTACCTCGGCTCGCTCCAGGAGCTCGGCCTCGATCCGCTGATTCACGACATCCGCTTCGTCGAAGACAACTGGGAATCGCCCACGCTGGGTGCCTGGGGGCTGGGCTGGGAGGTGTGGTTGAACGGCATGGAAATCACCCAGTTCACCTACTTCCAGCAGGTCGGCGGCCTGGACTGCAAGCCGGTCACCGGCGAAATCACCTATGGCCTGGAGCGCATCGCCATGTACCTGCAAGGCGTGGAAAGCGTCTTCGACCTGCTGTGGACCGAGGGTCCGCTGGGCCGCGTGACCTATGGCGACGTATTCCGGCAGAACGAAGTGGAAATGTCCGCCTATAACTTCGAACACGCGGATATCCGCGCGCTGTTTGTCGGGTTCGATACCTGCGAGGCGGAAAGCCAGCGACTGATCGAACTCGGCCTACCGTTGCCTGCGTATGAGATGACCCTGAAAGCCTCCCACACCTTCAATCTGCTGGATGCCCGCAAGGCCATTTCGGTCACCGAGCGCCAGCGCTACATCCTGCGGGTCCGCGCTCTGGCGCGGGCGGTGGCACAAGCTTACTACGACGCCCGCGCCGCGCTGGGCTTTCCCATGGGCGCACCGTCGGTGCCACCGGCGCTGGAGACCACCCATGCCTGAGACCCGGGATTTGCTGATCGAGATCGGCACTGAGGAACTGCCGCCGAAAGCGCTATCCGCGCTGGCGCTGGCTTTCGAACAGGGCATCCGCGCGGGGCTGGAAAAAGCCGGCTGGTCCGACGCCGCCCTGCATCATTTCGCCACCCCCCGCCGGTTGGCGCTGCTGATCGAGAACCTGCCGGAGCGCCAGGCCGACCGCCAGGTGGAACGGCGTGGTCCGGCGCTGAGCGCCGCCTTCGATGCGGCGGGCCACCCGACCAAGGCCGCCGAAGGCTTTGCCCGGTCCTGCGGCGTCACGGTCGCCGAGTTGCAACGCCAGGAGACCGATAAAGGCGTCTGGCTGGTCCACCTCAGCACCGAACCGGGCGCGGCGACCGCCGATCTCATCCCCGACCTGGTCGAAACCGCCCTCGCCGGACTGCCGATCCCCAAGCGGATGCGCTGGGGCGATCGCGACGATGAATTCGTGCGGCCGGTGCATTGGCTGGTCCTGCTGTTCGGCGACGAGGTCATTCCCGCCATGCTGATGGGGGTCGCGGCGGGCCGGGAGACGCGCGGCCACCGCTTCCATCATCCCCAACCGATCCGTCTGAATGCTCCGGCTGATTACGTCCGGCAACTGGCCGACCCCGGTCGGGTCATCGCCGACTTCGCCGAGCGCCGCGCGGCGATCCGCGCCCAGACCGAGGCGGTGGCCGCCGAGTTGGGGGGCCAGGCGGTCATCAAGCCGGAATTGCTCGACGAGGTGACGGCGCTGGTGGAATGGCCGGTGGCGCTGGCCGGTAATTTCGATCGGCGGTTTCTGCAAGTGCCGGCCGAGGCGCTGATCAGCACCATGCAGGACCATCAGCGGTATTTTCCGGTCGTGGACGGCCACGGGCGGCTGTTGCCCCACTTCATCACCATCGCCAATCTGGAGAGTCGCGATCCCGCCCAGGTGCGGGCGGGTAACGAGCGAGTGATTCGTCCCCGGTTCAGCGACGCCGAATTTTTCTGGAACCAGGACCGCAAGCAGCCGCTGGCGACGCACATCGCCGGCTTGAAACAGGTCGTGTTCCAGCAGCGCCTGGGCACCCTGGCCGACCGGAGCGAGCGGGTGGCGGCGCTGGCCCGGTTCATCGCCAGTCACAGCCACGGCCATCCCGACTGGGCCGACCGGGCGGCGCGACTGGCCAAGTGCGACCTGTTGACCCAGATGGTGCAGGAGTTTCCGGAACTGCAAGGCATCATGGGCCGCTACTATGCCCTGCACGATCGAGAAGCGCCCGAAGTCGCCCAGGCCCAGGAAGAACAGTATCTGCCGCGCTTCGCCGGCGACCGCCTGCCGGCCACGGCCACCGGCCGCGCTTTGGCGTTGGCCGACCGACTGGATACGCTGGTCGGCATTTTCGCCATCGGTCAAGCGCCTTCCGGTGCCAAGGACCCCTTTGCCCTGCGCCGCGCCGCGCTGGGGGTGCTGCGCATTCTGATCGAAGGCGAACTGGATCTCAGCCTCCCGGCGCTGCTGGAGCAGGCCGCCGCTCAATTCGAGCCGACCCTGCGCGCCGACGCCGCGGTCGAGACGGTCCTGAGTTTTATTTTGGACCGGTTGCGTGGCTATTATCTGGATCAGGGGGTGCGTCCGGATACGTTTGAGGCGGTGCTGGAATGTCGGCCGGCGCGCCCGTTGGACTTCGACCGCCGGGTGCGGGCGGTCGGCGCGTTTCGAGAATTGCCGGAAGCCGCCAGCCTGGCCGCCGCCAACAAGCGGATTCGCAACATCCTCAGAAAAGTGGAAACGGTGTTACCGTTCGAGGTGCGACCCGATCTACTGGCCGAGGACGCCGAACAAGCACTGGCCGGGCGGTTGGCGGAATTATCCTCCGAAGTGATGCCGCTCATGGAAATCGGCCTGTACGGCGAAGCGTTGAACCGACTAGCGGGTCTCCGCGAACCGGTGGACGCCTTTTTCGACCGAGTGCTGGTGATGGCCGAGGATCCGGCGCTGCGCGACAACCGCATCGCCCTGTTGAACGAACTCAGCAGTCTGTTCCTGCGGGTGGCGGATTTTTCGCGCTTGCAGGACTGAGGTGCCAAGGGATGTTTCCCGTGAAACCGAGTCATGGACCGGCGAATGTTTCACGTGGAACCATGG
>REEE01000187.1 GCA_007695245.1 Candidatus Competibacteraceae bacterium | reverse complement strand
CCATTACCACAAGGGATTGTCAGAAAAAAGTATTTGTGTCATAAAATGCCGATCATAACCGGGCGGCGAGGACAGGGGTATGTATACCACCCACTTCGGTTTTGCAAGCAAACCCTTCAAGCCGAAAGGCCCTAAGGATTTTTATTGCAACGCCAATTTCGACGCCGCCTGCGCGGACATCCTGGACGGGATTCGGGAACGGCGCGGATTCATCCTGTTGACCGGGGAAGCCGGAATTGGCAAGACCTTCACCCTGCGACGCTGCCAGGCGGAGGCCGACGACATTCGCTTCGTCCTGCTCGCCAACGCCAGCCTCGATTTACCGGAGGTTATCAACTATCTGTGTGCGAACCTGGAACTGCCGGTCGATCCGCAGGATTCCGCGCGCCAGCAACAATCATTGCTGGATGCGCTGGCCGGTTACGCCCGGCGCAACCAGCCGGTCGCCCTCCTCGTCGATGACGCTCATCACCTGCGCATCGCGGCGCTGCGTCGGTTGTGGGAGTTCGTGGAAACCCCCGCGCTGCCCAACCAGCGCTTGCAGGTGGTGCTGGCGGGATTGCCGGAAATCGAAGGAAAGCTGCGGCAGCCCGAGTTGCAGCCGCTCCATGAGCACATTCAGGTACGCTGCCGTCTCGCCCGCTTGAGCCGGATGGAAACCGATCTGTTCATCCATCATCAGTTCACGATCGCCGGCCACGAGAACAAGGATCTACTCGCTCCCGCCGTCATCGAGCGCATCGATTACTATTGCCGGGGAATTCCCCGCGCGATCGCCATGTTGTGCGACGCGGTTTTGCTGTTCGCCAGTCTTGAAGCGGAACGGGAGATCACGCTGGAGCGAATCGATGAGGCGGCCCGGAGCTGTTTTCTCGGCGAACAACTCCAGTGGCCGGCGGCGAATGGTGGAACCATCCAGCGCGACGTTCCTGATGCCGGGAGCGCGGCGGACGCCAGCTCCGACGAATTCGCTCTGCCGTCGGTCGATCTGGACTTGGAATTCGGGTCCGATTTCGATCTGCTGGAGGACGCGGCGGCGACCGCGCAACGGCCCGCGCCCGTGGCGTCTCCCACTCAATCCGGCGAATGGGCGGAAGCCCCGTTCGCGCCGGAAAGCGGACTACCGACCGGAGCCGCGCTCGCCTCCGAGCGGGATTCCAGCACTGAGTCGCCGCAAGCCACGCCGCCGTTGCCGCCGCTTGCGGCGCCGCTGCGCGAATTCACGCAACTGTTGGACGAAACCCTGACCCGGCAGGATCGCCGGGAGGCGCGGGATCGGGAAGCGCTGAACTGGGTTCGGAATCGGTATCTGGATCTGGCGCGGAGCCACGAACCGCTCCAGCGCGCGGCCTTCGAACAACGCATCGCCCGATTGGCGGAAACCCAGCAACCGGTGCTGGTCGGTCTGGCCACTTTCCGGTGGACGTCGGAACTGGATGGCGTACTGTGTGCTCTGCTGGTCAATCCCACCTGGTGGTTGTACCGGGAAATCCGCTTGCGCGTGCGCGGTTCCGATCTCAGTTTCGCCAATGACGGCCAAGTCCCGCCGGTCCGCCTGTTGGATGGCCGGGATGCGCATCCCGTCTATGTGGATTACCGCTATTTGCAGACCCAGCCGGCACCGACCACGTTATGGTTGGAGCTCGATCTCCGCGACCATCGTGGGGAGTGGCACGCCTACAACAATCGCTTTGAGATTCGGCTGGATGGCGTCGGCCATCCGGAATTCGAACCCACGCCTCACTGCGAGCGCTTCTGGCCGGCGCCGCCCTCGTCGGCCAACGCCGGCGCCTGGTTGATGGCGGATCCGGACGGCGAGGCTGGCGATCTGGCCTGTACGCTGCCGCTCGAACTGGAAGCCGATCCCGAGCGGACCTACAGCTTGCGGGCCGCGATGGCGGCGACCGGCCACGCACTCGAGCGAGGTACGCCGCTGACGCGGGCGTTATTGCTGGCCGAGAACCCCGCTCAGGCACCCGCGCGCATCGAACTGGTGTCGCGCCCCTTTATTATTTTTGGTCGTCACAGTTCCGCCGCCGGGACCGGTTTCGGCGATTTCACTCTGGGATTTATCCCCAAATACAACCGAATATCCCGGTTGCACTGCGTGATTTGCGCGCTGGGGGATCAACTGGCGCTGATGTCGGTCAGCAATCAGGGCTATACCTACACCGGCCATAATGGCCAGCGGCTGGAGCGCGGAACCTGGCGTCGGCTGGAGACGGACGACGTCTTGGAAATCTGCGATCTCTATAAGCTGCGCCTGACCCTGGTCCGGGACCATCACGGGGGGCACGAGGCGCTGGAATGGGATTTCCAGGAACCGCGCGACAAGTTTGGGCGCTATCTGCTCGATCTGGTCGATGTGCTGCACCAGCGCGATCCGCCGTCCGGTATGGAGGACACCCGATCGGTGCTGAAGAAGCGCTACCAGCATCTGCTCCACATGCAGGAACGGGTGGCGCAACTCAATGGAGTTGGCAACCCCGGCTCCTTACTCTACGCCCGATTCGAGCGCGAAGATGCGGCGCGGCGGCAAATCGTTCACTACTACATCCCTAAATGGCTGCCGCTGGGCAGCTCTCCGCAGGCCGGACTCCGCATCAACGCCGCGGAGGTGGCACCGCAACACGCCGAACTGTTGTTCCGGGATGGCCGGTACTGGATTCAAAATCTGGCGGGACCGGGAGCGCTCCGGGTCGGATGCCACAGCCTGGCTACGAATGAGGTGCTGGCTCTGGAAGCGGGCGACATACTCGTGATCGGGACGGCGCGTTTTACGTTCGAGGCGTATTGAATGGGGAAGGATTAACCCAATCATCGTATTCTGTTGTCTTGCATGTTCCCAAGGCAAAATTATCTCGGAGTTCACTATGAAATCTCACTTGTGGGTATCAAAACTCAGACCCCGCGTTGCAGCGCTCCATCTTTGTCTGGGGATCGGTCTGGCGACGGGGCTGGCCGGGTGCGGCGACCGCACCACCGATGTCGAACACGTTCAGCGGGCCCAGGAATACCAGATTCAGCAGAATTTGCCGGCCAGCATCATCGAACTGAGAAACGCCTTGCAGAAAAACCCGGAGAACCGCGAGGCCCGCCTGTTGCTGGGCCAGATCTACGTGGAAACCGGCGATGGCGTATCGGCCGAGAAGGAGCTGCAACGGGCGCGGGAACTGGGCGCGGAGCGCGCCGCCTGGCTGACGCCCTTGGCGCGGGCTTATCTGATGCAGGGCCAGAATCCCAAGGTGCTCGAACTGACGCCGGAGGACAGTGATGCCGCCGAGACCCAGGCGACTCTGCTGGCGCTGCACGGGTTGGCCGATCTGGCCCTGGGACGGCCCGAAGAAGCCAGAGCCAGCCTGACGCAAGCCCTGGAACTGCAACCCAACGATACCGACGCCCTGCTGGGAATGAGCCAACTGGCCCTGGTCGAGCGCAATTACAGCGAAGCGGAAGACCTCGCCAGCCAGGCCAGCGCCAGCGATCCGCAAGACGTTCGGCCCTGGTTCATCAAGGTGCGGTTGAGCCGGCTGCAAAACGACGATCCGGCGGCGTTGAAGGCGTTACAGCAGATTCTGGAACTGCAACCGCGCAATGCCGCGGCCCTGCTGGAGCGGGCGGAGATTCGCATCACCCAGGGCAATCTGGATCAGGCGCTGGCCGATGTCGAGGAGGTGCGCAAGCGCCAGCCGAATCTGCCGGAAGCCCAGTATCTGCGCGGCAATATCCTGTTCCAGAAAAAGGACCTGACGGCGGCCCAGGACGCCCTGTTGCAAGTGCAGCGGGTGATCCCGAACCATCCGGGCAGTCAATTTCTGCTGGGTTCGATCAACTACGAACAGGGCAACTTGCAACAGGCGGAACAATACCTGAACGTGTTCGTCAACCGCCAGCCCGGCTATCTGCCGGCCCGACTTCTGCTGGCGGCGACCCATCTCCGGCTCGAACAACCGAGCCGGGCGATCAACCTGCTGACGCCGGCGCTGGCGCAAGCCCCGGATGACCCGCAACTGCTGGCCCTGCTCGGCAGCGCCCATCTGCAGGAACGCAACTTCGCCCAGGGTTCCGAGTACTTGCAGAAAGCCGCCCAGATCACCCCGGACGCCGCTAACATCCGCACCCAACTGGCGCTGTCGCGGCTGGCCGAGGGCAAGGCGGATGAAGCCGTCCGCGAATTACAGGGGCTGGTCGAACTGGGCGGCGACGTGTTGTCGTCCGACCTGTTGTTGGTGCAAGCCTACCTGCAACAACAGGATTACGACCGGGCGATTGCGACCGCCGGCTCACTGGCCGAACAGCGGCCCGACGATCCGGTGGTCCGCAACTTGCTGGGCGGCGCTTATCTGGCCCAAGGTGAAGATGCCCGGGCTCGCGAGGAGTTCGAGCGGGCGCTGCGGCGCGATCCAGACTTCAGCCCGGCCGCGCTGAATCTGGCGTTGTTGGAGCTCCGGGCCGGGGATCGCGCCGCCGCCCGCAATCTCTACGAGGAGATCGTCAAGAAGGAGCCGGGCAACCTGGATGCTCTGCTGCGCTTGGCGGGACTGGCCCAGCAAGCCGGGCAATCCGACCAGGCGCTGCTCTGGCTGGAGCAGGCCTGGGAACGGAATCCGACCTCGCTGCCGGCCGGTCTGGCCTTGATCGAGCGCTATCAAACGGCTGGACTCAACTTGAAAGCGGTCAATGTGGCCCGCAGCCTGCAAGCCGCCCACCCCGATCATCCCGCCGCGGAGCGCGCGTTGGGCTTGGCGCTGCTGGCGGACGGTCAGCCGGCCGAGGCGCTGCGGGCTTTACGCAGGCTGGCCGCCGCGCAACCGCAATCGCCCGAACCCTGGCACCTGATCGCCTTGGCGCAGGTACGGACGCAGGATTTCGCTGAGGCGACTCGTTCCATCGACCGCGCGCTGGCGATCCAGGAGAACTATCTCCCGTCGCTGGTGGCGCGCGTGGAGTTGCAGATCCAGCAACAGCAGTTTGCCCAGGCGCTGGCCGGTGCCCGGGCGTTGCAAGAGCAGTTCCCAGAGCAAAACATCGGCCACCGGCTGGAAGGCAACCTGCATTTACGGCAGCAGGATTTCCCCAAGGCGCTGGCCGCTTACCGGGCGGCGCATGCCCGGACGCCGGACAGTCAGACCGTGTTGCTGCTGGCCGGCGCCCAGCAGGCCACCGGCGACGGCGACGGGGCGCTGCAAACCCTGCGCGACTGGCTGGCGGCGCATCCACAGGATGTCCAGGTGCGCACCCGGCTGGCCATGGAACTGCAACGGCTGGGGCAGCGCGAGGAGGCCATCGCTGAATACGAGCGACTGGCTCAGCGCACCCCGGAGGCGGAGGCGGGCGCCGACGCGGCGGTGCTGGATCGCGGGCTCTTGCAGGCGGATACCCTGCTCGTCCAGGCGTATCTCCAGCAGCAGGATTTTGCCAAGGCGCTCGCCGCCGCCCGGGATCTAACCGAGAAACGGCCCGATGAACCCGGGGCTTTCAATCTGCTGGGCGCGGTCCATCTGGCGCAGGGCGATCATCCGGCGGCGCGGACGGCCTTCGAAAAGGCGCTGACGCTCAAGCCGGACCACACCCCCGCCCAGATGAACCTGGCAACCCTGGAAGTACGCACGGGGGACCCGGCGGCCGCGCAGGCGCGCTACCGCCGAGTGCTGCAGGGCGAGCCGGACAATCTGGCGGCGGTGGTGCGTCTGGCGGCGCTGCTGGGCCAGACCGACGAAGCGTTGCGACTGCTGGAAGGGGCCTGGAATCGCCATCCGAACTCAATGGAGACCGGGCTGGCGCTGGCGCAAGCGCATCTGGCGCGCCGGGATTCGGCCAAGGCGCTGGCGGTGGCGCAAAAGCTGGCGGTCGCCCGACCGGACGATCCACGGGCGGTGCGCGCATTGGGCGTGGCCCAGACGAACAGCGGCGAAACCGCCGACGCCATCACGACTTTCCAGAAGTTGGCGGCGCTGCTGCCCCAATCGCCAGAACCGTGGTATCTGGCGGCCATGGCGCAGGGTGCGGCGCAAGACGCCGAAGCGGTGGTCGAGTCGCTCGATAAGGCATTGGCGATTCAGAGCAACTACCTGCCGGCGCTGGTCGCCAAGGTGCAATTACAACAGCGGGACCAACAGTTCGAGGAGGCGTTGGCCGGCGCGCGCCAGATTCAGGAACTCTATCCAGATCAGGTGACCGGCTATCTGCTGGAAGGCGAACTGGGATTGCGCCAGCAGGACTATGCCCCTGCCATCGCCGCCTATCAGGCCGCCTACGCCAAGACGCCGAACAGCGAGACCGCCATGCGTCTGGCGAACGCCCAGTGGCAGTCCGGCGAACGCGAACCAGCGCTGGCGACGCTGCGCCAATGGCTGACCCGCGAACCGGACGATCATCGGGCGCGGTTGCAGATGACGATGTACTTGCAGGAGAAGACCGACCGCCGGCCTGAAGTGATCGGCGAATACGAACGGTTGGCCGAACAGTTGCCGGACAATGCGGTGGTGCTGAACAACCTGGCCTGGTTTTATTACGAAACCGGCGATCCGCGGGCGCTGCGCTACGCGGAACGGGCTCACGCGCAAGCGCCGGACAGCGCCGAGGTGACGGATACGCTGGGGTGGATTCTGGTCGAACGCGGCGAGGTGTCGCGGGGTATGGAGTTGCTGCAAAAGGCCGTGGAACAGGCCCCCGAACAGCCTTCGATCCGCTATCACCTGGCGGTGGCCTACGCCAAGCTGGGCCGCAAGGACGCCGCGCGGCGGGAGCTGGAAAAGCTGGCGGGCGTCGAGCAACCGTTCCCGGAACAGGACGATGCCCGGAAATTGCTGGAGAGCGTACGGAACTGAGAGACATTTTCGTACGGCCTCCGGCGAGCCCGTCGCTTGAAAAATCTTCGCCTTCCCCCTCTCCCGCCAGCGGGGGAGAGGGAAAACGATCCTCTTCCTACAGGGAACGGACGCTGGCCTTGCGGAAAGCCTCGCGCAGCTCCTCGAAGGTCCGCGTCACCGGAAATTGGGGAAATTCATCGATCACGTTCTGCGGCGGCCGAAACAGGATACCCGCCTCGGCCTCGGCCAGCATGGCGGTATCGTTGTAGGAATCGCCGGCGGCGATCACCCGGAAGTTGAGCGCATGGAACGCCCGCACCGCCGCGCGCTTGCCGTCGGTCTGTCGGAGGACGTAGTTGACGACCCGGTCGTCCACCACCTCCAACCGGTGACAGAACAAAGTCGGCCAGCCGAGCTGTCGCATCAACGGCAGGGCGAACTCGTAATAGGTATCCGACAGAATGACTACCTGAAATCGCTCGCGCAGCCAGTCCAGACACTCGCGCGCGCCTTCCAGCGGCCCCATGTCGGCGATCACCCGTTGAATGTCCGACAGCTTCAGCCCATGCTGGTCGAGCAGGGCCAGCCGCTGCCGCATCAACCGGTCATAGTCGGGGATGTCGCGAGTGGTCGACCGCAGCGCCTCAACGCCGGTGCGTTCGGCGACATTGATCCAGATTTCCGGAACCAGGACCCCTTCCAGGTCCAGGCAAGCGAGTTCCATGAAAGCCCCCTGATTGGCGGTTGCGCACCCTCCACGCGGGTGCGATGAACGCGATGATTATGCAACGATTGGATGCGCCGCGGTTAGCCGATCATGACGATGGCGTTGGAATAACGCTAACCGGTTTGCCACCCTTGCCGCAATAGCCGGCGGGGATGCCGCCCGGGAAGGGTGGTCAAATGTCCCGCAAATTGGGCACTCGCTGCGTCGCCCCCTTTCCAAGGCTCCCCGCATAGGCTAAAGTTGGCCGAGAAAACAATCGGCCACGTTGACTCGCCAAAGGATGATGTCAAGCCATGGCTACCAACCCCAGTAACGTCGTGACCCAGCCGGGTGGCCAGTTGATCGGACTGGCCAGACAGCTCGTGCTCAATCATTTGCTCGACGAAGCCGCCGCGCTCAAGGCCTTCGAGCAAGCCCGTAAAGACAATATCCCCTTCGTTTCCTACCTGGTCGACAACAAGCTGGCGCGCGACAAGGACATCGCCCGCATCGCGTCGCGCAGCTTCAATCTGCCGCTGTTCGACATCGACGCCCTGGAAATCGACGCCGAAATCGTCCGCCTCGTCGATGAAAAGCTGCTCCGCAAGCACCGCGCCCTGCCCCTGCACAAGCGGGGCCGCCGGCTGTTTGTGGGCGTGAGCGACCCCACCCACCAACGGGTGCTGGAAGACATCAAATTCCAAACCCGACTCGATATCGAACCGGTCGTCGTCAGCGAACTCCAGTTGACCAAGACGCTCGACGATGCCATCCAGGCGCCCGCCGCGGACATGGGCGACAACGATATGGGCGATCTCGATTTCAGCAACGAGGCCGACGCGGCGGCGAAAATCGAGACCCTGACCCAGTCGGACGCCGACGACGCGCCGGTGGTGCGATTTATCAATCAGGTCATCCTGCAAGCCATCAACCGCGGCGCCTCGGATATCCACTTCGAGCCCTACGAAAAAACCTACCGGGTCCGCCTGCGCCAGGACGGCATCCTGGACGAACTCTACAAGCCACCGGTCACCATGGCGCCGCGCATGGCGGCCCGCCTCAAGATCATGGCCCAGCTCGATATCGCCGAGCGCCGGGTGCCGCAGGACGGCCGGCTCAAGCTCTATCTGACCAAGCAGCGGGCCATCGACTTTCGGGTCAACACGCTCCCCACCATGTGGGGCGAAAAAGTGGTGATGCGCCTGCTCGATCCGGCCAGCGCTCAGATGGGCATCGAGGCCCTGGGCTACGAGGAACACCAGAGGAATCTGTTTCTCAATGCCATCCATAAACCGCAGGGCATGGTGCTGGTGACCGGTCCCACCGGCAGCGGTAAAACCGTTTCCCTGTACACGGCGCTCAACATTCTGAACACCTCCGCGGTCAACATCTCCACCGCCGAGGATCCGGTGGAAATCAATCTGCCCGGCATCAATCAGGTCAACGTCAATCCCAAGGTGGGGATGACCTTCGCCAACGCTCTGCGCTCTTTTCTGCGCCAGGATCCGGACATCATCATGGTCGGCGAAATCCGCGACCTGGAAACCGCCGAGATCGCCATCAAGGCCGCCCAGACCGGCCACATGGTCTTGTCCACCCTGCACACCAACAGCGCGCCGCAAACCCTCAGCCGCTTGATGAACATGGGCGTGGCGCCCTACAACATCGCCTCCAGCGTGACGCTGATCATCGCCCAGCGCCTGGGGCGGCGGCTTTGTCAAAATTGCAAGGAAGAAATCAGTATCCCCCCGAACGAGCTGATCAATCAGGGCTTCCACGAGGACGAACTGAAAGATCTGACGATTCACAAGGCCGTCGGTTGCGATCAATGCAACGGTCGCGGCTACAAGGGTCGAGTGGGCATCTATGAGGTGATGCCGGTTTCCGAGGAAATCGGGCGGATCATCATGGCGAACGGCAACGCCTTGCAGATCGCCGATCAAGCCCGCCGGGAAGGCGTCAATGACCTGCGCCGCTCGGGGCTGGAGAAAGTTCGCGTCGGACTCACCAGCCTCGAAGAAATCAATCGAGTGACAACGGAATAATCGCCGTGGCCAAACAAGCAATTCTGGCGAAAGCCAAAAAGAAAGACGAAGAGCTCACCTTCAAGTGGGAAGGCACCGACAAACGGGGCGTGCGCGTCAAAGGCGAACTGCGGGGCATCAATCAAAATTTGATCAAGTCCGAACTGCGCCGGCAAGGCATCGTCCCGCTGCGGGTCCGCAAGAAGGCCAAGCCGCTCTTGTCCTTCGGCAACAATATCGTGCCGAAGGATATCATGCTGTTCACCCGCCAGCTCTGCACCATGCTGGCCTCCGGCATCGCCGTGGTGCAGGCGCTGGACATGGTCGGACACAGCAACCGCAAGCCCAAGGTCAAGGAGCTGATTCTCGACATCAAGGCGGAGGTCGAGAGCGGCACCGCGCTGTCGAAAGCGTTCGCCAAACACCATCTTTATTTCGACGATCTGTATTGCAGCCTGGTCCACGCCGGCGAGGAAGCCGGGGTGCTGGAGGTGCTGCTCGACAAGATCGCGACGTATCTGGAAAAGTCCGAGGCGCTGAAGGCCAAGGTCAAGAAAGCGGTAACCTACCCGGTCATCGTGCTGGTGTTCGCCTTTGTCGTGACCGCGATTCTGCTGCTTTTCGTGATCCCGACCTTCGAGGATCTGTTCAAGGGTTTCGGCGCTGAATTGCCGGCGCTGACCCGGTTCGTCATCGAACTTTCCCAATTCTTCCAGGAGTACTGGTACCTGATTCTGGGAACGCCGGTGGTGGCCGTCGTCGGCTTTTTGGAAGCGCGCAAGCGCTCGCGAACCTTCTACCAATGGCTGGACCGCGCGGTCCTGCAAGTCCCGCTGATCGGCGATTTGGTCGCCACCTCGGCCAACGCCCGCTTCGCCCGCACCCTGTCCACCCTGTTCAGCGGCGGCGTGCCCCTGGTCGATGCTCTGGCCAGCGTGGCTGGTGCCACCGGCAACTACGTCTACGAAAAGGCCGTCATGGACATGCGTGAGTCGGTGTCCATCGGCCAGCAACTGAACTTCGCCATGCGCCAGAGCAGCCTGTTCCCGGACATGGTCATTCAGATGGTGGCCATCGGCGAGGAAGCCGGTTCGCTGGGGGACATGCTGGCCAAGGTGGCCGATTTCTACGAGGCGGAGGTCGACCAGAAAGTGGACACGCTGACCACCATGATCGAACCGCTGCTGATGGCGTTCCTGGCCGGCGTGGTCGGTACGCTGGTGATCGCCATGTACCTGCCGATCTTCAAGCTGGCCGCGGCGGTCTGATGGCGGCCGCGCCATGACCCCCCTGGAACTGGTGGCCGGTTCGCCGGCGCTGTTCGTCTTTCTGATCGTGCTGCTGGGCCTGCTGGTCGGCAGTTTTCTCAACGTGGTCATCTACCGCCTGCCGCTGATGATGGAGCGGGAATGGCGGGCGCAATGCGCGGAATTGCTGAATCAGCCCGACCCGAACGCCGACCAACCCGCGCTGACCCTGTGGGGACCGCGCTCGCAATGCCCGAGTTGCGGGCACCTGATTCGGGCGGTGGAAAATATCCCGCTGCTCAGTTATCTCCGACAGCGGGGCCGTTGCGCCCACTGCGGCGCGGGGATCGGCGTTCAGTACCCGCTGGTGGAGGCCGCGAGCGGGATATTGGCCGGGCTGGTCGCCTGGCAGTTCGGGTTCGGCTGGCCGGCGCTGGCGGCGCTGGTCTTTACCTGGATGCTGCTGGCGGCCAGCGTCATCGATTTTCGCACCCAGCTGCTGCCCGACAGCCTGACTCTGCCGCTGCTGTGGCTCGGGCTGTTCGCCGCCCTGTTCGGCCTGTTCGCCGACTTGCCCGACGCCGTGATCGGCGCCATGGCCGGATATCTGTCGCTCTGGTCGGTTTACCAGGTTTTTCGTCTGCTGACCGGCAAGGAAGGGATGGGCCACGGCGATTTCAAGTTGCTGGCGGCGCTCGGCGCTTGGACCGGCTGGCAGTATCTGGTCACGATCATCCTTCTATCGTCGCTGGTGGGAGCCCTCTGCGGGCTGGCGCTGATGGCGTTCCAGGGCCGGGATCGGCGGCTACCGATGCCGTTCGGCCCCTTCCTGGCCGCCGCCGGCTGGATCGCGCTCCTATGGGGCGAAGCGCTCAACCGCGCCTATCTGAACTGGATGGGATTCTGACCGTGCTGGTGGTCGGTCTGACGGGCGGGATCGGTAGCGGTAAGACGGCGGTCAGCGATCGGTTCGCGCGCCACGGCGCGCCGGTCATCGACACCGACCTGCTGGCCCGGGAACTGGTCGAGCCCGGCCAGCCGGCGCTGGCGGCTGTCGCGGCCGAGTTCGGGCCGGAATGCCTGGATGATCACGGGCAACTGCGGCGCGCTCATCTGCGCGCGCGGGTGTTCGCCGACCCGGCCGGGCGCCGGCGGCTCGAAGCGATCCTGCATCCCCGGATTCGCGCGCTGGCGCGGGAACGAATCGCCGCCCTGACCGCGCCGTACGGCCTGGTGGTCATCCCCCTGCTGGCGGAAACCGGGATGACCGATCTGGTCGACCGGATCCTGGTGGTCGATGTCCCCGAAGCCGAACAACTTCGCCGGGTGATGGCTCGGGATCGCATCGACGAAATACAGGCCCGGCGAATCCTGGCCGCCCAAGCTCCGCGCGCCCGGCGGTTGGCGCTGGCGACCGAGATTCTGGATAATGCCGGCGATCTCGACCATCTGGACCGTCAGGTGGCCGCCCTGCACCAACGGTATTCGCGGTTAGCCACCGCCCGAGACTGAGAGCGGCGCGCAATCCCAGTCTCATCACCGCCACCGACCACTCATCATGAGGTCTTCCGTGTCCCAGAGCGTCTGTTACGAACAACCGCTCAACGAACGAGCGCGGGCGTTATTGCGCCTGGAATTTTTGTTCCAACAGGTCGATCACGCGCTCGACGGGCACTCAGCCTGGGACAGCCGTAGCGCTTTGCAAGGTTTGTTCGACATCCTGGCCTTGACGGGACGCAACGAATTCAAAGGCGATCTGCTCAAGGAGCTGGAACGGAATGCCGCCACCCTGAATCGACTACGGCTCGCACCGGGCGTCCACGCCGGTAGGCTTGACCGGGTGTTGGAAGAGATCGGGACGATTCTTGGCCGGATTCATCGCCTGAACAATCCAGCCTTGGATGCAGTGCGTCAAACCGACTTCCTGAGCGCCATTCACAAGCGCAGCCAGATTCCCGGCGGCGCCTGCCAGTTCGACCTGCCGGCGTTCCATCACTGGTTGCAGCAGGAGGTTCCAACCCGTAACCAGCATCTGCGGGAATGGCTCGACCCGTTCATCCCCATGCGGGATGCCGTCGCGTTGATCCTCCGGCTCATTCGCGAAAGCGCTACCCCCCAACCGGAAATCGCCGTGCGGGGATTCTTCCAACGCGGGCTCGACGGCGGCGCTCCTCATCAGATCCTCCGAGTGCTGCTGCCGACCAGCGCGGGCTGTTTCCCGGAAATCAGCGGAGGGCGACACCGTTTCACCATCCATTTTCTGGAACAACACAACCCCAACCGCCGTGCCGTTCAGAGTACGGCCGACGTCGCCTTCGAACTGGCCTGCTGCGCCATTTGAGTCCGCTCCTGGCGCAACCGGGCGATGATGGGTGCGTCAGCGGCGGGAAAAGCAAAATGGGCCAGGGTCTCCGGGAGCGCCCAAGTCAACGGTTGCCCTTCCCGCCCGTGCGGCTCGCCGCGATAAGCCGTCACCCGCCAGACCTCCAACACCACGGTTTTCTCGGGATAGGGGTGCCGGACCCACAGCCACGGTTCGGCGGCCTGGACCACGATCCCCAGTTCTTCGTGCAACTCGCGCCGCAACGCGGTTTCCACCGTCTCGGCGGCTTCCACCTTGCCGCCGGGAAACTCCCACAAGCCGCCCTGATGAACGTGATCGGGCCGACGGGCGATCAGGATCGCTCCCCTGGGGTCGGTAATGATGCCCACCGCCACGCGGAGGGTTCGGGATTCGGCGCTCACGTCCGGTACTCGGCGTTGATGCGCACGTAGTCGTAGGACAGATCGGTGGTCCAAATCCGCGTCGCGGCCGCGCCCCGCCCGAGTTCGACCCGCACGGTGATCTCGGGTCGTCGCATCACCGCCTGTCCCCGCGCTTCGGTGTAATCCGGCGCGCGGCCACCGGCGCGGACGATGCAGACCTCGTCCAAATGAATGGCGACCCGGTCCAAATCGAAATCGGACAAGCCGCTCCGACCGACCGCCGCCAGAATCCGCCCCCAGTTGGGATCGGAGGCGAAAAAGGCGGTTTTAACCAGAGGAGAATGGGCGATGGTCTCGGCGACCCGCCGACATTCGGCCGCATCCCGTCCCCCCTCGACCCACACGGTGATGAACTTGGTGGCGCCTTCGCCATCGCGGATGATGGCCTGCGCCAGATCCACGCAGACCTCGCGCACGGCGGCGGCGAAGCGCTCGCTGTCCGGCCCTCGCGCCGGAACGTGGACCCCAGACTGGCCGGTGGCCAGCAGCACACAGGCATCATTGGTCGAGGTGTCGCCATCCACGGTGATGGCATTGAAGGAGTCGGCGACCGCGTCGGTCAGCATCTGTTTTAACTGTTCCTCGTCCGCGGCGGCATCGGTGGCGATGAAGGCCAGCATCGTGGCCATATCCGGCCGGATCATCCCCGCGCCCTTGGCGATACCGGTCACCGTCACGGGTTGCCCGGTCAGCATCAGTTGTCGGGAGGACCATTTGGGCCGGGTGTCGGTGGTCATGATCCCGTGGGCGGCGGCGCGCCAGCCGTCCGGCCGCAGATCCGCCAGCGCCGCCGGCAGGCCCGCCGTCAACCGGTCCAGCGGCAGCGGTTCGCCGATGACCCCGGTGGAAAACGGCAGCACCTCTTCGGGCAGACAGCCGGTCAACGTCGCCAACGCCCGACAGCTCGCCTCGGCGTCCGCCAGACCTCGGCGGCCGGTGCCGGCATTGGCGTTGCCGGTGTTGATGACCAGATAGCGCGGCCGGGCGGCGGCCAGATGCGCCCGCGCCACCGCAACCGGCGCGGCGCAAAAGGCGTTGCGGGTGAAGGCGGCGGCGGCATGGGTTCCCACCGCGGTTTCGATCGCGACCAGATCGGGGCGGTCGGGATATTTGATCCCGGCGCGGGCGGTTCCCAGCCGGAGGCCGGCGACGACGAGCGGTTCCATGCGCTGGCTCTCTCCCTATCTCAATTCAACTGCCCGTGGCAATGCTTGTACTTTTTGCCCGAGCCGCAGGGGCAGGGTTCGTTGCGACCGACCTTGCGGCCTTCGCGCACGAACGGAGTCTGCGGGGTTTCCGGCGGTCGCCGCGATTCGTCTTCCCCGGCACCGTCCGCCAGCGCCGACGCTTCGGCGTGTTCGAAGCGCAGGGCGGCCGGCGCCGGCTGCCGCGGTTCGGGAATCGGGGCCGGTTCGGTCTGAAACTGGGCGCGCGCCAGAAACGCGACGGCTTCGTGGTGGATGCGCTGCACCAGCGCCTGGAACATCGCGAAGGATTCGCGCTTGTATTCCTGTTTGGGGTTTTTCTGGGCGTAACCGCGCAGATGAATGCCCTGGCGCAAATAATCCATCGCCGCCAGATGCTCGCGCCAATGGCTATCCAGCACTTGCAGCAGCACGGCTTTCTCGAACTGCCGAATCCACGGGGTGCCGACCCGCTCCTCTTTTTGCGCGTAGGCCTGTTCCAGCTCGGCGTGAATGCGCTCCCGCAAGGTTTCCTCATGCAGGTTGGGATCGGCGTCCAACCAGGATTGAATCGGCAGTTGCAAGCTGAAATCCCGCTCCAGCGCTTCTTGCAATCCCGCCACGTTCCATTGTTCCTCCAGGCTTTGGGGCGGGATGTACGCATCGATCGCCGCCTTGAACACCTCGTCGCGCATATCCCGCAACGTCTCCGAGACATCCTCGGTTTCCATCAACTCATTGCGCCAGGCATACATCACCTTGCGCTGGTCGTTGGCGACGTCGTCGAATTCCAGCAGGTTCTTGCGGATATCGAAGTTGTGGGCCTCGACCTTGCGCTGGGCGTTCTCAATGGCTTTGGTCACCCAGGGATGTTCGATGGCTTCGCCCTTCTCCATACCCAGTTTCTGCATCAATCCCGCCACCCGCTCGGACGCGAAGATCCGCAGCAGATTATCTTCCAGCGATAGATAGAACCGGGTGGAGCCCGGATCGCCCTGCCGGCCGGAACGGCCGCGCAACTGATTGTCGATGCGCCGCGATTCATGGCGCTCGGTGCCGATGACATGCAGGCCGCCGGCCGCCACCACCTGCTGGTGTCGGGTTTGCCAGGCGCGTTCCACGTCCTCGTGGACCGCCGCGCCCGCCGCCGGGTCCAACGCCTTCAGCTCGACCTGCAGGTTGCCGCCCAGCACGATATCGGTGCCGCGGCCGGCCATGTTGGTGGCGATGGTCACGGCACCCGGCCGGCCGGCCTGGGCGATGACCTCCGCTTCCTTGTCGTGCTGTTTGGCGTTCAGCACCCGATGGGGAATCTGGTCCTTGTCCAGCAGCTTGGACAGGAGTTCGGAGACTTCGATGGACGTGGTGCCGACCAATACCGGCTGCTCGCGCCGGCGACAGTCGCGAATATCCTCCAGGACCGCATCGTGTTTCTCCCGTTGCGTGAGGAAGATCAGGTCACCCAGATCCTTGCGGATCATCGGCAGATGGGTGGGCGCGATCACCACTTCCAGACCGTAGATTTCCTGGAATTCGAAGGCTTCGGTGTCGGCGGTGCCGGTCATGCCAGCCAGCTTCTGGTACAGCCGAAAGTAGTTCTGGAAGGTGATCGACGCCAGGGTCTGATTTTCGGCCTGGATCGGCACCTGTTCCTTGGCTTCGATGGCCTGGTGCAACCCATCCGACCAGCGCCGACCGGGCATGGTGCGCCCGGTAAACTCATCGACGATGATGATTTCGTCGTTGCGAACGATGTATTCCACATCCTTGTGAAACAGCGCGTGCGCCCGCAAACAGGCGTTCAGATGGTGGAAGACGCCCAAGTGGGCGGCGTCGTACAGACTGTCGCCCTCGCGCAACAAACCGGTCTCCAGCAGCAGATCCTCGACCCGTTGGTGACCCTGCTCGGTCAAGTAAGCCTGCTTGACCTTTTCGTCCACCCAGTAATCCCCGGATTCCTCCTCGCCTTCCGCTTCCTGTTGTTGGGGCTGGCGGGTCAGTTTGGGGACGATCTCGTTGACCCGGCGATAGAGTTCGGAGCTTTCCTCGGTGGGGCCGGAGATGATCAGCGGGGTGCGCGCCTCGTCGATCAGGATCGAGTCCACCTCGTCCACCAGTGCGTAGTGCAGCGGTCGTTGCACCTTTTGTTCCAGCCCGAAAGCCATGTTGTCGCGCAGGTAGTCGAACCCGTATTCGTTATTGGTGCCGTAGGTGATGTCGGCGGCGTAAGCGGCGCGCTTTTCCTCGGGACTCATGCCGGCGACCACCACCCCAACGCTCATGCCCAGGAAGTCATAGATTTGCCCCATCCATTCGGCGTCGCGGCGGGCCAGGTAGTCGTTGACCGTCACAACGTGCACGCCCTTGCCGGTCAGGGCGTTGAGATAGACCGGGAGCGTCGCCACCAGGGTCTTGCCTTCGCCGGTGCGCATTTCGGCGATTTTGCCCTGGTGCAGCACCAAACCGCCGAGTAGCTGGACATCGAAATGCCGCATGCTCAAGGCGCGCTGGCTGGCTTCGCGCACCACCGCGAACGCTTCCGGTAACAGCGCGTCCAGTTTCTCGCCTTCGGCGACCCGATTCTGGAACTCGGCGGTTTTGGCGCGCAGATCGGCGTCGTTCAACGCGGTGATCCCTGCCTCCAACGCGTTGATTCGGTCCACGACCTTACGCATGCGGCGGAGCATGCGGTCGTTACGGCTGCCAAAAATGGCTTTCAGAATATTCATGAATCAGGGCCTTTTGCTGCATCGCTGAATGAAAACGGGCGTCATGATACTCCAGCGGTGGGGTTTTTGCGCGGCGCAGACTGGCGATCGAGCCGGTCTCGCCACAAAAGAACGGCTTCCCGGGAACGCCGGGAAGCCGTATCAAAGGGGGACTTGGAAACTGACCGCGGGGCAGCAGCGGGGTTCAGCGGGTCGCCTGGGCCGGTTGCAGGTAGGAAATCGGCGCGTGCCGCTCGTCGCTGAACGTCACTTCTTCCCAGGCCGCACGATCGGCCAATAATTCGCGCAACAAGCGGTTGTTCAGGGCGTGACCGGATTTGTAGCCGGTGAAGGCCCCAATCAGGCTGCGGCCCAGGAGATACAGATCGCCGATGGCGTCCAGAATCTTATGCTTGACGAACTCGTCCTCATAGCGCAAGCCATCCTCGTTGAGGATCCGGTAATCATCCACCACGATCGCGTTGTCCAGCGTACCGCCCAGCGCCAGTTGCCGCTCCCGCAGGTATTCCAGATCGCGCATGAATCCGAAGGTGCGCGCCCGGCTGACTTCCTTGACGAAGGAGGTCGTCGAGAAATCCACTACCGCGTGCTGGTTGCGCCCCTTAAACAGCGGATGGTCGAAAGCGATGGTGAACTCGACCTTAAAACCCGCGAAAGGATCGAAGCGCGCCCATTTGTCGTCCTCTTCGATCACCACGGGCTTTTTGATGCGGATAAATCGCTTGGGCGCGTTCTGCTCCTCGATACCCGCCGACTGGATCAGAAACACGAAAGGACCGGCGCTGCCGTCCATGATCGGCACCTCGGCGGCGCTCACGTCCACATAAGCGTTGTCGATGCCCAGCCCCGCGAACGCCGACAACAGATGCTCGACCGTGGAAATCCGGATTTTGCCCTTGACCAGCGAGGTGGACAGTTGGGTATCGCCGACATTGCCCGGACAGGCCTTAATTTCGACCGGTTCGGGCAAATCGACCCGCCGGAACACGATGCCGACCTCGGGCGCTGCAGGCCGCAGGGTTAAATAAACTTTATCGCCGGTGTGCAAACCGACACCGGTCGCCCGAATGGCGTTTTTCAAGGTTCGCTGCCTGATCATGGTAAGATCCCCCAACACATCGATTGAACTGGAGCAGAGCATCGTGGTTCGTGGCGCGGATAGGGCTGAATGCCCCTCGAAGCGCCGGCTGGAGGATCAACCAGCCGATCACCGCCAGACCCGCCTGCGTTGCGGTAAAGATACCGCAATCAGTAGCGATCTTGCAACTTTTGTTTCTTGTTCGCAACGCGATTTGTTGCTAAGTTACGAAAAAAGCGCCAACGCCCGCCTTAGCGGACTGGGGCCTCCGCGCCGGCGGCAGCGAGCCGGCGGCGGAGGATCCAGCCAGCGCGACTTCGTCAATCCGCCTGCCGGCGCAAAAAAGCCGGAATGTCCAAATATTCCAGATCGGCCTCGGTGCGCGGTTCGCTCAGGCCATCGCCGACCGCCTTGGCCCGGCCCAACCGGTCGTGACGGGCGTGAGCGGCTATTTCCCCTTCGCGCTCCCGTTGCTGCACCAGTTTGACGTGCGGAATGCTCGACTCCCGGTCGCGCCCGGCGGCCGGCTTGGCCACGACACCCTGGCCGATGCCGGTCGCAACGATGGTTACCCGCAATTCGTTGTGCATTTCCGGATCGATCGCCGTGCCGACCACCACGGTCGCGTCGTCGGAGGCCAGATCCTTGATGGTGTTGCCGACTTCCTCGAACTCGCCGATGGTCAGGTCCATGCCCGAGGTGATGTTGACCAGCAGACCCCTGGCACCGGCCAGATTGACGTTCTCCAGCAACGGACTGGCGATGGCCGCCTCGGCCGCCTCGCGGGCGCGGCCGTCGCCGACCGCGCGACCGGTGCCCATCATCGCCATGCCCATTTCGGACATCACCGTGCGCACGTCGGCGAAATCCACGTTGATCAGCCCGGGATTGGTGATCAGTTCGGCGATGCCCTGCACCGCGCCCAGCAGCACGTCGTTGGCGGCTTTGAAGGTATCGAGCAGGCTGGTGCTCTTGCCCAGCACCGCCAGCAACTTCTCGTTGGGAATGGTGATCAGGGAATCGACGGTCTCGCTCAAATTGCGGATGCCATGCATCGCCACTTCCATGCGCTTCTTACCCTCGAAGGGGAAGGGCTTGGTCACTACCGCCACGGTCAGAATACCCATCTCCCGAGCCAGTTGCGCCACCACCGGCGCCGCGCCGGTGCCGGTGCCGCCGCCCATGCCGGCGGTGATGAACACCATGTCGGCCCCCTGCAAGACTTCCCGAATTCGCTCGCAGTCCTCTTGGGCGGCCTGCCGGCCGATGTCCGGATTGGCACCCGCGCCCAGCCCCTTGGTGATGCTGGCACCCATCTGCAGGGTGATCGGCACCGTGCAGGTCTTCAAGGCCTGCGCGTCGGTGTTGGCGCAAATAAAATCCACGCCATCGATGTTGGCGGTCAGCATGTGCAGCACGGCGTTGCTGCCGCCGCCCCCGACGCCCACCACTTTGATGACCGCATTTTCCGCCTTGGTATCCATCAGTTCGAACATGGCACTCTCTCCTCGATTGATAGTTATCGACCCAAATTTCTCGATCTAACGATGGGAAAACATCCTTTAAAACCAGCTTTTCATCCGCGCCCACACCCCCTTGTGGCCACCCCGTAGCACCGGCTCCGGCTTGACCGGCCGATTTTCATGACCGAACAACAGCAATCCCACCGCGGTGGAATACACCGGATTGCACACCACGTCTTCCAGGCCGGTGACATCCTGGGGCAGCCCCAGTCGCACCGGCATGTGAAACACCTCTTCAGCCAATTCCGCCACGCCCTCCATTCGGGAACTGCCGCCCGTCAGCACCACGCCCGCCGCGATCAGATTTTCGAAGCCGCTGCGCTGAAGTTCCTCGCGCGCCAGTTCGAAAAATTCTTCGTAACGCGGCTCCACCACCTCGGCCAAGGTATGGCGGGACAGCGAGCGCGCCGCCCGATCCCCGACGCTGGTCACGTCGATCCGCTGGTCGGGCCGCGCCAGTTGTTTGAGGCAGCAGGCGTGCTGGACCTTGATCTGTTCGGCCGACTGGGTCGGGGTGCGGAAAGCCACGGCGATATCGTTGGTCACCTGATCGCCGGCGATCGGGATCACGGCGGTATGACTGATCGCGCCGTCCGTGAACACCGCCAGATCGGTGGTGCCTCCACCGAGGTCCAGCAGGCAAACGCCTAATTCCTTCTCGTCCCGCGTCAGCACCGCCCGACTGGAGGCCAACTGTTGCAGGATGATGTCATCCACCTCCAAGCCGCAGCGCTGCACGCATTTGATGATGTTCTGGGCCGCACTCACCGCGCCGGTGACGATGTGAACTCGCGCTTCCAGACGCACCCCGGACATGCCGATCGGATCCTGGATGCCCTCCTGGCTATCGACGATGAATTCTTGGGGCAGGATATGGAGGATTTTCTGATCGGCTGGAATCGCCACCACCCGCGCCGCCTCCATCACCCGCTCCACGTCGGCCGGTGTGACTTCCTGATCCTTGATGGCGGTGACCCCGTGCGAATTGAGGCTGCGGATATGGCTGCCGGAGATCCCGGTATACACCGAGTGAATCCGGCAGCCGGCCATCTGTTCCGCTTCGTCCACCGCGTGCTGGATCGACTGGACCGTGGACTCGATATTGACCACGACTCCCTTCTTCAGGCCCCGCGAGGGATGCGTGCCCATGCCGGATATTTCAATGCCGCCTTCCAAACCGACCTCGCCGACGATGACCACCACCTTCGAGGTGCCGATATCGAGCCCGACGATCAGCTTCTTGTCTTCTTTTCTGGACATAACCGCTCCATTTCCCGCAATTGTTTAGCCGGCTGTTGGAACCGGAGATCCCGCTTTCCAGCGCACGGCAAAACCGTTGACATAGCGCAAGTCCACCACCGCGATCCGGTCGATCTGGACGGCCAGCACCCGCGGATAAACCCGCGCCAACCGCCGCAACCGCTCTTCAAACCGCTCGCGCCCCACGTACACTTCCAGACCGTTATCGAAAGTCAGCCACCAGGCCCGCCGGTCGTCCTGGGTCAGCTTGGCCAGGGTCAGCCCGACCGGATCGAGCAACGCCCGCGCCTCCTGATAAGCCCGGATCAAGGTTTTCTCGTGACCATCCGGACCGGTCAATCGCGGCCAGGGACCGGGCTGCCGCACCCCATCCGGCCGGAACCGCCGGCCGTTCACGTCTACCATTTCTTCCCCCGCGCCCCAATAACCGAACGCCACGCGCTCGCGCAGCGCGATCTCCACGGTATCCGGCCACCAGCGCCGCACGGTGACCTCCTCAACCCAGGGGTTGGCGGCCAGCGCCGCGTACAAGGCGTCCAGGTTGGCGATAAAAAAGTTCTGGCCCAGAAACTCCCCCGCGACGGGCCGCAGGTCCGCCTCGGACAGGTTGCGCAACTCACCCTCGATGCGGACCTGACGCAGCGGAAACGCTTCCGGGTCATGCAGTTTCTGGCTGCCGGCCCGCACGCCGAAGCCGAGCGCGGCCAGCACCAGGGCCACGCCCAGCCAGCGCATTCGCGGCGCCCAGATCGTCCGCCATCGTTCCGCCGCGCTGGGGGGATTACGGTCGAGCGCCGTGGCTCCCCGACGCCGTTTCCGGCCGAATTTCATCGCGCCTCCTCACTCAACCGGGCCGCCCCAGGCTGGTTTCCAGAATGCGCCAGACCAGTTCCTCGAAACTCAGGCCAGCCACCCGCGCCGCCATCGGCAGCAAACTATGGTCGGTCATGCCGGGAATGAGATTGACTTCCAGCAACCAGGGCTGCTCCTGGGCATCCACCATGAAATCCACCCGCCCCCAGCCATGTCCCTCCACTGCGGCGAAAGCCTGGCCGACCAGTTCCCGCAATTCCATTTCCCGTTCCACCGGCAGACCGCAGGGGCAGAGATAACGGGTATCTTCGGCTTGGTATTTAGCCTCGTAGTCATAAAATTCGCGCGGGGTCTCCAACCGAATCAGCGGCAGCGCTTCGCCCTGCAACCAGCTACCGGTGTATTCCTGGCCCTGTATCCACGGTTCCGCCAGCACCGTCGAATCACAGGCGGCGGCCCGCTCCCAGGCCGTCGGGAATTGCGTCGGCGCATCGACCCGGCTGATCCCGATGCTGGATCCTTCACTGGCCGGCTTAACCGCCAGCGGCAACCCCAACTCGTCCGCCGCAGCCGCCAGTTCGGCCGCGCTGGCGATCCGGCGATAAGGCGGCGTCGGCAGACCGCTGCTCGACCACACCTGCTTGGTGCGCAGCTTGTCCATCCCGAGCGCCGAAGCCAGCACCCCGCTGCCGGTATAAGGCAGTTCCAGGAGATCGAGCGCCCCCTGGATGACCCCGTCCTCGCCGCCGCGCCCGTGCAGGATGATAAACGCCCGGTCGAAGCGGTCGTTGGCCAGCACGTTCAGAATGGCGCGGTCGACATCGAGGCCGCGCGCATCCACCCCGCGCGCCCGCAGCGCCGCCAGCACCGCTTGACCGCTCTTGAGCGACACCGCCCGCTCCGCCGACCAACCACCCATTAATACGGCCACTCGGCCGAATTCAGTCGGGTCGGTCACTCGCTGTCGCTGTCTTTCAGTAGCCATTCAGATAACCTTTAGCCGTTAGCCTCTACCTTCACGCCCCAACCGCGCCGCCATCGCGCCGATATCGCCAGCTCCCATCAGCAGCAGCAGATCGCCGTCGCGCAGCAAATCCGGCAGCACCGTGGGTAGATCGGCGGATTGCTCGACAAAGACCGGGTTCACCTTGCCACGAGTCCGGATCGCACGACTCAGGCTGCGCCCGTCGGCTCCGGGAATCGGTTTTTCCCCGGCTGGATACACGTCCAACAGGATCAGCGCGTCCGTTTCGGACAGGACCTGAGCAAAATCATCGAACAGATCGCGGGTCCGGCTGAAGCGATGCGGTTGGAAAGCCAGCACCAGCCGTCGTCCCGGCCACGCACCGCGCAACGCTCCGAGCACCGCTTGAATTTCCCGTGGATGATGGCCGTAGTCTTCCATCACGGCGGCGCGGCCCCCATCGGGCAAGGTCAGCTCGCCGTGTTGTTGGAAGCGGCGACCGATCCCCTGGAAATTTTGCAGGGCACGGCGAATCGCCGTTTCCGACACCCCCAACTCGCGCGCCACGACGATGGCCGCCAGCGCATTCAACACGCTGTGCCGGCCAGGCAGGTTCAAGGTGACCGGCAACGGCGTCTTCAGACCGGGCAGATGGGCCACGAACCGGGTGCGCAGGCCGTCCGGCACGATCTCGGTCGCGCGGGCGTCGCAATCTTCACCGGTGCCGTAAGTCAGCACCGGCCGGCTCAAGCGCGGCAACAGCGCCCGCAATTGCGGATCGTCGGCGCACAACACCGCCAATCCGTAAAACGGCAGATGGTGCAGAAACTCGACGAAGGTCTCGCGCAAGCGCGCGAAGTCGCCGCCGTAGGTCGGCAGATGATCGGCGTCGATGTTGGTCACCACCGCCATCATCGGCTGCAAGAACAGGAACGACGCGTCGCTTTCATCGGCCTCGGCCACCAGAAAACGGCCCGCGCCCAGGCGGGCATTGGCCCCGGCGCTGTTCAGCCGGCCACCGATCACGAAGGTCGGGTCCAGTCCACCCTCGGCCAACAGGCTGGTGATCAGGCTGGTGGTGGTGGTCTTGCCGTGCGTGCCCGCCACGGCGACGCCATAGCGGAAGCGCATCAACTCGGCCAGCATCTCGGCGCGGGGCACCACGGGAATCCGCGCGGCCCGCGCCGCCGCCACTTCGGGGTTATCCTCGTCCACCGCGCTGGAAATCACCACGGCGTCGCAATCAGCGACGTGCTCGGCGGCATGCCCATGCTGGATCAACGCCCCCAACTGCGCCAGACGCGCCGTCGCCGCACTGGCGCGCAGATCCGAACCGGACACGGTATAACCCAGATTCAGCAAGACCTCGGCGATGCCGCTCATGCCGGAGCCGCCGATGCCGACAAAATGCACGTGGCGAATCCGGCGCATGTCGCGCCAAGCCTCGGGAATCGCGGTTAACACGGGTTTTTCCAAAGTTCCCCCTACGTTTTGGGGCGGACACGCCGATCCACCCTGCGTTTAATTTTTAAACTTCTTTAGCCGCTTCCAGACACGCCGTGGCCACCCAGTCGGCGGCTTCAATTTTCGCCAGGCGTCTCGCCGCCTCGGCCATGTCCAGCAGGCGGGCACGGTCGCCGAGTAACTCGCATAAAATCTCCGCCAGCCGTTCGGGGGTCAGATCAGCCTGCTGGAACACCAGCGCCGCATCGCCCCGTTCCAGAAACCGGGCGTTGGCGGTCTGATGGTCGTCCACCGCGAACGGAAACGGCACCAGCACCGCTCCCACGCCCGCCGCCGCCAATTCAGCGACCGTCAACGCCCCGGCCCGGCACAGCACCAGATCAGCCCAGCCATAAGCCTCCGCCATGTCCGCGATGAACGGCGTCAGGCGCCCGGTCACCCCCACATCCCGATACGCTTCCGCCGCCGCTTCGTGCAACTTTCCTCCGGCCTGGTGCCAGACGTCCGGGCGTTCGTCTGGATCGAGCAGCGCCAGCGCCCGCGGAACCCACTGGTTCAGCGCCCGCGCGCCCTGACTGCCGCCCAGTACCAGCAGTCGCGGTCGCCCCATCCGACCGGCGAATCGTTCCGCCGGCGGCGGCAGGGCGGCGATCTCCGCGCGCACCGGATTTCCAACGGTCTGCGCCCGGCGCGCGGGCGCGAACGTGCCCGGAAACGCCTCCAGCACCCGATCGGCCAACCGGGACAGCCCGCGATTGGTTAGCCCGGCGATGGCGTTCTGTTCGTGAACGACCAGCGGAATCCGCAGCCACCGGGCCATCGCCCCGCCGGGACCGCTGGCGAATCCCCCCATGCCCAGCACCCCCCGCGGTCGCAGGCGGCGCAGGATCGCCCTGGCTTGGAACAGCGCCCGCCCCAGCATGAACGGCATCCGCAGCTTCTGGCCCAGCCCCTTGCCGCGCAGACCGGTCACCTCAATCCACTCCATGGGAATACCCGCCTGAGGAACCAGCGTCGCCTCCAGGCCGTTGCGGGTGCCCATCCACACCACGGGTACGCCGCGCGCGCGCAATCGCTCGGCCACCGCCAGCGCCGGGAACACATGGCCGCCGGTTCCGCCCGCCATCACCAGCACCGGGCGCGCCACGCTCATTCCTCGTGTCCCGCCCCGACGCGGGTTTCCACGTCGATCCGCAGCAGCAGCGCCAGCGCCATGCACATCACCACCAGGCTGCTGCCGCCGTAGCTCATCAACGGCAAGGTCAGGCCCTTGGTCGGCAACACCCCCATGTTGACCCCGATGTTGAACAGCGCCTGGAGACCGAACCACAGGCCGATGCCATAGGCCAGATAAGCCGAGAATTCCTTACCCAGCCGCTCGGCGCGGCGCCCGATCTCGAACGTCCGCCACACCAGAATCACGAATAAGACGATGACGCTGAGAATGCCGGCCAACCCCAGTTCCTCGGCCAGCACCGCAAACAAAAAGTCGGTATAGGATTCAGGCAGGTAAAACAGCTTTTGCACGCTGGCACCCAGCCCGACCCCGAACCATTCGCCGCGACCGATGGCGATCAGCGCCTGAGTCAACTGGTAGCCGCTGGCCTGCGCGTCCGCCCACGGGTCCAGAAAACCGAGCATCCGTTCGCGGCGATAGGGCGAGGAGTAAATCAGCGCCGCCATGATCAGGAGCGTGCCTACTTGTAAAACCCCAAACTGGCGGAGGTTGACCCCGGCCAGAAACACCATGCCCAGCGCGGTCGCCATCAGCACCACCACGCTGCCGAAATCCGGCTCCAGCAACAGCAGCACCGCCAGCACCCCCAACACCGCCATGGGCCGGAGCAAGGCCAGCGCCGAGGTGCGAAAGTCCGCGGTTCGCAATTCCTCGCAGTGCCGTTTGAGATAACCCGCGACGTAGATCAACGTGAACAGCTTGGCCAGTTCCGACGCCTGAATGTTGATCGGACCGACGACGATCCAGCGCATGCTGCCGTTGACTTCCTTGCCGATGCCCGGCACCAGCACCAGCACCAGCAGCGCGAACGCCGCCAGCAGCAACAGCGGTCCCGAACGCCGCCAGCGACTCATGGGAACCTGGAACACCAGCCCGGCCGCCAGCAGACCGACCAGGGCAAAGACACTTTGCCGGATCAGAAAGTAGAACGGCTGGCCCGTGCGGGCGTCGGCGATCGGCATCGACGCCGACGCCACCATCAGCAACCCCAGCAACAGCAGAAGTCCGGCTGGAATCAGCACCCAGGGATCGGGGAACGGCAGCGCGGTTCGACCCTCGCCGGCGCGCGGCAATTTGGCTTTGTCGCGAGGGGCGGCGGGGGGCGCCGTAACGGCTGGATTCAGCATGGCAAGCTCCTCACCGCGGTCGCGAATCGTGCGCCGCGCTCTTCATAATTGCGGAACATGTCGAAACTGGCGCAGGCCGGCGACAGCAACACGCTATCCCCCGGTCGGGCCAGCCGCGCCGCCGCCGCCACCGCTTCTTCCAGACTCGTCGCGAATTGGAGCGGCACCCTGTCGCCCAGCGCGGCGGCGATCGAGGGCGCGTCGCGGCCGATCAACACCACCGCCCGCGCCTTATCGGCCAGCGCCGGACGCAGCGGAGCAAAATCCTGGCCCTTGCCGTCGCCGCCGGCGATCAGCACTACGGATCCCGGCAGGCCACGCACCGCCGCCACCGTCGCGCCGACGTTGGTCCCTTTGGAATCGTCGAACCAGCGCACCCCGGCGCGCTCCAGCACCAGCGTGGTCCGGTGCGCCAGGCCGATAAAATCGCGCAGCGCCGCCAGCATTCCATCGCGTCGCAACCCCAGCGCCTGGCCCATGGCCAGCGCCGCCAGGGCGTTGGCGAGGTTGTGGTCGCCGCTGATCCGCAATTCCCCGGCGGCGATCCAGCGCTCCTGGCCCCGCGCCAGCCAGGTTGCGCCGCCGTCCCGCCACAGGCCGAACTCGCCCTCACCCGGCTCGTTCAAAGTGAAGCGCAGCACGTCCCGCCCCGGCTCGACCATCGCCATGACCGCTGGATCGTCGGCGTTGACCACCAGTGTGCCATCGCCCCGGAAGATCCGCCGCTTGGCGGCGATGTACTCATCAAGATCGTCGTAGCGATCCAGGTGATCGGGACTGAGGTTCAACACCGTCGCCACCCGGGCGTTCAGGCTGTGGGTGGTTTCCAACTGGAAGCTCGACAGCTCCAAAACATACAGATCGGGCACCCGGTCGGCTTCCCATTCATCGCGCAACCACAGATCCAGCGCCGGCGGGCCGAGATTGCCGCCGACCGCCGCGCGCACCCCGGCTCGCTCGGCCATCAACCCCAGCAGAGTCGTGACCGTGCTCTTGCCGTTGGTGCCGGTGATGGCCGCCACCGGCACCTGGGTCAGTCGGGCCAGCAGTTCGATATCGCCCCAAACCGGAATGCCCCGTGCCGCCGCCCCGGCGATCGCCGGGGTTTTCACCGCGACCCCCGGACTGACCAGCAAGCGCGCCGCGTCGGCGAACCGCGCCGGATCGAAACCGCCCAGATGGCAGGGCACGTCGGGGAATTCAGAGACCGTACAAAAACTCCCCTCTCCCCGTGGGAGAGGGGTTGGGGGTGAGGGCTTTGCCGCCAGTCCCGGTGGATCGGCGCGGCTGTCGGTCGCGGCCACGGGCGCGCCGAGCGCCTTCAGCGCCCGCACCGTCGCCAGGCCGCTGGCCCCGAGACCGACCACCAGCGTGGTTCCATCCAATCGCAGCATCCGCGCCCTCCCCTACCGCAGTTTCAAGGTCGCCAGGCCCGCCAGCACCAGCACGATGGTGATGATCCAGAAGCGGACGATCACCCGGGGTTCCGGCCAGCCCTTCAATTCGAAATGGTGATGCAACGGTGCCATGCGGAAGATGCGTCGGCCGGTAAGCTTGAACGAGGCGACTTGCAGGATCACCGATATGGTCTCCAGCACGAAGATCCCCCCCATCACCACCAGCACCAGCTCCTGCCGCACGGTCACCGCGATGACCCCCAGCGCCGCGCCCAGCGCCAGCGCGCCGACATCGCCCATGAACACCTGGGCCGGGTAGGCGTTGAACCAGAGAAAGCCCAGCCCGGCCCCGACCAGCGCCCCGCAAAATACCAGTACCTCGCCCACGCCCGGCACGAAAGGGATGCCGAGATACTCGGCGAAAATCCAGTTGCCGGAAACGTAGCAGAACACCGCCAGCGCCCCGGCGACCATGACCGTCGGCACGATCGCCAGCCCATCCAGGCCATCGGTGAGATTGACGGCGTTGCTGGAGCCGACGATGACCAGGTACGTCAACGGTACGAACAGCCAGCCGAGTTCCAGCGCCACGTTCTTGAAGAACGGCACGAGCAACTGGGTTTCCACCGGAGTCTGCGCGGTGTAATACAGGAGCAGCGCCGCCGCCAGCCCGGCGCAGGACTGCCAGAAATACTTGGAGCGCGCCGACAACCCCTTGGAATTGCGTAAAATCAGCTTCCGGTAATCATCCACCCAACCGATGGCCCCAAACGCCAGCGTCACGCCCAGCACGATCCAGACGTAGCGGTTGCGCGGGTCCGCCCATAACAGGGTCGCGACGGTGATGGCGACCAAAATCAACGCCCCACCCATGGTGGGAGTGCCCGCCTTGGAGAGATGGCTCTGGGGGCCATCCTCGCGGATCTGCTGGCCGATCTGGTAGCGGCTCAAGCGTCGGATCATGAACGGTCCGACGAGCAGCGCGATGAACAACGCCGTGAGCACCCCCAGGATGCCCCGCAACGTCAGATACTGAAAGACGTTGAAACCCCGATAGAAATTTTCGGTCAGCCATTCGGCCAGCAACACCAGCATCAATTGTGTCCTTCCAGGTTCGCGAATCCTTCCCTGGCATCCGCCAAGGCTGCCGCCACCTGTTCCATCCGCATCCCGCGCGAGCCTTTAACGAGCACGGTGACCGGCTCGCCGCTCTGGAGGTCGCGAGTCAATTCCGCGATCAACGCCGCGGGGTTTTCGTAGTGACCGCCGCCGTCCGCGAAGGCCAGCGCCGCCGCCCGGCTGTGCTCGCCCACGGCGTACAGTCGCTCGAACCCCGCCGCCCGCGCCTCCCGTCCGGACTGGGCGTGCAGGGCGTCCGCCGTCGGCCCCAGTTCGAACATGTCGCCCAGCACCAGCCATTTGCGGCCCGGCTCGGCACCGACCGTCGCCAGGGCGGCGGCCAGCGAAGCGGGATTGGCGTTGTAAGCATCGTGAATCACCGCGCCGCCGTGCCGGCCGGGCAGGCGTTGCATCCGCCCGCCGACGCCGTGCAAGCTTTCCAGCCCCGTGCGAATCTCGGCCAGCGTCGCGCCCACCGCCAGCGCCGCCGCCGCCGCCGCCAGGGCGTTGCGGACGTTGTGCCGGCCCGGCAACGGCAAAGCGATCTCGATCTCGCCTTCGGCCGCAACGAGTCGAAAACGGTTGTTCGTCGGATCGAGCACTTGGCCGCTGACCCGCGCGGGCCGATCCAGACCGAAATCCACCATCCGCCGTCCTGCGTTCAATCCGGCCCAGTAGTCGGCGTAAACATCATCGCGGTTGATGATCGCCACGCCCTCCGGTCCAAGGCCCTGGAAGATTTCCCCCTTGCCGCGCGCCACGCCGGCCACGTTGCCGAATCCCTCCAAATGGCAGGGACCGGCATTGTTGACCACCGCCACATCCGGCCGCGCCAGATCGGTTAAATAGGCGATCTCGCCGTGATGGTTGGCGCCCATCTCGATCACGGCGCAGGCGTGTTCGCCGGTCAGACGCAACAAGGTTAGGGGTACCCCAAGGTCGTTGTTCAGATTGCCCTCGGTCGCCAGCGTCGATCCCCGCAACCGCAGAATGGCGGCAATCATCTCCTTGAGGGTGGTCTTACCGTTGCTGCCGGTCAGCGCGATCAGCGGTCCGGTGAAGCGCGACCGCCACGCCGCCGCCAGGCGTCCCAGCGCCAGGCGGGTATCGGCGACCCGCAACTGCGGCAGCGGATCGGCGACCGACCGCTCGACCAGAGCGGCGCAAGCCCCCCGTTCGCGGGCGGCGGCCACGAAGTCGTGGCCGTCGAAATTCGGTCCGGTCAGCGCCACGAACAGCGCGCCCACCGGTAAATGCCGGCTGTCGGTGGCGACGGCGGTAAAAGCGACATCGGCGCCGCTGGCCGCGCCGTCGAGCAAACCGGCGGCCTCCCGCAGACGCAAGGGTGAGAAGGCGTCACCCATTCACGCGGCCTCGCCCTGCTGTTGGGCGCGCGCGAAGCCCTCGCACACGACCGCCCGGTCGCTGAACGGCCGCCGCTCCATACCCATGATCTGTTCCCCTTCATGGCCTTTGCCGGCGATCAGTACGAGATCGTCGGCGGAAGCTTCAGCCAGTGCTTGAAAGATGGCGGTCCGCCGGTCGTGGATCACCGTTGCCGCGTTCGGGCGGCGCATCCCGGCCAGAATAGCGGCGACGATTTCCCCAGGGTCTTCGGTACGTGGATTGTCGTCGGTCACGATCACCCGATCCGCCAGTCGTTCGGCCACCGCGCCCATCAGCGGCCGCTTGCCGGGATCGCGGTCCCCACCGCAGCCGAACACGCACCACAGCCGACGGCCGCCGTGCTCCCGCAGGGCGCGCAGCGCCTGCTCCAGGGCGTGCGGGGTGTGGGCGTAATCCACCACTACCAACGGCTGGCCGAAGCCGCCGCCCAACCGCTCCATCCGCCCCGGCACGGTTGCGGTCCGGGCCACTCGTGTCATGGCTTCAGCGAAGGGCAGATCCAGCGCCAGCAAGGTCGCCAGGGTCGCCAGGATGTTGCTGGCGTTGAACCGTCCCAACAGTCCCACCGCCAGTTCGCCATCGCCCCAGGACGAGCGGACTTGCAGGCGGAGACCGGCGGGCGACAACTCCAGAGGTTCGCCCCAAACGAATGCATCCGTTCGCTCGGGTCGTGCGCCGAGACCGTAACCGAGAACCTGAGTCCGGCCGCGCAGGTCGGCGGCGAGTTCCCGGCCAAAGGGGTCGTCCAGATTCAGCGTCGCCCATTCGGGACGATGCTCGAAAAACAAGCGGCGCTTGGCCGCTCCGTAGGCTGCCACCGTGCCGTGATAATCCAGATGATCGCGGGTCAGGTTGGTCAACACCGCCGCCGCGAATTCGATCCCGTGTACCCGCCCCTGGTCCAGCGCATGCGACGACACTTCCATCACCGCATGACGCCGCCCGCCAGCGACCAGCCGAGCCAGCCAGCCTTGCACGACCAGCGGGTCCGGCGTGGTGTGCGGCGACGGTTCGGTCCGGCCGTATTCGCCCATGCCCAGCGTGCCGAGAATGCCGCACGGTCCGGAATCCGCGTCGCTCAACGCTTGCGCGATGAAATGCGCGCAGGACGTCTTGCCATCGGTCCCGGTGATACCCACCACCTGCAACCGTCGGGAGGGATCGCCGTAAAACCGGCTGGCGATCCAACCCAGTTGCCGGCGCAGTTCCGGCACGGCCAACAACGGGAGCGCCGGTTCGGTCGGCAACGGCCCGGCATAGGGCGGTTCCCAGACTACCGCCAGCGCGCCCGCCGTCCGCACCGCGTCGAGAAACTCCAACCCATGATGGCGCGTGCCGCGCAGCGCGAAAAACACCGCGCCGGGCCGAACCGCGCGGCTGTCGAGCGCCAAGCCGGAAACCGGTCGGCTCGCCAGCGCCGCCGGCACGGCGGCCACCCCGGCGAGCAGATCGCGCAGGGTCGGCGGCGATGCTTTCATGGTTTGGTCTTCGCCGGGGTCGCCGCGCCGGCGATTTTCATGCTGGGCATGTCGTCCGGCGTAATATTCAAAATCCGCACGGCTCCGCCCATGGCCGCGCCGAACACCGGCGCCGCCACCGTGCCGCCGTAATAGGATCTCCCTTTCGGTTCGTCGATGATGACCACCATCACCAACCGTGGATCGCTGGCCGGCACCATGCCGGCGAACAGCGCAAAATAGCGGTTGCGCGTGTAGCGACCGTCCACGATCTTGCGCACCGTGCCGGTCTTGCCCGCCACCCGGTAACCGGGCACGGTCGCCCGGATACCCGTGCCCTCCTGGGTGACCGCCTTTTCGAGCATGGCGCGCATCTGCCGCGTCGCCCGAGCCGACAGCACCCGTTGCTCCTCGGCCGGATCGAGCGGTTCGGACCGTTTCAGCAGGGTCAGCGGTCGCCGGACGCCATCCGCCGCCAGTACCGACCATGCCTGGGTCAACTGCACCATGTTGACCGACAGCCCGTAACCGAACGAGTGGTTGGCGTGGCCGATTTCCCCCCCCCACCTGGTGTGGTGACGGAGAATCCCCGGCTGCTCGCCGATCAGTCCCAACCCGCTCGAGGCACCGAAGCCGAGGTCCCGGTACAGCTTCCACAAGCGTTCCGCCGGCATCGACAGCGCGATCTTGGTGGTGCCGACATTGCTGGATTTGCTGATCACGCGGGTCACATCGATCGATTTATAGTTATGCACGTCGCGGACCGTATGGCGGCCCACCTTGAGCCAGCCAGGGGCGGTGTTCACCATCGTGCCGGGCGCCCAGCGGCCGGTTTCCAGGGCCAGGACTACCGGGAAAGGTTTCAGCGTCGAGCCGGGCTCGTACATGTCCGAAATCGCCCGGTTGCGCAGCAATTCGCCGCGCAACTCCGCGCGATTGTTGGGATTGCCCGCCGGCTGGTTGACCATGGCCAGAATCTCGCCGGTCCGCACGTCCGCGATCACCGCCGATCCAGCGCTGGCTCGGTGCTCCTCGACCGCGGTCTTCAGCGCGCGGTAGGCCAGATACTGCAAGCGCCGGTCGATGCTCAGCGTCAGCGTCCGCCCCGGTTGCGGCGCGCGCAGGCTCTCCACGTCCTGCACCACCCGGCCCAGCCGATCCTGGATCACCCGCTTGCGGCCGGGGATGCCGCGCAATTCCTGATCAAACGCCTTTTCCAGGCCGTCCTGGCCGATATCGTCGATGTTGGTAAATCCCAGCAAATGCGAAGTCACCTCAGCATCCGGGTAATAGCGGCGATATTCCCGCTGGGCGTACACGCCAGGGATTTCCAGTTGCAGAACTCGCTGGGCGGCGTCCGGCACCATATGTCGGCGTAAATAGACGAACTGGCGGGTCTCGCGGCCCGCCAGCCGGCGCTCCAGATCCGCGACCGTCGTCTTCAGCGCCGCCGCCAGCGCGGGCCATTGGTCCCGGTTCGCCCCCAATTCTCCGGGATGCGCCCAGATCGAATCCACCGGCGAACTGACCGCGAGCGGCTCGCCGTGGCGGTCCAGGATCATGCCTCGATGCGTCGGGACTTCCACGACGCGCAGATAGCGACCCGCGCCTTCGCGCTGCAAGCGCTCCCGATCCACCAGTTGTAAATAGGTCGCGCGCGCGACCATGCCCATGGTCGCCGCCAACAGCAAGCCCAAGACCAACCCCCGTCGGGTCATCGCCCGCGCGAACGCCCACGCGCGGCGCGCGGCGGTCTCTCTCGGGCGGCTCAAGCTCCTGCGGGTTCTGTTCATCAGTCGTCCGGCGTGATGTAGAAAACTTCATTGGGGTTGGGGATCAGCATATTGAGCCGCGTTCGCGCCACGTTCTCGACCGCGGCGTCCGTGACCAACGTACTCTGCTCCAAGCGCAACAACTCCCATTCGATTTCCAGATGATCCCGCTCTTTTTGCAACTTCTGGAGTTCGATGAACAATTGCCGGTTGGTGTGCTGGATGTGTACCACACCCAGCCCGGAGCTCAACACGGCACCCGCCAACACCCCGACCAGCAAAATTTGGCCGGTCACGACAAACGTTCCGCGACTCTCAACACCGCGCTGCGCGCACGGGGATTCGCGGCGATTTCCGCGGCGTCGGGACGTAGCTGCCGGCCGATGAGGCGCAGGGTCCTCCCCTCCGGCGCGCCGGTCACCGGCAAATCCAGCGGAAGTTCCCGGCCCCGCGCCTGTTCGTGCATGAAGCGTTTAACCACGCGATCCTCCAGCGAGTGAAAACTGATCACCACCAACCGGCCGCCCGGCGCCAGCATCCGCACCGCCTGCGGCAAGACGGCTCGCAATTCGCCCAATTCATCATTCACCGCGATGCGGATGGCCTGAAACGCGCGGGTGGCGGGATGCTTGCCGGGCTCGCGCGTGGGTACGGCCTTCGCGATGATGTGCGCCAGCCGCGCCGTGGTGGCGATCGGCGTCTGCTGGCGCGCCGCGACGATGGCCCGGGCCACCCGTCGATAAAACCGTTCCTCGCCGAATTCCGCCAACACTCGGGCCAATTCCGTTTCCGTGACTCGATTCAGCCAGACCGCGGCGCTTTCACCCGTGGTCGGGTCCATCCGCATGTCCAGCGGCCCGTCCTGACTGAAGCTGAACCCGCGCGCCGGATCGGCCAGTTGCGGCGAGGACACCCCCAGGTCGAACAGAATTCCATCCAGACGACCGCTCAACCCATGCGCGGAGACACTCTCGGCCAATTGGCTGAACGCCCCCTGAATAAAGGTTAATCGAGCATCGCTCCCAAACCGCGCCGCCGCCCACTGGCGGGCTTCCGGATCCCGGTCCAGAGCCAGCAACCGTCCCGCCGGTCCCAGCGCCGCCAGCAGCGCCCCCGCATGGCCGCCCCGACCGAAGGTGGCGTCCGCGTAGCGACCCGCCGGACGCACGGCCAACGCGGTCAGCGCCTCGGCCAGCAACACCGGGCGATGCAGTGACGCGCCAGCGATCATCATTTCAAAACGCCAGCGCATCCAGGTCGGGCAAGGATTCGCCGTCGTCGGCCTCGTCGCCGGCCAACCGCGCATCGCGCCAGGTCTGCCAGTCCGACTCGTTCCAGATTTCGAATTTGTTCCCCTGTCCCACCAGCACCACGCGCTTCTCCAGACGTGCAAACTCTCGTAGCGGCACCGGCAACCGAATACGGCCGCTGGCGTCCAGTCCGCACTCCTCGGCGTGCCCCAGCAACAGCCGTTTCAGGGTCCGAGCGCGTTGGTTGGTGCTGGACAGCTGGATGAGTTGGCGTTCGACGGTTTCCCAAATCGGTAAGGGGTAGAGCAACAGGCACCGGTCGCGGTCGATCGTCAGGACCAACTGGCCTTCACAGGCGTCCCACAGGGGCTGACGGTATTTGGCTGGCATCGCCAAGCGACCCTTGCTATCCAGCGCGAGCGAACTGATACCCCGGAACACTGTTTATTTACCTTAATTGAGCACCGGGCCGCCCCCGCGTCCCACTTTGTCCCACTTTGCCCCACTTACTATAGGAAGGTCAACTTGTCCTTGTCAAGGAAGAGCACGAGATAGAATTATTAAAAAAATATTAAAATACATTAAGTTAAAGAAAGTTATATCGCAGGGTGCCGATTGTCGGTCCATTAAAAGTCTGGCTTGAAGCGCCAGCGATCATCCCGGACAGGCGCGCGGAATCCGCGGGGCGCGCCTTGTGGGTTGTTCTGGCTTGTTAAAGTCTTGGCAAGCAGTTACCTTGAATTGATAAGGCTTCAGCCATAACCCGTCATCTGTCATCATGCGCCATCGCGATCCCGGCGAGGTTTTCTTCGCGAAATCCAGCCGACCGGCGGTCGATTCACTGCTTCCACCACCCTTCATTGAACCCATGCACGCCCTGTTCAACCTGTTTCTGGACATCTGCCTGTTTCGCAAGGGCCCACAGGACATACCCGCTTCGGCGGTCTTGATGAAACTCTGCCTGCTGGCCTACGGCACGTCCGGGTTTCTCGTGTTGCTGCTGGGAGCGCCGGCGCCGGTGGCGCTCTTGCAGATTCTGTTGGATCTGCTGTTGCTGGCCGGGTTGCTCTACTGGATCCTGCTGCTGAGCCGACATCCCGGCCGGTTCGAGCAAACCCTGACCGCCTTGACCGGCGCCGGTGCCCTGATCGCGCTGCTGGCGCTGCCGTTGATGCATTGGATCGTCCGTCAAGGGCCGGGAGGCGATGCCGTGCTGCCATCATTGCTCATGTTAGGGCTGATGTTCTGGAGCATCGCGATCGTGGCCCACATTCTGCGCCACGCGCTCGACACCACGATCTGGACGGGTGCTTCATACGCGCTCGGCTATACCTTGCTGTCCTGGACCCTGGCGGGCTGGCTGGGTCCACAAACCGGCTGAATCCGCTCGAATCCACGGCTCTCACGCACCAAACCCCTCAAACCCAAACCTCGAACCGTCCCGATCCGTTTCCGGAACGCGCGGAGGGAGTTTTCGCATGCACCTGCACATTCTTGGGATCTGCGGCACCTTCATGGCCGGCGTCGCCCTGCTGGCCCGGGCGGCGGGCCATACCGTCTCCGGCTGCGACGCAGGGGTTTATCCGCCGATGAGCACCCAACTGGCCGAGGCCGGCATTGCGTTGCGGGAAGGCTACGACCCCGGTCAACTGACCGAATTCCAGCCCGACGTGGTGGTGGTCGGCAACGTCATGAGCCGGGGCCGGCCGATCGTCGAGGAACTGCTGGACCGCGAGCTGCCGTATACCTCCGGACCGGCCTGGCTGGCGGATTACGTGCTGCGCGGCCGCCACGTGCTGGCGGTGGCTGGCACCCATGGCAAAACCTCGACCAGCAGCCTGCTGGCCTGGATTCTGGAGGATGCCGGCCTGGAACCGGGTTTTTTGATCGGCGGCATTCCGGCCAATTTTGGCGTCTCGGCGCGGTTGGGCCGCGCGCCGTTCTTCGTGGTGGAAGCCGACGAGTACGACACCGCCTTTTTCGACAAGCGCTCCAAGTTCGTTCACTACCGTCCGCGCACGTTGATCCTGAACAATCTCGAATTCGATCACGCCGACATCTTTCCCGACCTGGCCGCCATCCAGCGCCAGTTTCATCACCTGCTGCGCACCGTGCCGGGTTCCGGGCTGATCGTCGCCAACGGGACCGATGCGAATCTGGCCGAGGTGCTGGCGACCGGCTGCTGGACCCCGGTGGAACGCTTCGGCGTCGGCGACTGGGAAGCGCGGGAAATTGCGCCGGATGGAAGCGCTTTTGCCGTGTATTACCAAGGTGGACGGCAGGGCCGGGTGGAATGGTCCCAGTTGGGAACGCACAACGTCCACAACGCCCTGGCCGCCCTGGCCGCCGCTCGGCGGGCCGGCGCACCCATCGCCGCCGCCATCAAAGCCTTATCCGGCTTCCAAGGTGTAAAGCGGCGCTTGGAAGCGCGCGGCACGGTCGCTGGCGTGACGGTCTATGACGATTTCGCCCACCATCCCACCGCGATTGCGACCACGCTGGCCGGATTGCGCGCCCGGGTCGGCGCTGCGCCGATCCTCGCCGTGCTGGAGCCGCGTTCCAACACCATGAAGCTCGGCGTGTTCGCCGACAGCCTGGCCCCGGCGCTGGCGGAGGCCGACGCCGTGGTGCTCTACCAGGCGCCCGATCTCGGCTGGAATCTCGGCGCGGTCGCGGCGGCGCTCGGTCCGCGCGGGCAAGTGCGCCATTCATTGGGGGAAACGCTGGCCGCCATTCAGGCCCAGGTCAAGCCGGGGACTCAGGTGTTGATCATGAGCAACGGCGGGTTCGGCGGCATTCACGAACGGTTGCTGGCAGGCCTGCAAACGGACGCCGTCAATGGTTGAACCGCCCGCCATCCGCCCCATCATCCTCGGCATGACCGGCGCGTCCGGCGTCGATTACGGTCTGCGCCTGCTGCAATGCCTGCTGGAGGCGGGCCGTCCGGTGCAACTGCTGATCTCGAAAGCGGCGCAGATCGTCATCCACATGGAAACCGACCTGCGGTTGCCCGGCCGGCCGCGCGACATCCAGCGGGTGCTGAGCGAGCATTACCGCTGCGCGCCCGAGCAGTTGCGGGTGTTTGGGCAGGACGAATGGACCGCCCCGCCGGCCAGCGGCTCCGCGCTGGCCCAGGCGATGGTGGTCTGTCCCTGCACCACCGGCGCGCTCGCCGCCATCGCCAACGGCAACAGCGACAACCTGCTGGAACGGGCCGCCGACGTGACGCTCAAAGAGGGGCGCAAGCTGATCCTGGCCGTGCGGGAGACCCCGCTGTCGGTCATTCATCTGGAAAACATGTTGCGGCTGGCCCGCGCCGGCGCAATCCTGCTCCCGACCAATCCCGGTTTCTACTACCGGCCGACCACGGCGGCGGAACTGGTGGATTTCATCGTGGCCAGAATTCTCGATCAGTTGGAGATTTCCCACGCCCTGCTGCCGCGCTGGGGCGAAAAACCGGACCCGAGGTAAAACGCCATGGCCACCGCCATTCAGGAATTGCCGCTGTTCCCGCTGAATACCATGCTGTTCCCCGGCGGGGTGTTGCCGTTGCGGATCTTCGAGACCCGCTATCTGGACATGGTGACCCGCTGCATGAAAAACGATGGGGGCTTCGGGGTGGTGACGATTCATGAAGGCGCGGAAGCGGGCGGACAACCGAACAGCATCCACCCGGTCGGCACCCTGGCGCGCATCGTGGATTTCGACCCGTTGGACGACGGCCTGCTGGGCATCACCTGTTTGGGAATACAACGGCTGCGGGTGGTGGGTCACCGGGTCCAACCGGACCAGTTGCTGATCGGCCAGGTGCTCTGGCTGCTGGATGATCCGCCGCTGCCGCCCCTGCCCAGCCACAAACCCCTGGTTCGGGTCCTGCGCGAACTGCTGGAACGCGAGGAATTATCGCCCTACATCCGCTTCATGACCCCCGATTGGGACAACGCCGCCTGGATCGGCAACCGGTTGACCGAACTGCTGCCCCTGCCCCCGCGCATCCGTCACGCGCTGCTGGAAATGACCGAACCCCAGCAGCGCCTGGACATTCTGCTGGCGATGTTCCAGGAGCAACGCACGGCCTGAAAGTACTTGCATTTCAGTTCGTTCGACGTCGATAATCTCGCCGGTCGGGGGTGCTCCAGCAGCCGCACCACTCCAAACATCAACACCCATCCCGCCTAAGGAACCCCGTCATGCCCGAACTCGAACCGATGACTCCCTCCCAGCCGGTTTCGCCCCGGTCCAGCCTGCTCCGGCGGCTATTTCGCCCCGAGGACATCAGTTTTTATGTGATGGTCGTGCTGGTCTGGGCCGGATCCATCTACACGACGTTCGACCTGACCGGCAGCCGTTGGTACTGGCAATGGATCGTTCCCCTGCTGGGGGTGATCTGCATCGCCACCGAGTGGTTTCACGTCGAGCCGACCCTGAAAGCCCGGGCGCTGATGATCCTGCGCCAGATCCTGCACTGGGGCGCGGTGCTGTTACTGATCCTCCTGATTTTCTACGCGTCCGAACGAGGGGCCTACATCAACGCCCTCGACGACCGGCAAGCCAGTTTTGTCCTCATGCTGATCATTACTCTGAGCATGTTTCTAGCGGGCGTTTACCTGGACTGGCGCCTGTGCGTGGTCGCCATCTTTCTGATCATAACCGCCGTGATCAACGTCGCGCTGTCGAATGCCGCCCCCATGCTGATCTGGGTCGGCCTCGGGGTGATCGTCCTCTACTTCGTCTGGGAATGGTGGTACACCCGCCGCCCAACATCGTCCAAGACCGACCCGTCTCCCACCCAATAACCACCGCGCTCGAAAAAACCTAAGGAGAAAAACTTATGCCCAGCAAACATCGTCTTGCGACCCTCCTGTTGACGCTCGGTCTGAGCGCCGGTCTGACGGTCTGGGCCGTGGCCCAGACCACCGGCGCTGGTGCCCGGTCGACAGCGGTGGAAGCGGCGCAAGAAGAACTGCCGTTTCCCGATGGCGAGAACTGGCCCACCGCCACGGAACGGGAGAAATTGGCCTACCTGCTCGGCATCATGAATCTGGCGCTGGTCGAATACCAGTTGCATGGTCCTGATCCCGAGTACCGCACCACCGTCCCTAATCTCGTCAAAGCCACGGACGGCATGACCTTGCGGCAGATTATGGAAACCGTGGATACCTTCTATCAGTCTAACCCTGACCTGCAACGGCGGCCGGTCATTGAAGTGATCTGGTTTGAATTGGTCGAACCCAAGATCGGCGCTCAATCCCGATAGGCCGGCGGCATTCAAGGCTCAGTAAGAGGTGAATCATGAAGAAGACCATTGGTTATCTGTTGGCGATTCCCGCCCTCGCGTTGAGCGTGGGCTGCACCGATATGACGGCCACGCAACAAGGCACCCTCAGCGGCGCGGCCATCGGCGCGGCCGGCGGCGCGGTCATCGGTGGGCTGGCCGGCGGCAACCCCCGGACCGGCGCGGTCATCGGCGGCGCGGCCGGCGGCGTGGTGGGCAATATCTATGGTCGGAGACAGGAGCAATAACGGTGGTAAGGCGATTCCAGAAATGAAATGACCCGGCCTGGCTCCCACGCTCCAGCGTGGAAGCCTTGGCCATCGCGATGCTCCGGCATCATGGGCCGCTGGAGCGGCCCGAACAGCATTCCCACGCTGGAGCGCGGGAACGAGATGTAGATTAAGGTCTTTGCTGGAAATCGCCTAAAGTCGTTCAGGCTTGAGAAAGATCTTGGCGCAACTCGGCGGCGGCGTCCCGCAACTCGCCGAACAGCCGTTTCACCCCAGCGCAGTCGTAATCGCGACGCGGCCATTTGAAATAACCGCCGCAACTCTGAAGAAACTCACAGCGCTGGCACTCCTCATCCGCTGCCAGCGTTCGTTCCATCCATTCATCCAGACCGGCGTCGGCGGCCAGCGCGATGCCGGTTCCCGCCAGGCGTCCCGGCAAATCCTCGGTCCCATCGTCGTCGACCTGACGCTGGTATTGTGGATTTTCGTCCAGCACCACCCACAGCGGCGCGGGCTCTTCGTGGAAAAAACCCAGCAGCGTGCCGTGAAAAAACTCGACGGGCTGGGCGACAGTCGGCTGACGCAGATAGAACCCCAGCACCTCCGCCAGTTCCTCGATCAGCGCCGGCTCGGGTTGTCCCACTTCCAAGCGCACCGCGAAATCCAGAGCGACCGCCAAGCGAACCGCCTTGGCGAATCCGGGCCGAACCGCAATCGCCACCCGGACCGGATGGTTTTCGAGCAGATGGGTGTGGCGATACAGCAGCGGAAATTCGGTGGCTGGGTCGTCGATCACCAATTCCAGCGGTAGTCCGAGCGCCCAGGCGTGCAACGGTTCCGAATCAGCGTCCACGGACAGCAGACGCGCGCCGACGATAGATTCGGGATCCTCGGTCGCCAGCGCCGCCGGTAATCGCGCCGGTTCGCGGGTTCGGATGATTAACGATTGATTCGGGTATCGCGGAACCTGCTCCGCGAGAACCTCGTAAACGAATTCACTCATCGGTTCAACGTCGTCGGTTATGCCAGCCATCCCGGCGTGGGTGGTTATGCCAGCCATCCCGGCGTGGGTGGTTATACCAGCCATCCCGGCGTGGGTGGTTATACCAG
>REEE01000289.1 GCA_007695245.1 Candidatus Competibacteraceae bacterium | reverse complement strand
TTTTTGTTGTCTACGCGCCACAAAAACAGCAACAACCCCCAACCCGCGCGCCAGGGGGGGAGCGGTATTTCTAAAAAACCCGCGCATCAACACCGTTCAATTACGTAACTCATTGATTGTCTAAGCCGAGTTCGTTGCGGGTTGGGTCCGAAAATGCGCGGGTTAGGGTCAAAAATGCGCGGGTTGGGTTTTTAACCCGCGCATGGGTTTCAGCGGTTTTTCCGCCCCCTATTAATTATATCTTTCTCTTATATAAAAGAAATAATAAAAATTTTCCCCACCGTTGCCGCCTATTTGGGGTGCGCGGGTCATGCGCGGGTTAGGGTCAAAAATGCGCGGGTTAGGATTTGGGGTGCGCGGGTCATGCGCGGGTTAGGATTCGATGCGCGGGTTAATGCGCGCGTTTCCGCGCATGGCATCGCCCGAACAATTACCGTAGAATCAAACCGCTACGCCGCGCCACCCCCCGGAATTGGCCCGATGCGCGGATGCGCGGGTCGTGCGCCCCCTCCTACCTGGCGCGCGGGTTTTTTCTGGAGAATGTCATGAGTGAAAACGTGGAAACTCACCCGAACGAGATTCGCCTGGTCTGGCGCTGGCTGGAGATCAAACAGCACAACGAGGGGCGCTCGCCGATCACCTGCGCGCTCTATCGCGGGCATATCTTCGGCTTGCGGCATTTCTTGCAGGATCGCGGGAAAGACCTACTGGACGCGACCACTGAAGACCTGGAGCACTACGCCGGGCAACATCAGCATCAAAAAAAGGTCCGGCCCATCAGCCGCCGCGTGGTGGTGACCGCGATCCGGGGGTTCTACCAGTTCCTGGCGGATAAGAAGGTGTTGGCCGAATCCCCGGCCCGGTCGCTGCCGATGCCGGCGGCCGGTTCGCCGTTGCCCCTGGCCATGCCGCTGCACTACGCCGAGCAGCTCCTCATGCAGCCCGGCCTGGGGGATTTCATCGCGATCCGCAACACCGCGATCATCGGCGTCCTGGTCGGCACCGGCTGTCGGGCATCAGGCGTCTGCAACCTGAACGAAGGGGACTTCGCCATCGACCCGGAAAGCACAGGCGCCCATCGGCGGAAACTGCTGCTCCGAGAAAAGGGCAAGAAGGAAAGGTGGGTTCCGCTGCCGTTTGAAATCTCGCTGCTGATCGAGGCGTACCTGGGCTGTCCGGAGTTGCAGGAGATCGACCGCACCACGAAGAACGGGGACAAGGTGTTGTTCGTATCGCTGGCCCATCCCCGGCTGGGCGCGCACGATCATTACGGTGAGCGGCGACGGCTCGGCCCCTGGTCGATCCATTGGATCGTGCGGAAGACGGCGCGCGCCGCCGGCATCCCGGATCAGTACGCGCATCCCCATGCGTTGCGGCATCTGTTCGGCGCGGAACTGGCGGAGGATGACGTAGACCTGTTGACCCGGCAGAGCCTGTTAGGCCACGCCGACCCAGCGACCACCGAGGTGTACTCCCACCTCGCGACCCGCAAACTGCGCAAGGTGGTCGAGAAGGCCGGACCCGTCGCCAAGATGAAGACCACGCCGATGCGTGGGATAGAGCGCCGCCTACAGCGCTAAGGTTCTGTCTTTATTGTGTTTCTGCCAACCTAGCTCAAGCAGTCATGGCCCGCCATCCTGACCATACCTGGGAAATAGCGGCGTTGACGAATGGCTTTGACCGTTCTCAATGGGCGTCTCAGCTTAGGACAATTCAGCATTAGTCCCACTTTTCAGGCTTTAATTATCACAAAACAAGATTATGTTTATAATCAATAACTTAAAAGTTCTGATAATAAATATTATCTTGAATTTCTAAATCGATGCTCACCCGCTTGACGCCGGGGGGTGGGGGCTCGGCGACGCGATTGGAAATGTCGCCGGGGGGAGGAGGGTACCCGGATATCTGCACCCCTACCCAGTTTTGAACCCGGCCCGTAGTCCGTTGCAATCCGCCCGCGCCCGCTCCATACTTCCCGCGAATTGGCGAAACTCGAAGCCGACATCCCCACATGGGGGCGTCGGCTTTTTTTTTGGGAGGTACGATGGCCCCGCTATCGATTCAGGACGTAGTCGCGAAAGCGGTCGATAACCCTCGGTCCTATTTTTACGGCACCGCGCTCACTGCGTTGCTGCGGTATCGCGAGGGTCAGGGCGCCGCGAATTTGGAAACCGCGCGCGGCTATCTCGACCTCCTGATCAAGCTGGAAACCCCGGACCCCGCCGCCAGTTCACCATTCCCCTCTCAAGAGTAACGAGCCATGCCGATCCCTGATTCCATCGTCGAAAGCGTCGCCATCGACAACGTCAAGACCGTCGCCGGCGGTCCCGCCTTTTACTCGAACCTGGCCATGGGCAACGCCGTCTCCCATCAACAGGGCATGAACGCCATCCTGACCGCCGCCGTCGGCAGCGTGGTCAAGGGCCTGACGGAGATGGACCCCTCGGAAGCCATCTCGATCTCGCGCGCCCTGACCGGTCACGACTCCGCTCAAGGCATCACCGCCCTGTTGGCCGCCTTACAGTCTGGCCATGTGGGAACCAAGGTCGCGCAGACCACGCCGCCGGTCACCCCGTAACAAACCCGTGATATGCCGCGCCTCACCCTCCGGGGTGAGGCGCTTACCGAGGATGGATCGATGACTGCGACCGCTCATGTCTGACTACGAAACGCTGGTCAATTCGGACGACCCCATCAGCGCGCGCCGCTTCCGCGAGGAAGTGCATCGAGAGACCCGCGCCGAATTCCGCGAGAACCAGAAGACCCTACGGGAAATCAACGACCGTCTGTTATCGCTGGAGCACAGGCTGAATTTACACGCCAACGAATTCGCCTACTTCCAGAAGACCCACGCCGACGCGATCGAGGCCGCCGAAAAGCTCAGCAACGCCACGCACGGCGCCAGGATGGTCGTGCTGGGGGTCTTCGGGATCGCCACCTGCATCCTCGCCGTCGCGGGCGTTTTACAGCTTTTCAGCAGCACCTGGCAGCGCTTCACGCAATGAGCCGGAAAAACCTGGGAGACCTGATGACTGGGACGGTGGCGGCGGGTCTCGTGCTGGTGGCCTCCTGGCAGGTGCTGGACTACTTCCACTTCCGCCATTCCGGCGAACGCTTCACCGCCGCCCAAGGGCAGGAGGTCTGCTTGCGCGTCCAAGCGCTGGAGCGCGGCCTGGGGCTCCCCGCCGCCGACTGCCGTTATAAGACTGAGGAACCCTGATATGCCGACCCGGACCCTCATTTCCGGCCGTCTGACCTCCCTGTCCCTCACCGAACAGGGCCGGAAGGCCGTCACCATCACCCGCGCCGGGTCGTTCAGTGATCCGCGCTATGGCCAGTTCGACATCACCCCGGCCCTGCTGGGTGAAATGGTGTTCAACTTCCAGTCGCGGACCTACGGCCAGGACATCCATATCGACGTCTCCCACAAGCCCGACGAAGGCAGCGCCGGCAAGGTCGCCCGCCTGTGGATTGAGGGTGATCGACTGATGGCTGAAGTGGACTGGACGCCCTACGGCCGAAAGGCGATCAGCGAACGGGGCTATCAATACTTATCCGCTGAATACACCGAAAATTTTATCGACAACGAACGCCAGCAGCCCCACGGGGCGGTGCTGCTCGGCGCCGGGTTGACCATCCGCCCGGTCATCAAACGTCTGGACCCCATCGAACTCGCTGAACCCACGGGCCTGCATCACCTGCTGGCCGATCAACTCCTGCAAGAGGCTCGTAAAACCATGTCTACCCATCTGCACACCCTCCGCGACCGGCTCGCCGATCTGAAGCTTTCCGATAAAATCATCGGCCAGTTGGGCGACGGCTTCACCGCCGCCGCCAAACACCTGGGCGAGGATGATCCCGCCATGGACGCCTTAGTCGAACAGTTCGTCGGCACCGGCAAAACGCTGGCCGAAGCGTTCGGCGAGCGCGATGCGACCATCAACCTCAGCGTCCAGGCCCCGCGCCCGACCGCGAAGGGCCTCACCGCCGCCGATGTCGAACGCATCCTGAGCGAGCGGGAGACCGCCCGCGACGCCGCGTCGAAGAAGTTGGCCGCCGACCAAAGCGCGCTGCGCGGGCAGTTCCGCGCCGCCTTGGACGCCCATGAAGGCGTCAAGCATCTGGGCGAAGAACTCCGCACGCTCTTACTGTCCGCCGAAGGTCTGATCACCCCGAACATGACCGTCGAGCAGGTCCAGGCCCTGGCCGCGCAACAGACCGCCCTGGCCGACCAGGTCGCTGTCAGCCGGAAGCTCAGCGCGCTCGGCTGGCAGGGTTCGACCCGCATCACGATGGGGACCGACCACAGCCCGCTCAAGCTCCAGGAAGACATCCATCAGGGCCTGCGCCAGTCCTACTCGTTCGGCAGCTCCCGCACCGGCCTGCGCCTGACCGAAGAGGCGAAGCTGCACCCCTTCGCCAAGCGCGTCCTGGCCCTGTTCGACCGGCAGAACGCCGCCGACCTAGCCGCCGAAACCCGGCTGTTGGCCGACGGCGGCCCGACCAAAGTGGCGAACATGGACGTGCCGAAGGGCTTCCAGCGGACCGTCATCCGCGAAGCGCTGTCCGACCTGGCGATTCTGGACGTGGTCCAGACCCTGACCGACCCGAACGCGCAAGGCACCACCCAAATCCCGTATGAGCTGCGCAAAGCCGGCACGATCGTCAATTCCGGCATCGTCTACGAAAGCGCGGAAATCCCCCGGGCCTCGATCGAGCAAAAGATGGACCTGGCGTACATCAACGCCATGAAATTGAGCATGAAGATCAGCAATGAGGTGATGCACTTCTCCAGCGCCTCGCTGATCGATTGGGACGCCTACGGCCGCAACGTCGCCAGCAACGCCCGCCTGATCCGCGAGCTGGTCTGCCAGCGCCTCGCGAATGAAATGCAGCGCTCCGCCGACGCCTACGCCGCGACCGCGATCACCGGCGAAATCATCGCCGCGCAGATGGACGGCACGAAGTCCCTGATCAAAACCGCGCAGTGGCCCATCGTCCGGCCCATGCAGTACCGCGACCTGGCCGGCGGCACCATCGGCTCTGCGCTCAACCCCATCGCCCTCAGCATCAACGGCGCGGCGATTCCCGCGTGGGACGGCACCGGCACCCAGACCGCCGGCAACTACTACGTGGTCGAGAACTGGAACCTGGGCTTGATCCGGGTGGTGAACCAGGCCGGCGTCGCCCAGACCCCGACCCACACCAGCGGCGCGACCACCATCGGTTACAGCCACGCCACGAACATCGTCAAATTTGATCTGAAGCTGCCGGCCTCGACCAAACTGGAAGACCACCTGAACGCCGCCCTCCGCTTGGTCGGCGCCCGGAAGGCGATGTTGTCGGCCTCCCGGTACATTCAGGCCGATTTCATGTTGATGAGCCCGATCCTCAACGACATGCTGACCAACGCGACCCAGTTCGCGGCGGAAGCGGCGCGCGCCGGTTCGGCCCTGACCGGCTCCGGCGATCTCGCGACCATCAAGGCCCTGCCGGCCTACGGCACCAACGCCCCCGGCATCGACCTGGGCGTGGAACGGCTGATCATGGGCGAGCGCGGGACCCTGTCTTACGTCGTCGCCAAGCCCTACATGATCGGCCAGCCGTTCGAGGCGGTGGGGGCCAACGGCCTGCCGACCGGCGAGAAGATCAGCTACGGCGAGGAGTACAACGCCCTGCACGTCCCGCTGCCGATCCGCAACCGGCTGACCAGCATCATCTACTCCGACAGCGACGCGCGCACCGCGGCGGCCTGATCCCGTCATGGACTTCGACGGCCTGTTGGACGACCACCGCGCGCAGCTCGGGAAAGCCATCGAGCGCTTTCGCGGCGGCGACGACGACCTGGCGCGGCATCTGCGCCAGGCCGCGCGGTGGCTCGACGCCCGCTGGCCGCGGATCATCCCCGCCAACCTCGAACTGGAGGCGGGGATCGCGCTCTATGCGGCTCCCGCCGACTGCCGGCACGTCTACGGTCACGACTGGGGGCGCTACAACCGCCGCCGGCCGTGGGAGACCTGCTCGCCGGGGTACCCGCCGCTGATGCAATGCCTGGACGGCCAATTCTGGCTGACGCCCGCCCCGACCGCCGCGCAGATCGGGGCGTGGGGCGCGGTGCTGCCGTATTTCTATGCCGCCGCCCATGAAATCAGCGAAACCGCCGTCACCCCGACCGAACATCAGCGCGGCGCGGTGCTGCTGGCGGCGCTGATCGAAGCGATGCGCGACCTGGCCGGCGAAACGGCCGTCGTGCAACTCCATAAAGGGCTGGCCGGCATCCCCACGGCGGGGACGCCGGCCTATCTCTACGAACGGCTGCAAGAGGAGTGGGAGCGGCGATGATCGACATTCGCCTCGACCCCAACCCGCTGCCGCGCTTCCAGCGGCTGTCGGAGCGCGCGCAGTGGGCGATGGATCGCGCCGTGGCGCTGGCGGCTCAGGAGGGCGCGGCGGAAATGAAGGGGGAGTTGGCCCGGCAAAACCTCGCCGCCACCTCTCTGCTCATCAACAGCGTGTCCGCCGAACCGGTGGAGCCGGCCGTCTGGAAGTTCGGCCCCAAGGTCGAGCACGGTTGGTGGGTCTATCAGGGCCGCCGTCCGGGTGGGAAGATGCCGCCGCCGCAGCCGATCATCGACTGGATGCGGGTCAAGGGCCTCGGCTCCGACCGCCGCAGCGCCTGGGCCATCGCCCGGAAAATCCAACAGCGCGGGATTCCGCCGCGCGATTACGTCACCCCGGTGATCGCCTTCACTCTCCAGCGCTTGCAGGTCCGGGCGCAGGAGGAACTGGCGAAGATCGCGGACGAGGGCTAGCTCATGTGGCTGGAACTGCAAGGGATCGTCGCCAACGCCGTGCGCGCCGCGCTGCCGGGCGTCGCCGTCGCAACGGTGGTCGATGCGGTGGTGCCGGACGTGGATACGGTGCGGGTCACCCGCGCCAGCAGCCCGGCCCGCGCCCTGTTCCAACAACTGTCCGGCGTCGAGGCGCTGGCGGTGGAGTGCTGGACCCGCAACGACGACCCGGACCTGGCCAGCGCGCAGCTCCAGGCGCTGGAGCGCGACGTGCTGGCGGCGCTGCGCGGCATCACCCGCATCGACCCCATCACCACCATCGACATCACCGGCATCGACCCGGACGGCGATCTATTCCGCCCGGCGGTCGGGTCGCGGATCAACCTCACGATCTCGTGGCGCAAGCCGCGTCAGTCCCACACTCATTAGGAGTCTCCCATGTCCACCCCTCTAGCTCGTTCCGCTCACAATCTGGTGGGCATGTTTTTTGAAGGTGACGTATTGATCCGCGCCCGCGATGTCAACGGCGTCTGGGGCAAGCGCATCGGCCCGGTGTCGCCGATCAAACTCGCCATCAACCCCGGTTCCGCGACCACCATCGAACGCAAGCTGCGCCTGCGCACCCAATGGGGCCAGGTCGCCGATTCGGTGGCCAACGAATCCGCCGCACCGACCGTGGCGTTTGAAACCGACGACGCCGGTTCGGAACTACTCCTGCTGGCGATGCGCGCCACCGAAACCCCGATCAGCGTCGCCCAGGGCCAGCGGAACCAGCAGGTGACGGCGGTCCCGCACAAAGGCTCGTGGCTGCAACTGCCCGACCGCAACATCGCCAGCGCCGGGTTCTCCGGGCGCAAGGCCAACGCCACGGCGCTGACCGCCGGCACCGATTACGTGCTCCAGGACATCTGGCTGGAACACGGCCTCATCTGGATTCCCGAGGCTTCGACCATCAACGTCGATGAGGCTTGCGACTGGACCTACAACTACGGCGCGGTCGCCGGGCGCAAGATCACCGGCAACGTGTTGGCCCAGGTCAATCTCAATATCGAGTTGTTCGGCGTCAACCGGACCGACAGTTCCAAGGTCCGGCTGTTCATCCATGAAGCGGTGGTCGCGGAAGGCGCGGATCTGGATTTCGCGGCGACCGAGTTTTTCAAGCCGAACTTCGGCGGGACGCTGATCACGCCCACCGGGCAGGCCGGACCGTACTTCATCGAACCGCTGACCCTGACGCCGTACTCGGCCTAATCCATGGCCAGCCTGGGCGGGGTGACCCTGCCGGCGGATTCGGTCTGGACTGACGAGTTCGCCTGGAGCGCGGTCGCCCGCACCGAGGAGTACAGCCTGACCGGGGCGCTGATCGTGCAGGTCGGCGCTCGCCAGGCCGGCCGCCCGATCACGGTGGACGCCGGCTGGCTGGCCCGGAGCGTCCTGCTGTCCTTGGAGACCCTCGCCGCCGCGGCGGACGCGAGCTATACCCTGGTGCTCCCGCAGGGGACCCATACCGTGCGGTTCCGCGATCCGCCGTTCGCGGTCCAGCCGATTCGGGTCCTCGCCGACCCGGCGACCACCGACCGTTATCAAGTGACGATCAACCTCCTCAAGGTGTGACCCATGAGCCTCCTGATCAATACCGCCTCGGCCTGGAACGCGACCAACCCGATCCTGGACCTCAATCAGATCGGCGTCGAATCCGACAGCGGCCGGCGCAAGATCGGCGACGGGGTGCATCGTTGGAAGGTCCTCGACTACCAGCAGGCGATCCTGCCGCCGGGTGCGGCGGGGACGGTGGTCGGCGACGGCGTCTCCGCCATCGTCGCCCTGACCCAAGCGGCGTACGACCTCATCGGCTCCCCGGTCGCCACGACCCTCTACGTGATCACCGACTGATGAAGCTCTCCGACGCCAGCAAGATTTACCTCGGCGCGGTCGAGGCTACCAAGATTTACCTCGGCGCGGGCCAAGTGTGGAGCGGCGCGCCCTCCACCCCCACCACCATCGGCATCCAAGGCGGCAAGAACTTCGGCGTCGGTCTCTACCCGTTCTCGCTGCCGTCCGACTACTCCGAACTGGCCGGCACGACCGACCCCGACTCCGCGCAGTACGGCAATTACACCTACAGCGACGGCAGCATCTGCTGTTTCGTCCCGGCGTTCTACTACCGCATCGGTCACTTCGACAGCCCGCGCTTCGCGGTCTACGGCCTGAACGCGTGCGACATCGCCAGCGTCTACGACTTCTCCTCCGAACTCGCCGCCAACGCTCAGGGCTACGTCCTGCATCGGGCGTTCATCGACGGTGGGGCGGTGAAAAGCGGATTCTTCATCGATAAATACATCAACTGCCAGGACACCGCCACCGGCACCACGCACGGCTCCAGCCTGTCGAACGGCGTGCCGATCTCGCTGACGGCCGTGACCACGTACACCCGCTCCAGCACCATGACCGGCTGCGCCGGGCAACTGCCTGACGCCATCGTGCTGGCCAAGGCGCGCGGCGCGGGCTGGCAATGCGCCTCGGCGTTCCAATACAGCGCGCTGGCGTTGTTATCCCTCGCCCACGGCCAAGCCGCGACCGGCTCGGCGCACTGCGCGTGGTACGACGCGAGTTTGACCACCAACTTCCCGAAGGGCTGCAACAACAACGCCCTCGCCGACGTGAACGATGCGGGGGTCACCTTCACCACGGCGGGCGACGCGGGCGCGGCGTCGAAACCGCTGGCCGGCTCCGGGTCGCCGTTTGCGAAGACGACGCACAACGGCCAAGCCTGCGGCATCGCCGACCTCAACGGCACGATGTGGGAGACGACGCTCGGCGTGACGACCTACGGGTCGAGCGCTACGGATGGGACCCAGCGCACCACCGGCGATCCCGATGTCGGGAAGTTCTGGGTGTTGAAATCCGGGGTCGCCGTCGCCGATCTGACCAGCGGCTGGAACGGCGCGACCGATCACTGGCAGAGCGCCGCGAACATCGACACCCTCTACGACGAAGTTGCGGACGGGATGTGGTGGGCCGCGAACGCCGGCGCCTGGACCAGCTACGGCGATTCAGCGACGCCGGGCGCGCAGGTGTTTTCCGACGCCGCCAGCGGCGCGGGCTATCTGCGCACCTCTATCGGCCACCCGCTGGATGCGGGCGTGTCAGCGAGCGGTACGAATCTGATGGGGCAGGATGGACTCTATCAATATCAACGAAGAAATTTGGCGCTCCTCTCCGGTGGGCATTGGGGCAATGTGTCCTACGCCGGGGTTTGGGCGCGTAATTGGAACTTCCGCCGCACGACCGCCAGCATCAATGTCGGTTGGCGGTCCTCGGCCTATTTGGACTGATGATGATGATCTACCGCTACGCCCGCCATATCGTCCCCGGCCCGGACGGCTATCAAGTCTGGCACGAGTCCGGCGACGAAGACCTCGTCAGCGTCATCGAAGAGGCCGAGGGCTTGACCTACCTCGCCATCGACGGCGATCCCCCGCCGCAACCGCCGCTGGTCGATCTTCAGCCGGCATCCCTGACCGCTCTCGGCAACCGGGTGGCGCACTACTACGGTCAGGTCGGAGCCGAGATCGACGCCCCGCTCTGGCAGCAACCGTGGGGCGCGGGCGATCCCACGATGCCGATGAAAGACGCTTGGCGGCGTCACGACGGGATGCTGTGGCAGTCTTCCATCGACCACAACGTCTGGGAGCCGGGCGTGATCGGCACCTGGCGGCAACCGCTGGTCAAGTTCCCGCGCTGGATTCAACCGCCCGGCGCGGGCATGGGTTATCCCATCGGCTTCGGCGTCACGCACGGCGGCGGGAGATGGGTGAACACCGTGGCCGACAACACCTTCGCGCCCGGAGTCCACGGCTGGACGTGGGCGGAAGGGCAGGGCGAAGAACCGGGGCCGGTCCAGACGTGGGTCGATACCGGCGTGAGCATCATCCAACTCGTCGCATCGGGCGTCTACCGCTGCTCCGGCATTCCGACGATTGCGCTCAATCAAGCCGTTCGGTTGGGCGATACCTCGGCGGGCGAGACCGTCTTTACCGGCTATTGGCCCACGACCGGAACGCCCAGTGACTACATCAAGATCGCCCCGCACGTCGCTGTGGCGAACGGCGTGAAGGTGTGGAAGTGGCAATAAACCGCGCCCTCTTCCTGCTCCCGCTCCTCCTCC